>DATAHW010000029.1:0-14518 GCA_036262935.1 Gemmatimonadales bacterium | reverse complement strand
GATTCGGTGTGGGTCTACGCCGCCGAGCTGGCGGCGGAGGCGGTGCGGGTGGGCTTCGCCGAAGTGCAGTACGACTACGTCCGGTTTCCCGACGAGCCCGAGAGCCGGCTGGCGAGCGCCGTATTCGCCGGCCGGCACCCGGGCGAGACCAAACGGCAAGGCATCGCCCGGAACCTCCGGCTGCTCGGCGAGCGTACCCGGGCCCTCGGCGTGCCGTTCACCATCGACGTCTTCGGACTCACCACCAGCGCGCCGACGGACATGGGCATCGGGCAGATGTGGGAGGATCTGGTCACCACCGCGGACGTAGTCCTGCCGATGGTCTACCCCAGCCATTACTTCGGCGGGTACTACAGCCTCAAGCACCCGAACGGCGAGCCTTACAAGGTGATCCGCCGCGCCATGCAGGACGCCATTCGCCGGTCGGCGCCGCTGGGGAAGACGGCCGAGATCCGGCCCTATCTGCAGGCGTTCACGCTGGGGCCGCCGCGCTACACCCCGGCGCTCGTGCGCGAGCAGATCCGGGCCGCGGAGGAGCTGGGAATCACCTCGTGGGTGCTGTGGAATCCGCGAAGTGCGTATGACGCGGAGATCTTCCGCCCGCGCCCCGTGGGGACGAACTGAGCCGGGCCGCCCTCCTTGACCGCCCCTCCCGGGGCTGTATTCTCAAGAGTCCGCATGCCCGATCCGGCCGTCAGCCACAGGAGTCACGATGGACACCAGGACCCGTGCCGTTCTGCTGCTCGCGCTCACCGCGGTCGTCGGAAGCCGCACCGCCCTGGCGCAGGCGCCCGCGGCCGTGACGCCGGCCCTCATCGCGCAGGGCGACAGCATCTTCCACAGCAAGGGAAACTGCTACGCCTGCCACGGCGCCAACGCGCAGGGTGCGGTCGGCCCCAACCTCACCGACGCGGAATGGATCCACAGCGACGGCTCCTACGACGCGATCGTGAAACAGGTGACCACCGGCGTCCCGCAGAACGAGTCGAAGAGCGGCATCATGATGCCCCCCAAGGGCGGCTCCTCCATCACCGACGACGAGGTCAAGGCGGTAGCGGCATACGTCTATTCGCTGAGTCACAAGACCGGATCCTGACGCCGGCCTGATGGCCCGCGACTGAACGCGGAGGGCGCACTTTCGTGCGCCCTCTTTGCTACCTTCCAGCCATGAGCTCGAACCGCCTCGCCGCCTCGTCGTCCGCCTACCTGCAATCCGCGGCTCACCAGCCGATTCACTGGTTGCCCTGGAGCGAAGAGGCCTTCACGGCGGCCCGCGTCGATGACCGGCCGGTGTTGCTCGACATCGGCGCGGTCTGGTGCCACTGGTGCCATGTCATGGACGGCGAGTCGTACGAGAACCCCGAGCTCGCCCGCTTCCTGAACGAGCACTTCATCTGCATCAAGGTGGACCGGGATGAGCGCCCCGACGTGGACGCGCGGTACCAGCGGGCGGTCCAGGCGCTCACCCGCCAGGGCGGCTGGCCGCTGACCGCGTTTCTCACGCCGGCGGGTGAGGTGTTCTACGGCGGCACCTACTTCCCGCCGGACGGGGCGTACGGCCGGCCGGGTTTCCGGACGGTGCTCGAGAGCGTGCTCGAGGCGTACCGCGCGCGCCGCGGGCAGGTGCAGTCGCAGGCGGATGCGATCCGTCGCGTCGTGGCCGACGATCTCGACGAGGCCGCGCCCGGAGAGGTGACGCCGCGGATGCTCGACGCGGCGGTTGACCAGATGGCGCGGGTGTTCGATCCGGTGAACGGCGGCTTCGGCAGCAGCCCCAAGTTCCCCCATCCGGGCGCCATGACGTTCCTGCTCCACCGCTGGTTCGATCAGCCCGGCGACCGGACGCGCCGCATGCTCGACCGGACGCTCGAGGGGATGGCCCGCGGCGGCGTCTATGACCAGCTCGGCGGCGGGTTCCACCGCTACAGCGTGGACGCCCAGTGGATTGTGCCCCACTTCGAGAAGATGTCATACGACAACTCCGAGCTGCTGAAGGCGTATCTGGACGCGCACGTGCTGTTCGGCACGGCGGAGTACGGGTCGGCGGCGCGCGGCATCGTGCGCTGGGTGCGGGAGGTGCTCGCGGACCCCGAGGGCGGCTACGGCGCGAGTCAGGACGCCGACGTCGGCCTCGACGACGACGGCGACTATTTCACCTGGACCCGGGACGAGGCCGCGGCGGTGCTGACGCCGCCGGAGCTCGAGGTGGCCGCGGCGTACTACGACATCGGCACTGCCGGGGAGATGCACCACGATCCCGCGAGGAACGTCCTGTTCGTCGCGGCCACGGTACCGGCGCTCGCGCTCCGGCTGGCTCGCCCGGAGGACGAGGTGCGCGCCACGCTCCGCCGCGCAGAGGCGAAGCTGCTCGCGGCCCGGGCCGCTCGGCCCGCGCCCTTCGTGGACCGGACCCGCTACACCGGTTGGAACGCCATGCTGGCCTCCGCGATGCTCCGCGCGGGCGCCGTACTGGGCGACGGCGACGCCCGGCGGCACGCGCTCCTGACCCTCGAACGCCTCCGGTCGGAGCGCGTGGCCGAGGACGCGGTGGCGCACACGCCGGGCGGCGTGGGCGGGTTGCTGGACGACCAGGTGCAGGTGGCGGCCGGGGCGCTCGATGCCGCCGAAGCCACGGGCGACGGGGCGTGGATCGCCTGGGCCGAGCGGTTGATGGACCGGGTGTGGGCGGACTACTGGGACGAGGCCGGCGGGGGCGGCCTGTTCGATGCCGCCCGCGGACGGCGGGAGGAGCTGGGCCTGCTGCCCGCGCGCGCCAAGCCGGTGCAGGACGCGCCGGCACCCTCGCCCAACGGCGTGGCGGGCATCGTCTGCGCGCGCCTGCACGAGCTCACGGGCGCTGCACGCTGGCGGGAGCGCGGCCTGGCGCTGGTGCGGGCGTTTGCCGGCCGGGCCGAGGCGCTCGGCCTGCACGCAGCCGCGTACCTGCTGGCGGTGGACTGGCAGCTCTCGCCCGCCACGCACCTGGTGATCGTCGGCGAGCCGGGCGATCCCGCAGCCGAGGCCATGCACGCCTGCGCGCTCCGCGCATTCATCCCGCGGCGCGTGGTGCGGCGGATCGCCCCCAGCCAGGCGGCCGCCGACACGCTCCCGCCCGCGATGGCGGGAATGGTGGCGGCTGGCCGGGCGCCGGCCGGGTATGCGTGCACGGGAATGAGCTGCCGCGCGCCGGCGGGAAGCGAGGAGGCGTGGCGAGCCGTTCTGACGAGCCTCGCTCCCCCGGTTGGCGCGAGTGCTCCCGCCGGTTGAGCGCCGCATCACGCTGTTAGATTGACTGAGGCACCCACCCAGGAGAGACCTCCCCGTGGCCAAGACCGCGACCATCGAGACCAGCAAGGGCACCATCGTCGCCGACCTGTTCGACACCGAGGCGCCCAATACCGTGGCCAACTTCGAGAAGCTCGCCAACAGCGAGTTCTATGACGGCACCCGGTTCCACCGGGTCATCAACAACTTCATGATCCAGGGCGGGGACCCGCTCTCCAAGGACGCGAACAATCCCCGCGTCGGCACCGGCGGCCCCGGGTACCACATCAAGTGCGAGACCCACCTCAACACCCACAAGCATGAGGCGGGCACGCTCTCGATGGCGCACGCCGGGAAGGACACGGGCGGAAGCCAGTTCTTCATCTGCCACTCGCCCCAGCGGCACCTCGACGGGGTGCACACGGTGTTCGGCCAGGTGCGCCAGGGGATGGACGTGGTGAACGGCATCAAGCAGAACGACGTCGTCACCTCGATCCGGGTGGCCTGACTGCATCTCGACTTTGCCATCGTCGCCGACTATGCCCTGATCGACCAGCAGGGCAAGCTGAGCGTGCTCGGCATGTTCCAGCACGTCTGGCTCACCAGTTTCCCGGCGGTATGTCCCCGCACCCATCTGGTGCTCCGGGTGCGAGGGCGCCGCACCGAGATCGGCATCCACACCATCCGCATCCGCTTCGTGGACGAGAGCGGCGCTGAGCTGCTCGGCGGCGACGGCACGGTCCAGTTCGGCGAACCGCCGGCCGGCATCGTGGACGTCGAGGCGGGCGCCGTCCTCGTCTTCGACATCCCGCTCCCCCGCCCCGGCACGTTCGCTTTCGAGATTTCACTCGACGGCGAGCTCGCCACGAGGGTGCCGCTGACGGCGGGATATGCGCAGACGGACAGTGAGCGGTAACCCATCACTCACCTCTCACCACCCCACTCCCATGACGCGCGACGACGCCCTCGCCCTGATGCTCGAGTACACCGCCTCGGAGCCGCTGCGGAGGCACATGTATGCGGTCGAGGTGGCCATGCGCGCCATGGCGGAGCGGGCCGGGGAAGATGTGGAGGCGTGGGGCCTGGTGGGGTTGCTGCACGACTTCGATTACGAGCGCTTCCCCAACGCGGGCCACTCGCCCACGGAGGAGCACCCGGCAGAGGGGGTGCGGCTGCTGACCGGCTTGGGGCTGCCCGAGGCGAGCGGCCGCGCCATTCTCGGACACGCGAGCTACACGGGCGTCCCCCGCGACACGCCGATGGCCCGCGCGCTCTTCGGGGTAGATGAGCTCTGCGGGTTCCTCGTGGCCTGTGCGCTGGTGCGGCCGTCCCGGAGCCTCGCCGACCTCGAAGTGTCGAGCGTCCGGAAGAAGCTCAAGGACAAGGCATTCGCCCGCGGTGTCAGCCGGGAGGACGTGATCCAGGGCGCGGCCGAGCTGGGCGTCCCGTTGGAGGAGCACATCGCGTTCGTGCTCGGCGCCCTCCGACCCCACGAGCGACTCCTCGGCCTCGGCGCCCCATGACCGGAGGATCGGCCGGCCCGCTCGTGGTCAGCGCCGAGCAGACAGTCACCAGCGCGATCAACCGCGCGGCCGGCGGCCGGCCGATCCCGGGCAATGCGGTCCGGCTGCTCATCGATGGGCCCGACGCCTACCAGGCGATGCTCGACGCCATCGCCGGCGCCGCCAAATGGATTCACTTCGAGAACTACATCATTCGCTCCGACGCGGCCGGGTGGCGCTTCGCCGATGCGCTGGCCGCGCGCGCGCGCGAAGGCGTCCACGTGCGCGTGCTCTACGACGGCCTGGGCTCGCTCGCCACCAAACGGGCATACTGGCGAGCCCTGCGCGAGGCCGGTGCAGAGGTGCGGCCGTTCGGGCCGCTCTCGCCGGTGGACCTGGTCTCGAATTTCTCCCGCAACCACCGGAAGCTGGTCGTCGCCGACGGGGCGCGCGCCGTGATGGGCGGCCTCTGCATCGGCTGCGAGTGGACGGGCGAGGACGACGAGGGAGGCCACCCCTGGCGCGATACCGCGGTCGAGATCGCCGGGCCGGCGGCGGCCGTGCTGGACCAGGCCTTCGGCCGGACCTGGGCCGTCGCCGGCGGCACGCTGCCGGAGGGTGACGTCGCCGGCCGGGTTACGCCCCAGGGTGAGGCGGAGGTACGGGTCATCGGCGGCGAGCCGGGCCGCGAGCGGGCCTACCGCGTCATCGAGCTGCTCGCGGCCGGAAGCATCAGCCGGCTCTGGATCACCGACGCGTATCTCGTCGCGCCGGCCCGGCTCCTCCAGGCGCTGCGTGACGCCGCGCGCGACGGAGTGGATGTCCGCCTGCTCGTGCCCGGCTCGAGCGACCTGCCGCTGGTCCGGAACCTCTCCCGCATCGGCTACCGTGACCTGCTCCGGAGCGGTGTGCGCATCTTCGAGTGGGAGGGCCCGATGCTGCACGCCAAGTCGCTGGTGGCGGACGGCCGCTGGACCCGCGTCGGATCGAGCAACCTGAACCCGTCCAGCCTGATCGGCAACTGGGAGCTCGACGTGCTGATCGAGGACCCGGCACTGGCCGAGGCCATGGAGCGGCAGTTCCGCCTCGACGTGGCCCGAAGCCGGGAGGTGGTTCGCCGCCCGGTGCGCGGGCCGCACCGGATCAGCGCCGCGCTTCCCACCGTGCTCCGGCGGGAAGACCCCGAGGTCGCGGAAACGGCCCACCGGCCCACCCGCCGCGAACGCCGGCGGCGCGCCGGGCTCGCCGTCAGGGCGCTGATCTCGAGCGCGCGGCGGTCGATCTTCCTGCCGCTGAGCGGGGTGCTGGTCGCGCTCGGCGTTCTGTTCTTTGCCCTGCCGACGGCCACGGCGTACGTCTTCGGGGCGCTGTGCGGCTGGCTGGCGCTGAGTGCCTGGCGCGAGGCCTTCCGGCGCCGGGCGGACCGGTGAGTTCCGGGTAGCCGGCCTGCGACCAAGCCCTCGCGCCGCGAATCTGACGATGATGCCGTCCGGCGCTATCTTTCGGTGCTTCCCTGTTCAGCATCGGCCCCGTTCCCGGGATCGCATGAACCGCGTGCCTCTGCTCGTGCTGGCGTGGGTCCTGACCTGCTCCCCGTTGGCAGCGCAGGAGCGAACCGTCACCCTGCCGGAGGCGATCCGGCTGGCCGAGCGCACCCAGCCGGCGGTGGTCCAGGCCCGCGCCGGCGTCGCCACCGCGGCCGCCCAGCGCCGGAACGCCTGGGGCGCCTTCCTTCCCTCGGTCACGGCCGGCTCGTCGGCCAGCGAATTCTTCTCCGAGGGCGCCAACCGGATCGACCCGCTCACCGGCCTGCTCACGTCGGGCAACTCGAGCAACCGGAGTCTCACCACGTCGCTGAGCGCGAGCGTGGACCTCTTCACCGGCTTCCGGCGGGGCGCCGAGCTCCAGGCGGCACGCGCCGGCGAGGACGAGGCTGGCGCCTCCCTGGTGGACGCGCGGTTCCAGCAGGCCCTCACCACCACGAACCAGTTCTTCGACGCGCTCGCCGCCGCGCAGCTCGTGGGCGTGCGCGAGGCCAGTGTCCGCCGCGCGGAGGAACAGCTCAAGGTGTCCATCGCGAAGCTCCAGGCCGGCTCGGCCACGCGGTCGGACTCGCTGCGCTCGCTCGTCACCCTGGGGAACACCCGCCTCGACCTGATCCAATCACGTACCGACCTGGCCACGGCCGAGGCGGGGCTCGCGCGACTGGTCGGCGAGGTGGGCCGGGTCCAGGCGGCGGACGACTCGAGCTTTCACCGGATGGTCGCCGCGGTCGATACGCAGGCGCTCCGCAGTGAGGCCGAAGCGCGGTCCCCGCGAATTCAGAGCGCGGTGGCCAGCGCGCGCGCCGCCAGCGCGGACATCCGCGCGGCCCGCTCGGCCTACTGGCCCAGCCTCACGCTCGGCGCCAACACCGGCTGGAACGCGAGCCGCGCCAACGACTACACGTTCTTCAACCAGCGGCAGGTCAGCCTCCAGTTGAGCTGGAATCTGTTCAATCGGTTCGACCGCGAGCTCGCGATCACCCAACGGGAGGCGAGCTACGAATTCGCCGAGGCCACCGCCGAGGACGAGCGCCGGGCGGTGCAGGCGGAGCTCACCCAGCGGCTGGCCGAGCTCGATGCGGCGCGGTCCAAGATCGACATTACCCAGACCAGCGTCGTGGCCGCCACCGAGGACCTGCGGGTGCAGCAGGAGCGCTACCGGCTGGGCGCCTCGACCATCGTGGACGTGCTGACCTCCCAGGAAGCCCTCGATCAGGCGGAGGTGAACGTCGTGACCGCCCGGTTCGACTATCTGCGGGCCAGGGCGCAGATCGAAGCGCTCATCGGACGCACGCTGTGACCGCGAGTCTGGGCGACACCGCCGAGCGGATGGCCGCGCTGCCGCCGAACATCCCGGCGGACGCCGTCATCGTCACGCGAAACCTCCGGCGGGAGTACGACATGGGGGGCGAGGTGGTGCACGCGCTGGCCGGCGTGGACCTGGTGATCCGGAAGAACGAGTTCGTGGCCATCATGGGCCCATCGGGCTCGGGCAAGTCCACCCTGATGAACCTGATCGGCTGCCTCGACAGCCCGAGCGGTGGCGAGTACTGGCTGAATGGCCATCGCGTCTCCGAGCTGGGCGACGACGAGCTGGCGCGGATCCGCAACAAGGAGATCGGGTTCGTCTTCCAGACGTTCAACCTGCTGCCGCGAGCCACCGCGCTTCACAACGTGGAGCTGCCGCTGGTCTACGCGGGGCTGGGCTCGAAGGAGCGACGCACCCTCGCCATGGAAGCGCTCACCCGGGTGGGGCTGGGCGACCGGGTGCAGCACCGGCCCAATGAGCTCTCGGGCGGCCAGCGGCAGCGCGTGGCGATCGCCCGCGCGCTGGTGAACCGGCCGAGCATCCTGCTGGCCGACGAGCCGACCGGCAACCTCGACAGCGCCACGAGCGAAGAGATCATGGCCCTGTTCGAGGCACTCTATCAGGAAGGCCAGACCATCGTCCTGGTCACTCACGAGCCCGACATCGCCGCCCACGCACGCCGGCAGATCCACCTGCTGGATGGACGGGTCGAGCGGGACTTCGCGACGGAGGGCAGAAAGTGAAGCCGCCCACGCCCGTCGCCCTCAAGCTGGGGCTGACGCTGGTGGTACTGCTCGCCCCGGCATGCAGGAAGGAAGCGCCCCAGATCGTCTACCGGGCCGTGCCGGTGGAGCGGCGGGACATCGTGGTCACCGCCCAGGCCGCCGGCGCCATCGAGCCGGATACGACGGTGGAGGTGAAGTCGAAGGCCTCGGGCGAGATCCTGGAGCTCGACGCGGAGACCGGCCAGCACGTTCAGCGGGGCGCGCGCCTGGTGCGCATCGACCCGCGGAACGCCCGCAACGCGCTGGCGCAGGCCCAGGCCGATCTCGACGTCGCCCAGGCCCAGCTGACCAACGCCACCAGCCAGAAGCGCCGGGCCGACGAGCTATTCAAGTCGCAGTCGATCACCGAGCAGGAGCATGAGCAGGCGCTGCTCGACTATGCCAACGCGAGCGCGGCCGTGGTCCGGGCAAAGGTGTCGGTGGACAATGCCCGCATCCAGCTCGAGGACACCGACGTCCGCGCGCCGGTGACCGGCACGATCATCGAGAAGGACGTGGAGCGCGGGACCGTGATCGCCTCGGCTACGTCCAACGTGAGCGGCGGCACCACGCTGCTCAAGATGGCCAACCTCAATCTGGTACAGGTCCGCACGCTGGTGGACGAGACCGACATCGGGAAGGTGCAGCCCGGGCAGGAGGCGACGATCACGGTGGACGCCTATCCCAATCGCACCTTCGAGGGAACGGTGCTCAAGATCGAGCCCCAGGCCCAGACGGAGCAGAACGTGACCGTCTTCCCGGTGCAGGTCCGGATCCAGAATCAGGAAGGCCTCCTCCGGCCCGGGATGAACACCGAGGTCGAGATCCACGTCGGCAGCCGGCTGCAGGTACCGGCCGTCCCCAACGAGGCGCTGCGAACGCCGCGCGACGTGGCCTCGGCGGCGCAGGTGCTGGGACTCTCGCCCGAGGCGGTCCAGCAGGAGCTGGCGGCCACCGCGCAGCCCTCGGCCAGCTCCGCCGGGGCGACGCCGCGCGCCACCGACGGCCAGACCCCCGCGCGCGGCGACAGCACCCGGTCGCGCAGGGCCGGCCGCGGCCGCGCGACGCGGGGCACCGACGCCGGCGGCGGCCGCTACATCGTGTTCGCCAAGCGGAACGGACAGCCCACGCCCGTGTGGATCCGGACCGGGCTCACCGACCTCGACTACAGCGAGGTGCTGCAGGGACTCCAGGTCGGCGACTCGGTGTACGTGCTGCCGAGCGCGAGCCTGGTACAGTCGCAGCAGGACATGCAGCAGCGGATGAACCGGGTCACCGGAGGGGGCGCGGTGCCCGGGATGCGCCAGCAGACGGGCGCGACGACGCCGGGCCGATAGCCATGCTGCTGGGCGAGACCTTCGCGGTCGCCATCTCCTCCATCCGGTCGAATGCGCTCCGCTCGATGCTGACGATGCTCGGCATCATCATCGGCGTGGGCGCGGTGATCACGATGGTGGCGCTGGGCAGCGGCGCGCAGAAGGCGGTGGAAGAGCGGATCGCGGCGCTCGGCGCCAACGTCTTCACCGTGTTTGCCGGCCAGGGGCGGAGCGGCGCCGTCCGGATCACGGACCAGACCGTGCTCAGCACCGATGATTACGAGGCGCTCCAGCGCGACGCCACGCTGCTCAAGGCCGTCGTGCCCGAAATGCAGCAGGCGCTGCAGGTGGTGTACGGCAACCAGAACCGCAATCTGCAGATCATCGGGACCACCGCCAATTACACCGACGTCCACAACTACACCATGCCCTACGGGCGCATGTTCACCGCCGGCGACGATGCGTCGCGCCAGCGCTATGCCGTGCTCGGCTCGGCGGTCCCGGAGATGCTCGGCGGCAACCCCGCCGCGATGATCCATCAGAACATCCTCATCCGCGGGATTCCGTTCGAGATCCTCGGCGTGCTGAGCGCCAAGGGTGCCGCGGGCGGCTTCCAGAATCCCGACGAGCAGATCCTGATTCCGCTCGAGACCGCCCAGTACCGCGTGTTCGGCAGCAAGCGCCTCAGGTCCATGTCCATCCAGGTGAAGGACAGCGTCCCCATCGAGCAGGGCATGGTCGACCTGGAGCACGTCCTCCGCCGGGAGCACCACATCCGGCCCGGCGGCGAGAACGATTTCACCGTGCGAAACCAGCAGGACATCCTGCAGACGCAGCAGCAGGCCACCCAGGTTTTCACCACGCTCCTCGCCAGCATCGCCGCCGTGAGCCTGGTGGTGGGCGGCATCGGGATCATGAACATCATGCTCGTCTCGGTCACGGAGCGGACCCGGGAGATCGGCGTCCGGAAGGCGCTCGGCGCCACGCGCTGGAACATCCTGCTCCAGTTCATGATCGAGGCACTCACGCTGTGCATTCTGGGCGGCGCGGTCGGCATCATCGTCGGAGTGGCCACCACGATGGTGCTCGCGCGGGTGATGCAATGGAATACGCTCATCTCCCCTGCCGCGGTCTTCGTGGCCTTTGGCTTCAGCGCGATGGTGGGACTCTTCTTCGGAATCTGGCCCGCCCGGCGCGCCGCGCGGCTCGATCCGATCACCGCGCTCCGGTACGAGTAGCCGGCGGGCGCCGGTGCGCGCGGCCGATGCCCTGGTGGTCGGCGCGGGGATCGCCGGGCTCGCCGCGGCGGAGCGGCTGGCGGCCGCGGGGCGGCGCGTCGTGGTCGTCGAGGCGCGGGACCGGACCGGCGGCCGCATTCACACCGTGGAACGCCCCGGCCCGGACCCGCCGGTCGAGCTGGGCGCCGAGTTCGTCCATGGGCACTCGGCCGAGCTGCTCGAGCTGATCCGCGCGGCGGATCTCACACTCGAGGATGTGCCCGAGCGGCACCAGCCGGGGCCAGGCCTAGCTGGGTGGGCCCATCCCGACCCGCGGGCGTTGCTCGCCCGATTGCTCCGGCGTCCGGGCGAGGCACTCCTGGACCGTCCAGTGGCAGAGCTGCTTCGCGAGCTGCCGGGCGAGCTCGGCCGCTCCGGCGAGCTCGAGGCGGTGGCCGGCTACCTCCAGGGATTCCACGCGGCCGACCTCGCGCTCCTGGGCACCCGCGCGCTGGCCGAGAACGAGGCCGCCGAAGACGCGGAAGGCGACGAGCCGCACCGGCTGCGCGAGGGCTACGGCGCGCTCGTCCGGTGGCTGGTGGACCGGCTCGACCCGGGCCTCGTCGAGTTCCGGCTCCGGACTGTGGTGAGGGCGGTGCGCTGGCGCGAGGGCGAGGCGCGGCTCGAAGTCCGCGCGCCTGATGGTGCGACGAGCGACATCGTGGCGCCCCGCGCCATCCTGACGCTCCCGCTACCGATGCTCCGGCGCCCGCCCGACGATCCCGGCGCAGTGCCGATCGATCCCGCGCCGGCCGGCTGGCCGGCGGCGCTCGCGGCGCTCCACATGGGGGCGGCAGAGCGGATCGTCCTCCGCTTCGACGAGCGCTGGTGGGTGTCCGGCCCGGAGGCCGGCCCCGGCTTCGTGCATGGCACCAGCGAACCGTTTCCGGTCTGGTGGACCTCGCTTCCTTCGCTGGCGCCGGTGCTCACCGGCTGGACCGGCGGCCCGCGCGCGGCGGCCCTTGCCGGCCAGGGCAAGGAGGCCGTCCTGCAGGCGGCGCTCGAATCGCTCGCCTCCGTGTTCGCTCGCGATGCGGTGGAGCTGCGCTCGCTGGTCTGTTCGGCGGACTGGCATGACTGGACCGCCGATCCGTTCTCGGGCGGTGCCTACAGCTATGGCGGCGTGGGCGCGATCGAAGCTCGCGCCGCCCTCGCGCGCCCCGTTGCCGGCACCCTGTTCCTGGCCGGTGAGGCCGTCGCCGAGCGGGGCCGGAACGGCACGGTGCACGGCGCGCTCGCGTCCGGCCGGGAGGCGGCGGCCCGGCTGCTGGGCCAGGAGTAACGGGGCCGGCCCGGCCGCCGGAGAACCGCGGCCCCGCCGGCGGCGTTGGAAGAACAGCGTGCTGGATCATCATCGACCCGCGGAGCCCGCGTGAACCCACCCGTCATCCACCCTCCCGTCACGCGTCATCGCGGCATCGTCCGGCTGGCGCACTGGCTCAACGCCATCCTCCTCGTCGGCATGATCGCCAGCGGGCTCCAGATCTACGCCGCGTTCGCGCACTTCGGGCCGCGAGGTGCGCCGTACCCCAATCCGCTCGACGGCAAGGCGCTCCCCGAGTGGTCGCGGCTCGGCGGCTGGCTCGCAGGGGCGCTCAACTGGCACTTCGCGCTGGCCTGGCCGTTCGTGCTGACCGGGCTGGTCTATCTCGCCTTCCTGGCGCTCTCGGGCGAGTGGCGCTCACTGCTGTTCCGGCCGCGGGACGTCGGCCCCGCCGTCCAGATGCAGCTCTATTATCTGCGCCTCCGCCCCACGCACCCGCCCCAGGGAAAGCACAACGCGCTGCAGAAGGCCGCATATACCGCCATCGTGCTGCTCGGGGTGCTCTCGGTGCTCACCGGATTCGCCATCTACAAGCCGGTCCAGTTCGGCTGGCTCACCCGGCTCTTCGGCGGGTACGAGCTGGCTCGCTACTGGCACTTCTGGGCGGTCTGGATCTTCGTCGGCTTTACTCTCCTGCACGTGGCGCTGGTATTCCTGGTAGACCCCGCCTCGCTCAGGGCGATGATCACGG
Source organism: Gemmatimonadales bacterium (assembly GCA_036262935.1). Lineage (GTDB taxonomy): Bacteria > Gemmatimonadota > Gemmatimonadetes > Gemmatimonadales > GWC2-71-9 > CAVVWJ01. Next base: position 1,527 of record DATAHW010000029.1, on the reverse strand, counting down.
GCCGCTACTACGGGAGGTTCCCCAGCCATGACTGACCGCGCCGCCGGGCTCAATCGCCGGGACTTCGTCCGGCTCGGATTGGTGGCCGGTCCTGCGTCACTGGTTGCGGCGTGCGGCTGGGACGGCGGCCCCGCCATCGCGCCGAGGCTCCGCGCCATCAGCCGGCTCAACGACTGGGTCGGCGAGAAGCTCCTGCTGTCGCCCACCCGCCTGGCTCCGGAGTATCCTGTCTCGTCCCGCACCGCCCTGTCGCAGTTCCCGATGTATTCCATCACCTTCAACCGCACCCGGCACTTTCCCCTGCCTCCGGAGGGGTGGGCGCTGGAGGTCGGCGGCCTCGTGCGCGCGCCGGTGCGGCTCACCCGGCCGATGCTCGAGGCACTGCCCCGGGTGACGTACACCGTGAAGCATCACTGCGTGGAAGGCTGGACCGCGGTGGGGACCTGGACGGGCGTGCCGGTCTCGGCAGTCGCCGACATGGTACGGCCCACCCACGAGGCACGCTACCTGAGATTCGACTCGTTCGACAGCCGCTACAGCAACGGGTGGGACCTGACCAGCGCCATGCACCCGCAGACCATCCTGGCGTACGGATTCAACGATCATCCGCTCATGGCCGAGCACGGGGCGCCGCTCCGCCTGTACTCGCCGATCAAGCTGGGGTACAAGCTCACCAAGTATCTCACCCGCATGACGTTCACCCGGGAGCGGCCCGGCGGCTACTGGGAGGACCAGGGCTATCCCTGGTTCGGTGGCATCTAGCGAAGGTCATCGGCCTCCACCGAGACATCGGCCGTACCGTCCGGCAGATAGGCGACGACGAGACGCCATGGGCGGCAGCAGACCTGACAGTCTTCCACATACTCCTGCTGCCGGCCACCCCCCGGGTCGAGCGCGATCTCGTTGATCTCGCCGCAGTAGGGGCACAGGATGGTAGCTTCGGTATCCACCGTCCCAGCGCCCAGCGGGAACTCCTCGTCCAGCCCGTCGTCGTGCTCGCTCATGGCCGCTCCGCCCCGGGGTATATTCTCCAACATTCACTCGCGACGAACGAAGTACCAGCGTCCGGGCTACCCCGGACTCCTCCTGCCGCTCGGGCTCACGGCCGGGCTGCTCGCCGGTCGCGCCTGGGCGGCGCCGCCGCTCAGCGATCCGCTGGGCGCGGCGCTGCCGCCCTCGTTCCACCTGGCCTACCCGCCGCTCTATGTGCTGCTGGCACCCCTCTTCACACTGTGGGATGGGGTCTCGATGCTGTCCATGAGCCGCCTCCGGGGCTTTCTGCTGGGGCTGCTCGCGCTTTACGTGCTGTGGCGGGGGGGCCGGATGTTGTGGCGACGCGTCGCGTGGAGCGACAGGCCTCCACTGCGGTCGCCGATCCGGCGTGAACTGGGCATTCTGGGCGCGACGCTCCTGGCGCTCGTGCTGTTCGTGGGAGTGGGCATCCTGTGGCACCGGCCGATGGCGGCGCTCGCCGGCACCGGGCCGGACGGGGTGGTGTTCGATGTCCACAGCCATACCAACGCGTCA
>DATAHW010000028.1:0-35391 GCA_036262935.1 Gemmatimonadales bacterium | reverse complement strand
GGCGATCAGATGCTCGGCACCGCCGTCCTCGGCGCCCTCGCCATCATGGCGTGAGTGCCGGCCCACGCACCGGCGGCGACGACGAGCCCGCCCACCGCCAGGACGGTGTAGACCACTTCCGCCCGGAGCCCCGACTCCACGGCGAGTAGCGCGCCCCAACTCAGCGCGAGCCCACCCGCGGCTCGCGCGAGCGTCCTGCCGGGACGGCCCGGGCGCAGGCGTGGCCCCAGATCGAGTATCAGACCGCCCGCCAGCAGAAGCCCGGCGCCCGCCGGCCCGGCGCGGCCGGGAGCGATCACCCCGACCCACGCCAGTGCCACCGCGACGGAGGACCAGCGCCCGCTCAGGGCCGCATGCCAAAGCCCGAGCACAATGACCGGCAGGGCCAGCGCGCGCCAGTGCTCCAGCCCGTCGGGTACGGTGGGGATCGCCACCCGAACGACGAGGAGCACACCAACCACGGCCGAGAACGGCCCGGGCTCCTGGCGGTGCAAGGGCCAGAGGCCTGACACGGCCCAACCCGCCAGCAGGAGCGCGGGCGCGATTGCCAACTCGGCTGCGGGGCTGATCGGGAGCTCACCCAGGGTGGCCATCCGGAGACCTTCCGGTCCCGCGATGGTGGCCATCAGCCAGCAGGCAGGCACCAGCACCAGGGTAAGCACCGGCGCAACCGGCACGCGCGAGCCGCCCGCGGCGCGCGCGAGGCGCCACCCCGACCAGCCCGTAACCATCACGCCGAGAAATACAGCCACCAGATGACGTCCGGCTGCCGCCACCAGAGCGCCGATTACCAGTCCTGTGGCCGGCCCGCGGGGAATCTGCCGGATCGGGTCCCCGGGACCCGGGAAGTGAACGCGGCGCCCGACGAACCAGAGGAGCGCACCGGCCGCGGCGATGATCAGCACCGCTGCCGCGAAGGGGCCGGGCCGGACGTCCGCCGCCAGGACCCGCCCTCCCCAGGCCACCGCCAGCACACCGGCCACCAGGGCGGCGGCGGCGCCGACCGACTCCGTCCTCGGCCGGTCGCGCACGGCGGCGAGTGCGCCCGCCGCGCCGAGCACGAGGGCGAGCGCCAGTAGCGCCGTATCGGTGGAGACGAACCCCGCCTGCAGCGGCAGCGGCAGCGGCGACGGGGCGGCCCGAAGCGACGCCAGCGCCAGGCCCGCAGCCACGGCGGCGAGGGCGCCGGCGCTCCGCGCGGTTCGTCCCGGCGCCAGCGCGGCACCCAGCGCCAGCAGGAGGATTCCGCTCTGCACGATTGTCTGCAATCAGACTACCTTCGGATGGATCACATTTTGCACAGCCATCGCGGCACCCCGGCAACATCCCCGAAACGACCCGGTGAAACGCAACCGGCGCACGTCATCTGCAAGCACCGGAAGGGATTCGACCCCCGTGACCGTAGCGATCGAAGCGAGCTCGCCCGCGTCCGACGAGAAGACCGAGTCTCACGCCGGCCCGGCCGACAGGCGGCGCCAGCTTCCCCGCCGACGGGCATGGCGTCCGGCGACCGAACTGGCCGTGGACCTGGGAACCGCCAACACGCTCGTCCTGGTCAAGGGTGAGGGGGTGGTCCTGAACGAGCCGTCGGTGGCCGCGGTGGACCAGGCGACCGGGAACATCATGGGGATCGGGCTGGACGCCAAGCGGATGCTTGGCCGAACGCCCGACGGGATCCTGGCGGTCCGCCCGATGAAGGGCGGCGTGATCGCCAACTTCGATGTGGCGGAGAAGATGCTCCGCCACTTCCTGCGGATGGTCATCGATCGGACGCTGCTCAAGGTCAAGCCGACGGTCATCGTGTGCGTTCCCTCCGGAATCACCGAAGTCGAGCGGCGCGCCGTGCGCGACTCGGCGCGCTCCGCCGGGGTCAAGCGCCTGCTGATGGTGGCCGAGCCGATGGCGGGCGCGATTGGCGTGGGGCTGCCGATCGAGACGCCGGTCGGCAGCATGGTGATCGACATCGGCGGGGGCACTACCAACATCGCCGTCATCGCGCTCTCCGGCATCGTGTGCGATGCCTCGATCCGCACCGGCGGGGACGAGCTCGATCAGGCCATCGTGCAGTTCATGCGCAAGAACTACAGCCTGCTCATCGGCGAGCCGACGGCCGAGCGGATCAAGATCCGGCTGGGCTCCGCGGTGCCGCTCGAGCCCGAGCAGGAGATGGACGTGAAGGGCCGCGATCTGGTCTCCGGCCTGCCCAAGACCGTCCGGGTGGATTCCTCGGGCGTGCGCGACGCCATCCAGGAGCCGGTCTCCCGCATCGTCAACGCGGTCCGGCGCGCGCTGGAGATGACGCCGCCCGAGCTGGCGAGCGATATCCTGGAACGGGGCATCGTGCTCACCGGCGGCGGCGCCATGATCCGCGGCCTGGACCAGCTCCTGATCGATGAGACCGGCCTGCCCGTCCGGGTGGACGATGATCCGCTGACCTCGGTGGTCCGCGGCACCGGCCGTATCCTCGACGACTTCACCCGCTACGGGAGCGTACTCACGACCTAGACTTTCCCGGGGCACGTCTCCGGGACTACCGTCCCACACGCCGGCAGTCACGCCCACGGGCGAGGCTGCCGGCGTGTGGTCGTTGTGGGGTTGGAACCACACCTTTGGCGGTCGGGCGAACGCATGCCCGGGTGCAAGAGCTGGCCCGGGTGACCAGAGAGTGCACGGCGACCTGGCCCAAGCCTCATCCGACCCGCTGCTTCCGCGCCTGTCATGAGATCGGGCGGTGCCCCGCGCCGGGTGGCACGCGACTTCCACCTGGGCGCCGCGATTTCATTCTCTGGAGAATCACCCATGCATTCGCCCCGCCTGTTCGCTCTGACGCTTGGCGCCCTCACGCTCGCCGGCGTCGCAGCCGGACCCGCTCCCGCCCCGGGCACCTCACTCGCTTCTGCGGGAGCGTGACCATGCCTGCCACGGCGCAAGTGCTGCTGATCGAGGACGAGAAGATGGACCGCGATCTGGTCCAGGAGCTGGTGGCGCTCAAGGCGCGCGGTCGCGTGCACGTGACCGAAGCGGGCGGCCTGCAAGCCGGGCTCGATCTCCTCGCGACCCAGCCGTTCGATCTCATCCTGCTCGACACCCGACTGCCGGACGTCTCCGCCCTCTCGGCGCTCCGCGCGCTTGGAGACCAGGCGCCGGACACCCCGATTCTCCCCCATCCCGCGTTCCTGACCGTGGAGATGCGGCACGCGGCAAAGCTGCGGGGACCGTGGGACGTCGTGGAGCGCGGGGAGCTCGACCGGATGTGGACCGCGATGACCAGCCTGCTCGCGACGGAGAATGGTCAGGACACGGTGGCCCGCCGCCGAACGGCCTGAGACCGGGCGGCCTCAGCCGACCTGATCGGTATCGATCTGGCCGGTAAGCCGGCGGGTGAGGAACGACCAGCTCATTCCGACGCCGAGCACCAGCCCGATGGCGATGAGGGCGATATGGGCGATCGCCGCAGACCCGCTGGGAGAGACGACGTGCTGCTCGATGAGCAGCCAGATCAGCCCGCCGCACAGCGCCAGCGCCAGGAAGGCCCCGGTGAGTCCGATCGATCTGCGGGTCGCCTGCAGGACCACCACCCACCCGGTCACCAGCACGACGCCCGCCAGGAACTTGAGGGCCGTCGAGCCGCCGCTCGCGGGACCAAGGCCGATGAGCGGGGCGATCACCCAGTGGAAATACGAATGGCCCGTCGGATTGAACGTGGCGTAGACGAGCACGAGCGCGCCGACGACCCGGGTGAGAAGTCCGGCGGCGCCTATGCCGGCCCGAGCCACCGTCAGGACGCCAGCAGCCTCGACCCGCGGCGCCACGCGGCCGTCTGCACGGCCATCCGCCACCCGTCGAGGCCGCGGATCGGCGCCAGGTTGAGGAACATGAGCAGGTTGACCACGAAGATGCAGAACGACAGCGCGAACAGCGGCGGGATGAGCCGCGGCATCAGCATCCAGTAGAACACGACGGCCTTGGCGGCGAGGAGGTTGGCGACGCTGCCCGCGGCCGTGATCAGCGGGGCCCGCCACGAGCTCCCCGCGAGCCACACGAATCCCCACCCCGCCGCCTGCAGGTTCCGGTACCCCAGGCTGGTCGCGTCACCATCGTAGAGCCTCACCTCACCGTGGAGCGGAAGCAGGGCCAGTTTCATCCGGCAGCCGCCGACGGTCCGTTCCCAGAGGACCGGTCCTCGGCCAAGCGTGATGCCCCAGACCCGGACGCCGAGCGCCCGTGCGGTGATCGCGTGGGCCAGCTCGTGAAGCACGAGCGCGACCCAGGCAGCGAGAAACACCAGGAGCACGACGCGGACGCTGTACGGCAACCGGGTGAAGAGCCAGACCAGATGATGGAAGTGAAACGCGTGATGCCCTGCGTACATGATCGCCTGCCCGCGGCAGTGAATCGGGTCGGCCGAGAGGCGGCCGCTTCTCTTGTAGGGAAACTAATCCCCTTCGCGATCGCCTGATGCGGCGGGCATCACGTCGCCGCAGGAACGTAGCAGCGGGTTGCCGCGGGTCGCGGATGGGAGCTACCATCCGAAGCGTGAAGTCGGGAGCCGACAGGAGGGTGCGATGACCGTTCAGGGCCTCACCGAGCACAACGTGCGGGAATGGGCCGCGGCCAACGGCATGGTGCTGGTGTCACGCCGGTTCTGGGTGGCGGCGGCGAATGCGATCCGAGTGGCGTCCGGGCACGCCACGGCCGAGGAGCCGGCGATGACGGACGCGGAGGCATGGCGATACATCAGTGGGGGCGGTGCGGGCGGGTGAACGGTGAAGTGGAGCGTACCGGGATCGAACCGGTGACCCCCTGCTTGCAAAGCAGGTGCTCTCCCAGCTGAGCTAACGCCCCGACAATCCTGCGCCCGCAAAATTTACCTCCACCACCCGCTCTACCCAAGTGGGTCAGGCCCAGTCGAACTCCTCCCCCAGCCATTCGTACAGATCGCGGTTCCGCGGCTCGAACTGCCGGGCGAGCTCGGCCCTGAGCTCCGGTGGGATCCCCCGGTTGTAGCCCCCTCGCAGGAACGGCTCGTACTGCTCCAGACGATAGGGACGGAGCCCCAGAAAGGCGTGAACTTCCGCCGTGACGGCCGCGGGCTCACGGAACAACAGCTCGCTCTGGATGACCAGGAGCTGCGACCGGGGAAAGTGCTCGCCCCAGCGGCGGAGCTGCTCAATGTAGACCCCGCGGCGCAGGTAGGAGTAGTGTCGGTGATTGTAGCTGATGTAATCGGGCTCGCTCCGGAGCCGCTCCTCCTCTCCTGCCAGCCGCTCCGGTTCGGTCGCGATCGCCTCCGCGAACGAGAGCGGCTCCCGGCCGTCCCGCACCGCGTGCTGATAGTGCGAGAACGCCCGGTCGATGGGATGCCGAAGCAACGCGATCAGCCTGGCCTCGGGCAAGAGCTCGGCCGCCCGCCGCGGAGCGAGCGGGTGCATCAGGTAGTACGGCGAAGCATCCAGCGTGAGCGCGCCGCTGCGCATCCGACGGGCATACGGAAAGCGTCCGCGATACCACCTGATGCCGCGGGCATAGCGAAGGTCGAAGTAGTGGCTCTCCTTGCCGAGCGGCGCCAGTACATCCGGGTGCTGCACCAGATAATTGAAGAGCGAGGTCGTGCCGCTCCTCTGGGCACCCAGGATCAGGACCGAAGGCAGTCCCCTGAGCGGGGCAGTCCACGAGCGGTACCCGGCGCGAAGCCGGCGCAACGGCTCCTTTGCCTGCTCCAGGACGGCTGGTCCGGCGCTGATCTTCGTCATCCACCAATGTACCCTCCCGGTCCCGCCGATCCGGGAGCATCTTTGGATCCACCCGTGTCCATCTCCCCGGAACCTCGGCGCCTCCGTGGCTAGCATCGCCATCACCATCGTCGGCGGAGGCGCGTTCGCCCCGCGGCTGTGCGAGGCGCTCGCCCGCACCGTCGACCTGCCGGACGTCGAGCTTCGGCTCTGGGCCCGGCGCGCGGATCGCGTGGGGATACTGGCCGAGCATGGCGCCCGGCGCATCGCCGCCCTCCAGCCCGGGTGGGCGCTCCGCGCGGCGGCTTCGCTGGAAGACGCCGCGGCAGGGTCGGCCATGGTGATTCTGCTGGTTCGCGTGGGCGGACTCGAGGCCCGGGCGTGGGATGAGACGTTCCCCGGCCGCTACGGCCTGGCCGGCGACGAGGGCCTCGGCCCCGGCGGGATCGCCAACGCCTGGCGCACGCTGCCGGAGCTCCGGCACATTGCCCGGATCGTACAACGAGCATCGCCCCGGGCCCAGGTGATCAACCTGATGGCGCCCCTCGGCCTCACGACCAGATTCCTGCTCGAGCAGGGGCTCGACACCGTCGGCCTCTGCGAGCTGCCGATGTCGACCCTGGAGAGCTGGCTGGCCGCAACCGGTCACGCGGCTGGCGAGGCGAGCTGGCGGTACGCAGGCCTGAATCACCTCGGCTGGTTCTGGGATGTGCGGGCCGGGGGAGAGGATATCCTGCGCCGCCTGGCCGCCGGCTCGACCCCAGGCTCCGCGGCGCCGATCGACGGCCCCACCCTCGAGCGCTTCCAGGCCGCCCCGCTCCGCTACTTCTACGACGTCATCGACCGTGAGGCCGGCCGCAGGCTCGGTCTCGAGCGGTCGCCGGGCCGGCCGCGCCGACTGAGCGAGCTGGCCGACGTCCTGCTCCGTCGCTTCGCCGAGACGCCGGGCGGCGCAGCTCACGAGGAGGCGGCGCGGCCGACACCGTGGCTGGATCGCGCCGTCGCACCGGTGGTCTCCGCACTGCTCGGCGGGCCGCCGCACGACGACTTCGTCAACCTGCGCAACGGCACGCTCCTGCCCGAGCTTCCCGCCGAGCTGGTGGTGGAGGTCGCGGCGAGCTTCTCCCGGAGCGGCGCCCGTCCGGTGGCTCCGGGTCCATTGCCGGCGCCGGTAGCGGACTTCCTTCGATCGATGGGGCGTTCGGAAATGTTGGCGTACCTGGCGGCCGGCAGCCAGGATCCCGGGCTCCTGGCCGATGCGATCCGGGCACTGCCCCTCGCGATCGGGGAGGCTGACGTTCGGGCACTGGCCGAGCTGGCCCAACGCACGGAGCTCGCATGAAACTCGGCGTCTGCGCCCAGGTCCTCTACCACCAGCCGTTCGAGGAGGCGCTCGCGACTGCTGCCGCGCTGGGATTCGAGACAATCGAGCTGCCGGTCCATGCCCGCAACCCGTTCATCGACCTGGAGAACGCGCTCACCGGAGATTGGCGCCGGATCGCACGGGCGGTGCGGGACGCCGGGCTCACGATCTCCGCCCTCTCCAATCATCAGGAGGGTCAGCTCCTCCTGGGACCGCATGCGGCCGATACGGACGCCATTCACACCGGAGACGCGGACGAGAAGATCCGATACGCGACGCGGCGCCTGGAGGAGACGGCGATGCTCGCCGAGCGGCTCGAGGTCGGCGTGGTCTGCGGCTTCACCGGTTGCGAGGATTCGTCCCGCTGGTTTCCGTGGCCGATCGAAGACGGCTACGAGCGGATGGGAGAGACGTTCCGGGAACGACTGGTTCCCGTGCTAGACGTCTTCGCGCGCCATGGCGTCCGCTTCGGCCTCGAGTGCCACCCGAGGCAGTTCGCGTACAACCTGGAAACCGCCCGGCTGGCGCTGGAGCTGGCCGGCGGCCACCCTGCCCTCGGCTTCAACTTCGATCCGGCCAATCTGGTGCTGGCCGGAATGAACCCGGTGGTGTTCATTGCCGAGCTGGGCGACAGGATCCTGCACGTCCATGCGAAGGACGCGGAGCGGGTGGAGCATCAGGTGGATCGCTCGGGGCTGCTGGCGCATGGCCGCTGGGACCGGCGCGACCGAGGCTTTCGCTTCCGCATCCCGGGCTGGGGCGACCTCAACTGGAAGCATCTGATTTCCGAGCTGCGGCAGGCGGGCTACGACGGCGTCCTGGCGGTGGAACACGAGGACCCGATCATCGGGCGGGTGGAAGGCCTCCGGAAGTCGTACGAGTTCCTGTCGCCACTGCTGCTCCGGGAGCCGCCGGCGCCGCGGTGGTGGTAGCATCGATCGCCAGCAGCGCGGCGCCGATCGCTCCGGCTTCGTAACCTGCCCGCGCCGGCTCGATCCGGCACCGCCCCGCTGCCGGGAACGCCTCCGACCGCGCGCTCGAGGCCACGGCCTCGAGCCACCGCGGCCCCAGCCGGGCCACGCCGCCTCCCAGAACCACCAGCGCCGGGTTCAGGAGATTGAGCGCGTTGGCGAGACCGATGCCCAGGGCGGTGGCGGCCTCGTGCAGGGCCTGTTCGGACAACGACTCGGCGCCGCCTTGGCGCTGGTCCATTGCCGTACCCGACGCCACCGTGTTCAGGCACCCTCGCCGTCCGCACCAGCAGAGCAGGCCCTCGCGATCGATGGTCATGTTGCCGATCTCGCCCGCGATGCCGCTGTGGCCGCGCCAGAGCCGGTTGTCGATGACGATGGCCCCTCCAATGCCGGTGCCCACGGCCACGAACAGCATGCTCCCGGGCGGCTCGGCCTCCCGGCACTTGAGCTCGGCGACAGCCGCGGCGTTCACGTCGTTGTCCACCACGCAGCGGACGCCGAGTGCCTGGGCGAGCTGATCGGCGAGCGGCACGTCCCGCCAGCCGTCGAGCATGATGCTCGCCCGGGCCACCCCGGTGGGGAAATCGACCTCGCCCGGGAAGCCGAGACCGGCGGCATCGAACGGTCCGGCAGTTTCGCGTAACTCCGCCGCCGCCGCCACCACCAGGCGGCGCGCCTCCTCCGGTCCGGTGGCCCGGCCGGTCGGACGGATGGCGCGTCCCAGAACGGTGCCGTCCCCGTCCACGACACAGGCTAGGAGTTTGCTGCCGCCGAGATCGAGTCCGAGTGCCCGCATGCGTCCTCCCCTACGCTTTGGCCCAGCGTCGGATGGGCCGCGATATCTTCCAGGGCCCGTTCGATCTCGCCATCCGAGAGCTCCGCGACGATCTCCACCCCACCGATCTCGGTAGGCAGCACGAAATTCAGGCTCCGGCCCCGCACCAGTCGGATTTCCTCGAGGCGGCCACAGGCGGCCAGCAGATCCGAGCGCGCGACTCGCGGCGGGAGGCCGTACGCGTTCAGGCAGCCGAAAATCCGCTCGAGCGTGTTCCGGGAACAGCATCCCCGCCGGCGGGCAACGGCGGCAGCGACAGCGAGGCCAAAGCCCACGGCCTCGCCGTGAAGCAGCCGGTCGTAGCCTGTCTGGACCTCGAGCGCATGACCGAAGGTGTGTCCGAGATTGAGCACCCGCCGCAGGTTCCGCTCGTACGGGTCCGGCGCGAGCATCGCGATCTTGAGCTCGCTTGCGCGTCCGACGACCTCGCCCAGCACCCGGGCGTCCTTGCCGCTACGGATGGCCGCGCTTTCGGTCTCGAGCAGCTCGAACAGCTCCGGACTCCCGATGATCGCGACCTTGATCGCCTCCGCCACGCCCGCGGACAGCTCACGGCCCGAGAGGGTGGCGAGGACCACCGGATCACAGAAGACGGCTTTCGGGTGGGCGAACGCCCCGACGAAATTCTTAGCCCAGGGCATGTTCACGGCCACCTTGCCCCCGATCCCGGCATCGAGCTGGGCCAGGAGCGTCGTGGGCACGTTGACGTACGCCACACCTCGCATGTACGTGGCCGCGAGGAAGCCGCCCACGTCGCACAAGATGCCGCCACCGAGATTGACCAAAAGGGCGCGGCGGTCGAAGTGCAGCGCATGGAGCTGCTCGATCAACTCGAGATACCGCTCCGGAGATTTGGAGCGCTCTCCCTCCGGAAGGAGCGCCACGCCGGCCTCCACCCCCATCGCGCGCAACGCCTCCACCAGGCGAGTGCCGTAGAGCGCGAGCACTCTCGGGTCCGTCAGGATGACCATTTGCGCCGAGGGGTAGAGGCCTCGCAGTCGCCCCGGCAAGTGCTCCAGCAGTCCGGCCTGCACCTCCACCTCGTAGCGATGTGCGCTGTCCGCCTCCACCGCGGCCCGTACCGTGGCGCGGTGCGGCGGGCGTAACCGCCGGCTGGCAGCATCGGTGACCGGGCCGTGATAGTAGTGCAGCAGGTCCGCCAGGCTGCGCTCGAGCGGGCAGGCCGGGGCGAAGCCGAGGCTCCGGAGCCGGGTGATGTCCGCGACGTAGCGTGGGATATCCGCCGGGCGCGCGGCCTTGAGGTCGATCTCCACCCGGCCCTCCAGTCCGGCGTGCCGGAGAATCGAGTCGAACACCTGCGCAACCGGCGATTCGACTCCGCTGGCCACATTGTAGATGTGCCCCGGCGTGCCGTGGGCTGCCAGCAGGTCGAGCGCGCTGGCGGCATCGCGCACGTCGAGGAAGTCGCGCGTGGCGGTGAGCGGCTCGACTTCTACCAGCGGAGGCAGCAGCCCCGCGGCGATCGCGGCTGCCTGGCTGGTGAGCCGTCCACAGAAGTGGCGCTCCTCCTGTCCCGGTCCGACCAGATTGAAGATCCGGGCCCAGATCGCGGGAAGGTCGTAGCGGCGAGCCAGAATTCTCGCCGCATTCTCGGCCGCCAGCTTGCTCACGCCGTACAGATCGATGGGCGTACACGGTGTGCTCTCCCGAATCGGGAGGACGTCCGGCTCGACCTGGCCGTAGAGGAAACCCGTGGACCCCAGAACCAGTCTCGGCGGCTCGATGCCGGCTTCGCGGATCGCCTCGATGAGGGAGATGGTCCCCTCGACATTCGTGCGGAAGAGGTGGTCCGGTGCTGCGTCTCGCAATCCGGAGGCCAGATGGAAGATCCGGTGCGGCCGGAAATCCATCAGCAGGCCGGTGAGCTCGGGCTGCCGCAGCAGGTCGAGCGACATGTAGTGGTAGCGAGGCGAGCGGAGCGCGCCGCGCAGTTCCTCCGGCAGCGGCGCCTCGAGCCGCGAGGCGCCCCATTGCAGCGAATGGGTGAAGGAATCCTCCAGTCGCGGCGAGCGCCCAAGCCCGAGCACCTCGCTCCCGGGCTCGGCCCCGAGCAGGTGCGCAACCAGATACCGGCCAAGAAAGCCTTGCGCGCCGGTCACCAGAATCCGCCTGGTCACGGCTGCGCGCTCATCCATGCGATGGTCCGGCACACGCCATCCTCCATCTGGACCGCGGGTGTCCATCCGAGTACGGCCTCCGCTCGGCTCCGATCGGCCACCAGGCGGGCGACATCGGTGCCGGCAGGGCGCCGGCGGGCAGAGTCGGCCCGAATCGGCACGTCCCGCCCAGTCAGGCGCAGCGCCAGTGCCGCCAGCTCGCCGACCGAAGTACCCGTGCCGGAACCGAGATTGAACGTCGTCTCCGGCGTGCCGGGCGCGCTTGCCGCCGAAAGTATGCCTTCGACGATATCGTCCAGAAAACAGTAGTCCCGCACCGGTGCCAGGTCGGCGAGCACGATCTCGTCAGCGTGCAGTGCCTGCTGGAGAATGGTCGCCAGCACCGATTGCGGCCGGAGCCCCGGGCCGTATACCGAGAACGGCCGCAACACCACCGGCTGCATGCCGAACGAGTGCGCATAGGCGCGCACGAAATGCTCGGCCGCGGCTTTGCCCGCGGCATACGGAGAGCGAGGATCCAGCGGCTGCCCTTCGGGTACGGGATTCACGTCCGGGTGGCCATAGACCTCGGCGGACGAGACGTAGACGAACCGTGGCACCCCGGCCGTACGGCAGGCCTCGAGCAGGGCGAGTGTACCAGCGGCATGCACCCGCGCATGCTCGACCGGCGCCCGGAAAGAGTCGTGCACGGACGGCGGCCCCGCCAGGTGGATGGCCACGTCCGCTCCGGCCGCCATGCCGGAGAGCGTCTCCCCGTCTTCGATGTCGGCGAACACCGGTGTGACGGCCGGTGGGAGCTCGCGGACCGGCTGTCCCGGTGCCGCAACCAGGGCCCGGACATGCGCACTCCGCGCGACCAGCGCCTCGACGACTGCGGACCCGATGAAGCCCCCGGCTCCGGTCACCAGCACCGTCGCTCCGTCGATCCTCCGCCGATCCTCAGCTCGCACGGCCACGGCGGCGCTCGAGCAGATCGACGAAAAGCTCCTCCAGCGCCCGGCTCATGATCTCGGGACGGTAACCCAGATGATAGCGGCGCTGTGCTGCCGCGCCGAGCCGCCGTCCCGTCTCGGGCTCGCGCAGGAGCCTCGCCAGCCCCGCGGCAAGCGCCTCCGGGTCGTTCATCGGCACGACCAGGCCCGTCTCCTCGTGCGTCACCATCTCCCTTACCCCGCCGACGTCCGTCACCACCGCGGGTTTGGCGAGCGACATGCCCTCGGTGATGGCGATGGGAAGTGAGTCGTGGAGCGAGGCATGGACATGGACGTCGATCACCTCCCAGATATCCCCGATCGATCCGGGCCAGCTCACGATCCGGACGCGATCGGCGATGCCCAGGTCCAGGGCTTCCTGTCGCAGCGTCTCGGCGTACGTCGGGTCTTCATTGGGATAGCCGGTGAAGATGAAATAGGTGTCCGGCCGCTGGGCCAGCACCGCTCGAGCGGCCCGCAGGAGCACCCGGTGCCCCTTATAGGGAATGAGGCGGCTCACCTGCCCTACGACCGGCACCGACCGGTCCACCGGAATGTCGAGCAGCCCTCGCATCTCCAGGTTGGTCCGCGTGGCCACGGGCATCGGGACGCCATTCGGGATGACCATCGAACGCCGGTGGGGACGGGACAGCCACCGGTTGATCAGCTCGGAATTGGCGGTCGAGTCGCAGATGAAGGCATCGGCGCGGGCATATGCCGCCTTTCCCAGGAGCCGCATGCCGGGGCGGTCGAAATAGGTGGGGAAGTACTGCGTGATGGTGGTGGGGCGCCTGGTGAGCGTGCCGGCGAGGACGCCGAAGAGCGTAGCGGTGTCGTGCTGGGCGTCGATCAGGTCGATGCGCCGCTCGCGTATGGCACGGCAGAGTCGATGCACCAGCCGGCTCATCGTCGCGCCCGCCCCGACAAGATGCTGTGGCCGCGCGGACGGCCGCATCCTCACCCGCGGCTTCATCCCCAGGTCGATGACGTCGATCCCGGCCTCCGCGTACATGGGGCGGAGCGAGCCCACCTGCCGCTCGTGGCTCACCTCCGCGCGATAGAGCGTGATCACCAGATGCTCGAATCGCGTCTTGTCGATGGTGCGCGCGAAGGAGAGCAGGCGGTTCTGACTTCCCCCCAGGGGCAGGTCTCCGATGATCGACGCGATCCGGAGGCGCCGCACTAGGCCCCCGCCAGGGGCCGGGTCGCCGCCGCCTGGCCCGCGAGCAGCCGCACCGCGTCTTCCGCGGCAGCCAGGTCATTGACGTCGATCCAGGGCGCGTCGTGCGGCAGGGCCGCGATTCGCGCGCCCGCCGCCAGGAGCCGGTTCGCGAGCCAGGAGATTCCCGTCGCCTGGCCCCGGGGAATCCGGGCGATGGCGGCCGGACCCAGCACCATGACGCCGCTGGAGACGAGCACCCGGTGCTCGGGCTTCTCGGCGTATGCGACGATCATCCCGTCACGCACTTCCACTTCCCCGAACGGGATTCGGAAGTACTCGAGGTGGACGGCCAGGGTAAGCTCGGCCCCCACCTGCCGGTGATGTCGGACCACGGCGGCAAGGTCGAGGGTCGTGAGGTTGTCGGCGAAGACGACGAGCAGCTCCGGGCCGCGGCAAACGACTTCGGCCGCCGCCCCGATATTGCCGAGCGGCTGCCGCTCCTCGTACAGGCGAAGCTCGCCGCCGCGGTCGGACACGAGAGCTCGGCACGGGCCGAGCACGAACGCCGCGATTTCGGGACTGTGGCCGGGAGTGGCCACCACGATATCGCGCATGCCGCTCTGCAGCAGCGCCAGCAGGTTGTGCTCCAGCAGCGTCTTTCCGCCGACGGTGACCAGCGGTTTGGGCGTGGCCATGCCGCTCGCCCGCATCCGTTCGCCGCGACCGCCGGCCATCACGAGCGCGGTCGTCACCTCCGCACCTCGAGCTCGAAGACGAAGATCCGGAGCCCCTGGGTGCCGGTGTTCCGGAGAGAGTGCGTGCCGCCGGGAGGATTTCGGATGAGATCGCCGGACCGGACCTCGAAGGTCTCGCCGTTCCGCGTCATCTCCCCCGACCCCTGGAGAATCAGATAGAACTCTTCCTCGCTCGGCGCATGGGTATGCCGGCCGATGCTCGTCCCCGGCGGAAGCTCCGCCAGGTCGATGAAATTGCACCCTCCGACGATCGAGTCCCGATCGGCCAGGCGGGCGAAGCGGATCAGACCCTCGCCGCCGTGCGCGCGGATGTCTGACAATTCGACGCGGCCGAGGCTCGTGCGATCGAAATACGGGTGAGAGCTCATACGGGTGTCGGCGCAGTAAATAGCATTGAATCGCGCCCATGCGTGAAGGCACCACTACCAGCTCGCTCGCCACACCCGCCCTCACAGATGCCCATGAGACCTCAGTGGATGAATACTCCGGATCTGAATTGGTTTGAATCAGCCGGGGGAACGGATCGCTGGGAATCACCGTTACGGCCGATGCTTCGATCTGATCGAGGATCAGGGTGCCACGAACGTCAAGGGCTGTGCGTCGAGCGCCTTACGCATGACTTCCGGGGAAAACCAGGATGTGCGAAATAGGATAGTGTGCCAAAGGGTCAGGCCCGCTCAGGCGTGGCACGCGGCTTATCTCTCAGCCGCGCCATGGCTCCGAAGCACCTGCAAAACGTACACCGGCGCTGCACCCGGCCCAAGTGCCGGGCGTGGTACCCGGTGCCCCCGCACGACGTCCGAGCACGTGACCCCAGCTCGATGCTCCCCGCACGATGGGCGGCCTCGTGGATGCGGGGTAGATCTCTGGGCACTTTTTGCCCTTGCATTTCTCCCCACGGTCATCTCCGAGATCAACACCTTGCGGGCGACGTGCCGCTCCCCTACTGTGGCTTCGCTTTACCCGCGTCACCACGCATCCGGCAACACTACCCATCGATCACCCTCCAGCGTCCGCTGAAGGAGGGACTATGATGAAACGGAAGTCTCAGCCATCCCGAAGGTCGGCCGCACCGTTGGCTGCTGCATGGGCCCTGGCCTTGTCGCTGGGCGCCTGTTCGGAGGCGCCGACCTCTCCCCCGAACCCCGGCGACAGGTCCCTGGCTCCGAGTTTCGCGTCCGGACGCGCCCAGGCGGCGGGTAAGGCGGAGCGCTACAGGAGGTATCTCAGCGGTGGCGCATACGCCACGCTCTTTGGAGGACGCCAGGGCGGCTCCGCGCACGCGCTCGGCCTCCCGCACGTGGGACGCCACGGCAGGATCGCCGACGGGGCCGACGTGCTCGTGAACGACCGCAGCCAGATCGGCCTCGGCCAAAGCGAGGTGACCATCGCCGAGCATGGCGGCACTATCGTCGCGGGCTACAACGACGCCGCCGGGTTCTTCGACTTCGGCGAGGGGGTCACTGGCTGGGCCATCTCCCACAACCGGGGCCATTCGTTCGTCGATGGCGGCGCGCTGCCGCGCATGACAAGCTCCGGCTTCTTTCACGCGGGGGACCCGGGGCTCGCCGCGGACAACGGTGGCACGTTCTACTTCACGGACCTCTGCTTCGATTTCAACACCAACCCGGTCTTGTCCGGCATCTGCCTCACCGTTGGCCGCAGGCGCGGGCAGACGATCGACTGGGGCACCCCGATCTATGTGGTTAGCTCACTGCCCGACTTCCTGGACAAACCCTTCATCGCGGTGGATCCGGAGGGTCGCGACCTGTACGTCAGCTACACCCGCTTTTCGAGTGATGACCCCTGCGGCCAGATCGAGGTGATCGCCTCGCACAACGGTGGGCAGAGCTTTGGCGACCCAGTCGTGGTCCAGCCGGGCGAGAACTGCGTCGTAAACCAGGGCTCGGAGCCGGCGATCGGTCCCAACGGTCAGGTCTATGTCACCTTCGAGCGCGACTGGCTGACCTCGCTCACGCCCCGCATCATGGCGAGCCGATCGCACGACGGCGGCGCCAGCTTCAGCACGCCGGGCGTGGTGCACACCATCACTTCGATCGCCTTCAACCCGCCCTCCGGCTACAACCGCGAAACCATCAACGACTTCCCCCGCATCGCCGCGGCCATCACCGGGCCATTCCGCGGCACCGTCTATATCACGTACCACGACGCCAGCGCAGGCGACCCTGACGTCTTCGTGAGCCGCTCGTCCGACGGGCTGAGCTGGTCCGGTCCGGTGCGGGTGAATCAAGCGACCGCTGACTATCAGTTCTTCCCCGCAGTCGCGGTCGAGCCAAGCGGGAATGTGGATGTTATGTGGTATGACCGGAGCCTCGACCCGGGCACCGCGCTCACCAACACGTTCTGGGGGCAATCCACCGATGGGGGACGGAGCTTTGATCGAAACGCTCGCGTGAGCGACGTAGCCACTGACTGGCTCGCAACGGCGTCCGATATCGAGCCGAACTTCGGTGACTACAACGACATCGCCACCGGGGGCAACCGCGCCTACGTGGCTTGGGGCGACGGGCGCTTCGGCGATCCGGACGTCTTCTTCTCAGAGGTGCGGGGGGCGGGGCGCTCGCCCAATTTGGCACTGGCGCACTAGGCGACGGCGCGCTGCCGAGCGGTTGCGCGGCTGGAGGCCGAAGGGTGCGAACGCCGAGATCGGCGTTCGCACCCAGTGCGTCATGCCGAGGAGACAAGAGGCTGTCGATCTCATCCACGTCCGGACGGGGGGATCGCCTAAGTTACGGAGACCTGCACCGGAGGGTTCCGATGAATCACACCGCCCTGATCACCGCGCCGCTCCTTATCGCGGCATTGTTCCAAGCCCCCGCCGCTTGGGCTCAGCAGCCGGGCGACTCGATGCGCCGCCGCGCTGACACGGGAATGGCGCAGATGGCCAAGATGCGCGACTCCACCGATGCCCGGCTCGATAGCCTGGTGCGCGCCATGAATTCGGCCACCGGCAGCCGCAAGGTGCAGGCGATGGCCGACGTGATCACCGCACTGGTCGCCGAGCGGAAGATGATGCACCAGCACATGGGGGAGATGATGGAACACGGCGGGATGCGGCGGCATCCCGGCATGGGCGATTCCGGAATGATGCGCCGGCACAGCATGCCACGCTCGCCGGGGGATTCGACGGCGCGGCAGGAGTGAGGCCGGCCCGCTCAGGATCCTTCTCCCACCCAGTCCCGCGGTTCGAGCATCGCGATGAGCTCCGCCTCGAACGTGCCGGGGGCGTATCCGGGTGCGGAGTCCCAGGCCGCCAGCGGCGGCAGGCTCATCAGCACGCTCTCGATCCGCGCGCCGGTCTGCAGGCCGAACACCGTGCCGCGGTCGTGCACCAGATTGAACTCGACGTAGCGTCCGCGGCGCGCGAGCTGGAAGCGCCGCTCGCGCTCGCCGTAGGCCTCGTCGCGGCGGCGGCGCACGATCGGCTCGTACGCTGCGGGCAGCGCGGCGCCCACGTCGAGCACGAATGACACCAGGTGCTCGAGGCCGAGCCCGCTGTCCCCGTCCCGCAGGTTGTCGAAGAAGAGTCCCCCGATCCCCCGCCGCTCCTCGTTCCGGTGCGTGTTCACGAAGTAGTGGTCGCACCAGCTCTTGAACCGACCGTAGAACGAGGGATGGTGCCGGTCGCAGACCGCCTTGAGCGCCCGGTGGAAGTGCGCGGCGTCCTCCGGATACGGGTAGGTGGGGGTGAGGTCGGTGCCCCCGCCAAGCCAGGCATCGAGCGGCGCTCCGGACGCGTCGGTGAGCTCGAAGTACCGGACGTTCAGGTGCACCGTCGGAATCATGGGACTCCAGGGGTGCACCACCACGCTCACCCCGGTCGCGTAGAACATGGTCTCCTCGCCACCGGGTACCCGGGCCCCGAGCCGAGCCGCCGCGCCGGGCGGGAGGACCCCGCTCACAGCGGAGCGGTTGACCCCCGCCTTCTCGAAGGTGGCGCCATCGGCGAGCACGCGGGCGACGCCGCCGCCGCCCCCCGGCCGGCTCCAGCGGTCCTCGCGAAAGCCACCGCCGCCATCGAGCCGCTCAAAGAACGCGGTCGCGTCGTCATGCAACCGCTCCATCTCCGCCGCTAGCCGCTCGCGAGCCGGGGGCCCGCTCACGGCGCCCGCCACTCCTTGACCGCGTCGACGAACGCCCGGGCGTGATCCGGCGGCACATCGGGGTGGATGCCGTGGCCCAGATTGGCGATGTGACCTCGGCCACCGAACGCGTCGAGCATGTGGTGCGTGCGCTCGCGGATCACCGCCGGTGCCGCGTAAAGCCAGCTCGGGTCGAGGTTCCCCTGAAGCGCAACCGGAATGTCGGCAAGCCGCCGGCGCGCGTCGGCCGCGTCCGTCTGCCAATCCACGCCGATGACGTCGGCGCCGGTCGCATCCGCGATCGCCTCCAGGGCCCAGCCCGCGCCGGGCGCGAATACGATGACCGGCGCCCCGGCGGCGCCGGCGATCCGCGCCGCTTCCGCCAGGTACGGCAGCGCGAACTCCCGGAAGTCCCGCGGACCGAGCGCGCTGGCCCAGGAATCGAATAGCTGGACCGCCTGGGCACCTGCCGCGACCTGCGCCGCGAGGAACTCGCCCACCGCCCGTGCCAGGCGGGCGAGCAGCGCGTGGGCCCGGGTGGCGTCTTCCACCAGGAGCCGCTTCGCGCGGGTGAAGGCCTTCGAGCCCTGCCCTTCCACCATATAGCTCATCAGCGTCCAGGGCGCCCCGGCGAAGCCGATGAGCGGTACTCGTCCGGCGAGGGCCCGCCGGGCAAGGCGCAGCGCCGCCAGCACGTAGCCCAGGTCGCCGTCGGGCGACGGATCCCGCAGCCGCTGGAAATCGGCGGGCGCGCGGAGCGGCTGGTGAAAGCGCGGCCCCACCCCGTCCTCGACCGACAGCCTCATTCCCATTGCCTGCGGCACGACGAGGATGTCGCTGAAGATGATCGCGGCGTCGACACCGATCAGCTCCACCGGCTGGAGGGTCACCTCCACTGCCAGCTCGGGGGTGCCCACCATGGTGAGAAAGTCCGCCTTCTCGCGGACCGCGCGGTACTCGGGGAGATACCGCCCGGCCTGGCGCATCATCCACACGGGCGGACGGTCCACGGGTTCGCGCCGGCAGGCGCGCAGGAAGAGGTCGTTCATGCCGCTCCGCTGAGTGTCAGCCGTGCGCCAGCAGCGCCCGGATCTCCGCTGTCAGCGCCTCCGTCGTGGGGGCGGAGGCGACGGCCGCCGGCGGCCAGCCATGCGCCCGCGCGGCGTCCGCGGTGGTAGCGCCGGCGGCCACCAGCAAGGGACGCCCGGCGGGCGCGCAGGCGTGCGCTAGCAGCGCCGCCACGCTGGGGCTCGCCACCACCAGCACCGTCGCGCGCGCCGCGGCCCGGCGCGCCTCCTCCTCGCCGGCGAGGACCGAGCGGTAGCACACGACCTCGTGGACCGGGATGCCGCGCTCGCGCAATCGGGCCGGCAGCTCATCGCGCCGGAGATCGCCGCACGGGAAGAGCACCGGGCCACGAACTCCCGCCTCGGTCATCGCGGATACGAGCGCCGCCGCCGCGCCCTGCTCGCCCACCAGCCGCTCGTCCGGCAGCCGCACGGGGCCGAACGCCGAGCCGAGCGCACGCGCCGTGCCGGCACCCGCGGCCCAGACCGAGCGGACACCGGCGCCCTCCCGTGCCGTGGGTCCGGCCGCCGCCGCGCGCTCACCGAACACCGCAGCCGACCGGGGTGAGGTGAACACGACCGCCTCGTACCGCGCGAGCTCCCTTGCGGCCGCCGCCACCGGCGCCCAGTCGGGCGGCGGCCCGAATGACAGCAGCGGCCACTCCTCCACCATCGTGGGGAGCGCCCGGAGCGCTCGGGCCAGGCCGGGAAACGTGCCGGCGGACGCCGTGACGACGACGACGTCCGGCATCAGGGCTCGGGCACGGTGGGCGCCGTCTCGGCGCGGACGCCGGCGAGAATTGCCGCCGCCCCCTGGCCGAGCAGCCGATCGCCGAGTGCCACACCCAGCGCGTCCGCCTCGGCCACGTTGGCGCAGGCCCGCACCTCCGATCCCTCGACGGCCCGTTCGCCGCCCAGCGAGATCACCCGCCCCTGCAGCCGCAACTGGCCGCCCGCGCTCCGCTCCGCGAGTGCCGCCACCGGCACCTGACATCCTCCCTCGAGCGTCCGCAGGAACGCCCGCTCGGCCGCGACCGCGACGGCCGTCGCCGGATGATGCACCGATGCCGCGGCCGCGGCGCTCGCGGCATCGCCGGCGCGCGCCGTGACGGCGAGCGCGCCCTGCCCCGGCGCGGGCAGCATCAGCTCGGGCGGGAGCCGCTCCCCGATGCGGTCGCCGAGGCCGAGTCGCACCAGTCCCGCTACGGCGAGCAGGATGCCGGTCCACTCGGCATTGGCCTGCAGCTTGGCCAGGCGGGTATCGACGTTGCCGCGCACGTCGCGCACGATGAGGTCGGGCCGCAGGTGGAGCAGTTGCGCGCGCCGGCGGAGGCTGCTGGTGGCGAGCACCGCCCCGTGGGGGACGTCGTCCCAGGTGAGCGGGCCGCGTCCTACCAATGCGTCGCGCGGGTCCTCGCGCTCGGCGACCGCCACGAGGGCGATGCCCGCCGGCAGGGTCGTCGGCAAGTCCTTGAGCGAATGTACGGCGAGGTCGATCCGCCCCTCGAGCATCGCATCGTCGATCTGCCGGGTGAAGAGGGCGCGGCTCCCGATCTGCGAGAGCGGGACGTGCTGCACCTCATCGCCCGTCGTGCGGATCTCGATGCGCTCCGTGACATACCCGGCCCGCTCCAGCCGCTCGCGCACCCGGTCGGTCTGCCACCGCGCCAGCGCGCTGCCCCTCGTGCCGACCCGGAGCGCCGGTCTCACCCGCCGGCCCCCACTCGCGCCGCCGCCTCCCCCGAGGCGACCACCTCCGCGATCGAGATCCCTTCGCGATACGAGCCGGCCAGCGCCAGCCCGGGGTTCCGCCGTTCGACGTCGTCCATGATCTCCCGGTACCGGCCGTAGGTGAGATCGTACTGCGGAATCGCCTTGGGCCAGTAGCCGAACGTGCGGAACGTGGGCTCACCCCTGGCTCCGAGGAGTGCGCGGAGATCGTCCAGCACGCGCGCGGTGATCGTGGGCAGGTCGGCGTTGGCGAGGTCCGGGTTTCGCACGCCGCCGACGAACGCGGTGAGCGTCACGTGCCCCTCGGGGGCTCGCCCGGGGAAGAGCGTGGACGCGAAGATCACGCCGAGGACGTGCCGGCGTTCGACCTCGGGCACGAGAAACCCGAACCCGTCCAGCGGATGCGCCACGTCCTCCCGCCGAAAGCCGAGCCCCAGGACGGCCACCGGCGGATGACTGATGCTCGCGAGCGTCCTGAGCCGGTCCGCGCCGGGGAAGTCGAGGTCGAGCTCGTCCACGCGGTGCGCCGGCGCGGCCCACACCACACCGTCGTACAGCTCCGACTGCTGGAACGCGGCGCCCACGGTCCAGCCCCTGGGCCCCGCCCGAAGTTGCGTCACCGGCGCGCGGAGCCGGATCTCCGAGTGGAGCGCGCGCCCGAGCGCCTCGGGCAGCTCCGATAGTCCGCTGCGGAACGACATCAGACCACCGGCCACGGCCGCGGCGCCGGCCGCGGCGTCGCGCTTGCGCGCCCGCATCATGCTGCCGAACGCCTTGATGACCGACCCATGGGTCCGCTCCAGCGCATACAGCTTCGGGAGCGCGAGGCGCACCGAGAGCTGCTCCGGGTCGCCCGCGTAGATCCCGCCGACGAACGGGTTGGCCACGTAGTCCAGGACTTCCTGATTGAAGCGCCGGCGGACGAACGTGGCGACGCTCTCCTCGACCGGTGACTCGCCCGCCTCCACCAGCGGCTCGCCGAAGACGGCCAGCTTGGCGCCGTTGGAGAGGAGCCGCGTGGTCAGTAATGCCTGAGGGGAGAGCGGCAGCGGAAGGAGCTTGCCCTTCCGAATGACGTAGCGGTTCTTCGCGGCGGGCGAGGCGGGCAGGAGGCTGGGCTCGAGCCCCAGCTCGGCGATGAGTGCCCGGAGCGGCGGCGAAGGTGACGCGAGCGCGTTGGGCCCGAGCTCGGCGATGTAGCCGTCGCGGCGCTCGGTCCGGATCGAGCCGCCCACCCGATCACCCGCCTCGTAGACCACCACCCGTGTTCCGCGCTGCTTGAGCCGGTAGGCGGCGGTCAGCCCGGCGATCCCCCCGCCGACGACCGCTACCGCGCCCATGCGGTGGTCACGGCGGCCTCGAACGCGTCGAGCTCCGCCTCGCCGTGGGCAGCGGAGGTGAAAGCCGACTCGAAGGCCGACGGCGGGAGGTAGACGCCCGCATCGAGCATGGCATGGAAGAAGGCGCCGTAGGCCGCCCGGTCGGCGCGCTTGGCATCGGCGTAGTTCATCACCGGCGCGCCGGTGAAGAACGGCGTCAGCATCGTTCCCACCCGTTGCACGGTGAGTGGAACACCCGCCCGTCCCGCGGCGCGCGTGAGCAGGTTCGCGGCGCACGCCGCCCAGCGCTCGGCCCGCTCCCAGGTGCCGGGCCGGGCGAGCACGTCGAGCGTCGCCACCCCGGCGGCCATCGCCACGGGGTTGCCGGAGAGCGTCCCCGCCTGGTACACCGGCCCGGCCGGGGCGATCTGCTCCATCAGCGCGCGAGCGCCGCCGTACGCCGCGGCGGGCAGCCCGCCACCGACGACCTTGCCGAGGATCGTGAGGTCGGGGGCGATGCCGTAGAGCGCCTGCGCGCCCACCGGATGCACCCGCCAGCCGGTCATCACCTCGTCGAATACGAGGAGGGCGCCGGCCCGGCGGGTGAGCTCGCTGAGGGCCTCGAGAAATCCGGGGGCCGGCGGCACCACACCCATGTTCCCGGCCACCGGCTCGACTAGCACCGCCGCGATGTCCCGGCCCCGCGCGGCGAACAGCGCCTCGACCGCGCCCGTGTCGTTGAACGGGGCAACGAGCGTGTCCGCCACCGTGCCCGCGGTCACCCCCGGCGAGTCAGGCAGACCGAGCGTGGCTACGCCCGATCCGGCCGCGGCAAGCAGCGAGTCGGCGTGCCCGTGATAGCAGCCGTCGAACTTGACGATGGCCGTGCGACCGGTAGCGGCCCGGGCCAGCCGGACGGCGCTCATGGCGGCCTCGGTACCGCTGCTCACGAACCGCACCATTTCGATCGAGGGGAACGCGGCCACCACGCGCTCGGCCAGGCGCACCTCGAGCTCCGTCGGTGCGCCGTAGGTGGTGCCACGCGAAGCCGCCTCGACCACGGCGGCCAGCACCTCCGGATGCGCGTGCCCGAGAATGAGCGGCCCCCACGAAAGCACGAGGTCGAGGTAGCGGTTGCCGTCCGCGTCCACCAGCCAGGCGCCCTCCCCGCTCGAAATGAAGCGCGGTGTGCCGCCGACAGCGCGGAAGGCGCGCACCGGGCTGTTGACGCCGCCAGGCAGCACCCGCTGCGCGGCGGCGAAGAGCCGCTCCGATTCCGCGATCATTCCCCCCCGTCCTCCGCGAGCCAGGCGGCGACATCCTTCGCGTGGTACGAGATGATGACGTCGGCGCCGGCGCGGCGCATCCCCGCCAGCGATTCCAGGACGACCCGCCGCTCGTCGATCCAGCCCAGCCGTGACGCCGCCTTCACCATGGAGTATTCACCACTGACGTTGTACGCCACCAGCGGGAGCGCGGTCCGCTCCCGCACCGCGCGCACCACATCCAGATAGGCGAGCGCCGGCTTCACCATGAGCAGGTCGGCGCCTTCGGCCTCGTCGAGCGACGCCTCGATGAGCGCCTCGCGCACGTTGCCCGGGTCCATCTGGTACTGCCGGCGGTCGCCAAAGGCAGGCGCGCTGTCCGCCGCCTCGCGGAACGGCCCGTAGTAGGCGCTCGCATACTTGACCGCGTAGCTCAGGATGGCCCGGTCGGAGAAGCCGGCGGCGTCGAGCGCCGAGCGGATGGCCGCCACCATGCCGTCCATCATCCCGCTCGGCGCCACGATGTCGGCCCCCGCGCGGGCGTGGGTCACCGCCACCCGGCCCAGGATCTCGAGCGTCGCGTCGTTGTCCACCACGCCATCGCGCAGCACGCCGCAGTGCCCGTGGCTGGTATACTCGCAGCAGCACACGTCGGTCACGAGCAGCAGCTCGGGGTGTCGCGCCCGGAGCCGGCGGAGCGCCTGCTGGACGATCCCCTCCTCCGCGAAGTTCTCCGATCCGATCTCGTCCTTGGCGACCGGGAGCCCGAACACCAGGACAGCGCCGATGCCGAGCGCGACGATGCGGTCCGCCTCACGGTCGAGCGCGGCATCCACCGACAGATGGCAGATCCCGGGCATCGACGGTATCGGCCGCTCGACGCCCTCGCCGTGCACCACGAAGAGCGGCTGAATGAGGTCGGCCGGCTGGAGACGATGTTCGCGGACGAGTCGGCGGAACGCGGCCGTTCGGCGGCGCCGGCGGGGCCGATGGATGCGGGGGGTGCTCACGGAGGGAAGACTAGAGAGCCCGTGGCATCGCCGCAACGGCATGACGTTTGCCGCCCGAGCCGCTGGTGCCCGAGGTCACGGCGTAGTAGTACTACTATGTCACCGACCCGCCCCCGCGTCTCTTCGCATCTTGTAGGCTCATCGGGCAGTTCGCTCGTCCGCTCGGCGGCGGGCTCCCGGCGCAAGATGGAGCAGGCCGCCCATGAAGACGCCCGTTTTCTCTGCCGCTCTCGCTCTCGCCGGCCTCGCCGCCGGATGCAGCACGCCGCGGCCGAAGCTCGTTCCCCCGCCGCCGGTCAATCCATCCACCGCCATCGTCGGCGCCACCCTGTGGGACGGGACGGGACGGGCCCCGGTCGCCCATGCGGTCACCGTCGTCCGAGGAGACCGGATCCTCTGTGCCGGGGCCGCGGGCGAATGCCAGGTGCCGCACGGCGCCCGGGTGATCGAAGCCCAGGGCAAGTACCTGATTCCCGGGCTCATCGACAGCCACGTCCATCTCCTGTTCATGCAGAACGGCAGCGCGAGCGAGGAGCTCGGGCTGGATCTGCGCGACCTCCTTGCGCAGGGCGTGACGACCGTTCGGGACATGGGCAACAGCCCCGCCGATCTCCTCTCGCGGGTGGCCGGGTTCGCCGCCACTCCGCGCGTCTACGCGATGCAGCTCGTCGCCGGCCCGCGCTTCTTCTATCCCGCCATGCGGCCGGTGCGCACCGAGCACGGCATCGAGCTCCACCAGGCGCCGGCGCTCACGATGCAGTGGCTCGGCTGGACCCCGATCCAGTTCAACCGGGACGACGATCCCGACGCGGTAGTCGCGGCGGCGCGGCAGGCGGGCGCGATGGGGCTCAAGCTGTACGCCCAGCTGGACAGCGGCTCGGTGCGCCGGCTGACACTCGCGGCCCACCGGGCCGGACTGACCGTATGGGGACATGCCTGGGTGCAGCCCGCCAGCGTCGGGGAGCAGACCGCGGCGGGAATGGATGGCGTGGTGCACGCCGCGGGGCTGGCCGGCGAGCTGTTCACCGCCGAGGAGCGTGATACCCTGGTGCGGGACGGCGACCTGCAGGTGGCGACCGCCAACGCGGCTACCGCGGCCGCGGCACACGACCCGCGCCTCCTGGCGACACTCGACTCCATGGCGGCGCACGGCACCATGTTCGAGCCGACGCTCGACGCCACCCGTCACAGCCTCGCCGCCTACGACGCGCGAGTGCGGCACGTGACCTCCCAGCAGGAAGGCTACGTCCGGGCCGCGGCCGAGTTCGGGGTGGAGGTGACGCGCGAGGCGGTGAAGCACGGGGTCCGGATCAGCGCCGGCAGCGACCACGTGGCGTACGGCCCCGTCGGTGACCGCGCATCGGTGTTCGGCGAGCTTCGGCTGTACGTGGACTCCCTCGGCTTCTCGCCCACCGGGGCGCTGCTCGCGGCCACCCGCGACGCCGCGCGCGCCATCGGCGGCGAGCCCGGCCGGCAGGTCGGCACCATCGAGGCCGGCCGCTACGCCGACCTGGTGCTGCTCGGCAAGAATCCGCTGGCGGACATCGACAATCTCGACGCGGTCGAATGGGTCATGCGCGGCGGCAGGATCTGGCGCCCGGAGCAGCTCCGGAGCGGGATCGCGATGCGCTGAGGCTTACGGCCGGGGGCCCACCGCGATCGGCAGCGTCTCGTTCTCCGCCCACTCAGTCCATGAGCCCACATAGACCCGCACTCGCGGGTACCCGAGCAGGTAGCGCAGCGTGAAGTAGAGGTGACTCGCCTCGGTCGCGCTGTTGCAGTAGGCGATCACCTCCTTGTCCGGCGTGATCCCCTCTGCCGCGTACGCCCGCCGAAGCTCGGCTGCCGGCTTCCATACGTGCCCGAACCCCGCCTGCGTCAGATCGTTCTGCCAGGAGTGGCTGATGGCGCCCGGGATGTGGCCGCGGCGCATCTGGGCGCCCTCCCGCCCGGCGTACTGCTCGGGTGAGCGCGCATCCACCAGCACCGCTCCCCCGCCGGCAGCCGCGCGGCGCACGTCGGCCAGCGATGCCGTATCGGGCCGGAACGGCCGATCGGGATACCGGACGAGCGGAATTCTCGGATAGTGCACCGCGATCGGCCGCTGCTCGAGCTGCCACTTGAAGTAGCCGCCGTCGAGGATGTAGACCCCCGGTTGTCCGAACCCGCCCAGCACGAACGCCAGGAATGTCGCGTCGATGTTCCGCGTTTCGCCGGCGCTGTAGATGACCACCCGGCGAGCCGGATCAACCCCGAGGCGGGAGAACAGCTCGCGATAGGCGTCGGCGGAAAGCAGCCGGGTCGGAATGCCGCCTTCGCTGGCGCGAAGCGTTTCCATGTTGAGGTACTCGGCCCCGGGCAGATGGCCTTTCAGGTAGGCGAAGACGTCGGTGCGAACGTCGAGCAGCAGCACCGGCCCTTCCGCCTGCCAGTGCGCCAGCTCGTCCGTCGAGACCAGTCCCGGGAGCGATCCGGCCGTGGCCGGCTCGGCCCCGATGGCCGGCGCCGACCGCCCGACACATGCGAGCGCGAGGGTTGCGAGCGCGATGACCGCCGTCCATCCCAGGCGCCTCACGGCAGCGAGTCCTCCCCCAGACCCAGGTAGGCGTGCTCCTCCTCGACGTAGACGCGCGCCGCGTTTCGCCGGCGCCGTGAATCGAGCGACACCGGCCGGGCCGAGTCCGACGGCGGAAGCATGGCCAGCGCCCGGCGCATCGGCACGCCCTTCTCGACCGCCGCGCGCATGTCGGAGGCGAGCCCCGTGATGTAGGCCCGGGTCCTGGCCACCAGCTCGGCCGGCTGCCGGGGAATCGCGCCGTGCCCCGGCACCGCGATGCGGGGCGCCAGGCTGTCGATGATATCCAGTGCGCGCTCGAGCGCGCGGGCGCTCCCGTCCACCACCATGGTCACCCCATCCTCTATCAGCAGGTCCCCGGCGAAGAGCACCCGCTCCCTCGGCAGCCAGACCATGAGGTCGCCTGGCGTGTGGGCGGCGCCCGGATGCGTGATGATGATCGTCCGGCCGCCGAGCTGGAGGGTGTCCGTGCCCGTGACCGGCCGGTCCGGCACCTCGGCGAACTCGAAGCCACGCATCGCGTCCAGTCCCATCACGCGTACCCAGTCGGCGATCAGCGCGTCCTGGCCCCCCTCGGAGGCGAGCGTGCGGGTGTCCGGGTGGGCGACGATCCTGGCGCCGGCGCGCCTGAAGACGATCGCGCCGAACGTGTGGTCGGGGTGGTGATGGGTGAGCACCAGCCAGCGCACCGGCTGGCGGGTCACGCCGCGGATCGTCCGGAGCAGCGCCTCGCCCTCGCGCGGACTCGCGAGCGCGTCGATCACCACCACGCCTTCACGGGTGACGATGAACCCGGCGTTGGGCCGGCCCTCCGACCCGCGCCCCGTGTCGCCCATGACGGCGTAGACGCCGTCCGCCAGCCGGGTGGCGGCGAACGGCGGCCCCGGCAGCGAGTCGGCGGGCGGGGCCCCGACGAGGTGCAGCGCGGTGAAGAGAGCGGCGGAGAGCGTGGAGCGAGCTAGGCGGAAGCGAAGGCGACGTTGACCGCCCGGCGGTAGACGCTGCCCCTGGTGTCGGTCCAGGTGAGCGTGAGCGGCGCTTCCCGGTCGGCCTTGAGCGTGAAGCTGACGATCGGGTCCTTGCTCACTCCCGAGGTCCAGGCGAACCGCGCCACTTCCTCGTCGCCATAGGTCACCACGACGTCCTTGATGAAGAACGCGGGAATCGGCTGGCCCTCGGGAGTGCGGAAGAAGCCCGTGTCCATCGGGTGCGAGATGATGGCGTTCACCGTAATGAGGTCGCCGCGGGAGATGCGGTCCGGAATCCGGATTCTGGCGTCGCCGATGCTCATCAGCCGCAGCCGTTCAGGGAGACGTTGACGTGGGCGTAGGCGCCCCACACGTCACCGGTGGAGGTCTCGCAGATGGCGCGGCACCACGTGGTGCGCTTCATCTTGATCCGGGTCTGGAGGGCCACCGAGCCAAGCGCGGGGGTCAGATAGTACGCGGCCAGGTGCGGGTCGGGGTTGTGGTCCACGATCAGGTGCACTGCCTTGACGTAGTTCGCGGGTGTCATCGGCAGATCGCTTTCGATGATCACCGGGACGATACGCCCGTCCTCCGCCACGAGTGGCATGTCGAGCGAGAGGTGCCCCTTGCGTATGGGCCGCTCGCCGAAGAGATCCTTGAGGATCCTGGCCACCGCCTCGTTGGGAACTTCCGGGTCGCCCGGCCCGAGCAGCGGCCGCTGGAGCGCGAGCAGCCGCTCCCCGCGGAGCAGGGTGCCGGACCCGAGCAATCCTGCACCGGCAACGGCGCAGCGGCGGAGAAACGAGCGGCGGGACGAACTTTCTGACGCCATTGGCGGGCTCCCTCGGCTGACCCTGCGGCCCTCGTAAGCTCTGCCGTTCGAAGGTTCAAGTCAAGCGGCGCGGGCCTTGCGCCACGAACGCCGTTTCACTTGAGGGTGCGCGGCGGCCGCAGCCCTGCAACTTGTGTCACCGCCCGGCGGTGGCTACTTTAAACCGTTCAGCCACATGGTGATGTGAGGACCCCCCCTCACTACCCCTCTGTCGAGGCACAGTGGATACCCAAGAGCTGCAACAGGTCGCGCTGTTCGACAAGTGCCGCGAATTCACCAAAGCGCATGAGTTGCAGGCCATCGGCCTGTATCCGTATTTCAAACCCATCTCCGAGTCGGAAGACACCGTCGTCGTCATCGACGGCCAGAAGCGGATTATGCTGGGGTCGAACAACTACCTCGGCCTGACGCACCATCCGAAGGTCCTCGAGGCCGCCTCGCGCGCGCTGAGCCGCTACGGCTCGGGCTGCACCGGCAGCCGCTTTCTGAACGGGACCCTCGACCTGCACGAGCAGCTCGAGCGCTCCCTGGCCGAGTTCCTGGGCAAGGAAGCCTGCCTCGTCTTCTCCACGGGCTACTCGGCCAATCTGGGCCTCATCTCCGGTCTCGTCGGACGGGGCGAGGTGGTCTACCTCGACAAGCTCGACCACGCGTCGATCGTGGACGGCGCCAAGCTGTCCTACGGCGACACGGAGCGGTTCAATCACGGCGACCTGGCCAACCTCGAGCGCCGGATGGAACGGAACGGCGCCGGCAAGGGCTCCATGATCGTGGTGGACGGCGTCTACTCCATGGAGGGCAACATCGCGGACGTGCCCGCGCTGGTGCGGGTGGCGCGGAAGTACGGGGCCGCCCTGGCACTCGACGACGCGCATGCCCTGGGCGTGCTGGGCCCCAATGGCGACGGCACCGCGGCCCATTTCGGCATGATCGAAGAGGTGGACATCATCGCCGGGACGTTCTCCAAGTCGCTCGCCTCCATCGGCGGCTTCGTGGCGGCCTCGGAAAGCGTCGTCCACTACCTGCGCCACCACAGCCGGCCGCTCATCTTTACCGCCTCGCTGCCTCCGGCCAACACCGCGGGCGTCCTCGCCGCGCTCCAGGTGCTCCAGGACGAGCCGGCCCGGCGGGACCGGCTCTGGGCCAACACCCGGCGGCTCCAGGAGGGCTTCCGCAGCCTCGGGTTCGAGATCGGGCCCACCCAGACGCCCATCGTGCCCGTGCTCATCGGGCCGCTGGAGAAGACCTTCCTGATGTGGCGCCGGCTGTTCGACGCCGGGGTGTTCACCAACCCCGTGGCCCCGCCCGCGGTGCCGGCATCGCAGTGCCGCCTCCGCACCAGCCTCATGGCTACGCATACGTTCGAGCAGATCGACTTCGCGCTCGAGCAGTTCGGGCGGATCGGACGGGACCTGGAGGTCATCTGACCCATCCGCTGCGCGTCCGCGCGGCGCGCGGGCGGCGGGACCTCGAGCGCTTCATCGATCTGCCCTACCGGCTCCACGCGCGGGACCCGCTCTGGGTCCCGCCGTTGCGTCGGGACGTCGCATCGCTCCTCTCCCGCAAGCGGAATCCCTTCTTCGAGCACGCCGAGGCCGAGTACTTCCTGGCCGAACGCGACGGCCAGGTGGTCGGCCGCGTCGCCGCCATCAGCAACCGCCTGCACAACGAGACCCATCACGACCGGGTCGGCTTCTTCGGCTTCTTCGAGAGCATCGACGATCAGGCCGTAGCCGACGCGCTGCTCCGCGCCGCGGCCGACTGGTGCCGCGCGCGGGGGCACGATGTTCTCCGCGGCCCCGCCTCGTTCTCGGTGAATGACGAGTGCGGGCTGCTGGTGGATGGCTTCGACACGCCGCCCACGCTCATGATGCCGCACAACCCTCGTTCCTACGTCGCTCTGCTCGAGCGCGCGGGGTTCACCAAGGCGAAGGACCTCTGGGTGTATCAGGGGGGCAGCGAAGCGGGGTACGTCCCGGTCCCCGAGCGCCTGGCACGCGCCACGGAGTTGATCCGCCAGCGGATGGGGATCACCATCCGGCCGCTCGACATGCGGAACTTCGAGGGCGAGGTGGGGCGGATCAAGGAGCTCTACAACGCCGCGTGGGAAAAGAACTGGGGCTTCGTTCCGATGACGGAGCACGAGATCGATCACCTGGCGCAGCAATTCAAGCCGGTCGTCATCCCGGAGCTGGTGCCGATCGCGGAGAAGGACGGCAAGGTGATCGGCTTCGGCATCGCGCTGCCGGACCTCAACGTCGTCTTCCGCGGGAACCGTTCGGGCCGGCTCTTCCCGATGATCCTCAAGCTCCTGTGGGCCCTCAAGCGGCGGAAGATCCGCCGCGCGCGCATCCTGCTGCTCGGCATCCTCCCGGAATATCGCGGCAAGGGGGTCGACGCAATGCTTTACCACTGGATCTGGACCAGGTCCGGCGAGCGCGGGATTTACTGGGGAGAGGCGGGCTGGATCCTGGAAGACAACCCCGCGATGAACGCGGGGCTCGAGAAGATGACGTTCCGGGTATACAAGACCTACCGGCTATATGATCGGCCGATATGAAGGCGCTGGTCACCGGCGCGACCGGGTTCGTCGGCAGCCACCTGGCGGAGGCCCTGCGGCGGCACGGGGTCGAGCTCACCGCGCTCGCGCGTTCCCCGGCCAAGGCCGCGGCACTGGCGCCGCTCGGGGTGCGCGTCGTGGCGGGAGACCTGCACGACCAGCCCGCACTCGAGCGAGCGTCCGAGGGGCAGGACATCGTGTATCATGTTGCCGGCCTGGTCGCGGCCCGGACCGAAGCCGACTTTCTGGCCGCCAACCGGGACGGCACCCGCAACGTGGTCGGGGCGGCCGAGCGCGCGGGAGCGGGCCGGCTGGTGATGGTGTCTTCGATGGCGGCGGCCGGACCCGCGGTCAGGGGCCGGCCGCTCCGGGGAGACGAGCCGCCACGACCGGTGACGGCCTATGGGCGCAGCAAGCTCGCGGCCGAGCAGGTGGTCAGGGCGAGCTCGCTCGCGTGGACAATCCTGCGGCCGCCCCTCGTCTACGGCCCGCGTGACCAGGAAGTCCTGAAGGTCTTTCGGCTCGCCCGCCTCGGCTTCGCGCCGGTGCTGGGCGACGGCAGCCAGGAACTCTCCGCGGTGTACGCCACCGACCTGGCGGAGGCACTCATTGCCGCGGGCACCAGCGCCGCGGCCGCGCGGCATACCTACTATCCCTGCCACCCCGAGGTCTTCACCGGCGCCGCCATGGCGCGCGCGGTCGGGCGGGTCATGGGCCGGTCGCCCGCGCTCATCCGGGTGCCCGCTCCCATCGGCCGAGGCGTCCTGCGGATCACCGAGGCCGCCGCGCGGCTCGTCGGCCGGACCACCATCCTCACCGCCGACAAGGCGAACGAGTTCTTCCAGCCGGCGTGGACCGGTGATCCCGGCCCACTCACCACGGACTCAGGATGGCATGCCGCACGGGACCTGACGACCGGACTGGAGGAGACGTACCGATGGTATCGGGCCGCCGGCTGGCTCTAGCCGTGCGGCCGGCCGCGGGCGAGCACGCGCCACGGAGTCGACCCCGGCTGGACGCAGTGGACCTGGTGCTGCTCGGCTATCTGGCCGTCGTCACCGCCGTCGCGGTCCATCGCGCGCCGGGACAGCCGGAGTGCTGGTGGGTGGCCTCGGCCAACGTGCTCGCCGCGGTGCTCATCGTCCTGCTGACCCGCCCGGGGCAGGGGCGCACGAGCCGCGCGATTCGCGAGATCTACCCGTTGCTCCTCCTCCCGGTCCTGTACGGGGAGCTGGACGTGATTAACCGGGCCGGCGCCGCGGTGCACGACGCGATCGTACAGCATTGGGAGCTGGCGCTGTTCGGAACCCAGGTCAGCCGCGAATGGTGGCAGGCGGCACCGAGCGTGCTCTGGTCCACCGTGTTTCATGCGGCCTACTTCTCGTACTATTTCGTCGTCTCGGTGCCTGCGTTCTGGTTCCTCGCCCGCGGCAACCTGCCGGCGGTGCGGCGGTTCGTGCTCGCGGTGATGACGACGTTCGTCGTGTGCTATCTAGTGTTCGTCTTCTTCCCCGTGGCCGGGCCGTACTACGCCTTTCCGCACCCCGCGGCGTGGTTCCTTGACAACCCCGCCGCCCGCCTGGTCTACCGCACACTCGAGCGCGGGAGCTCCTACGGCGCGGCGTTCCCCAGCTCGCACGTGGCGGCCACGGTGGCCGCTGCCATCGCGGCCGCGCAGGGCTCACGCCGGCTCGGCCTGATTCTGCTCGTGCCGACGGTCCTGCTCACGGTGGGCGTGGTCTACTGCCAGATGCACTACGCGGTGGACGCGCTGGCGGGGCTCGCGGTAGGAACGGTGGTCGCGCTGGGCGTTGGATCGCTGGCTGGAGGGTGACGGAAGGCGGAAGGACGGAAAGACGGAAGGGATCGAAAGACGGAAGGACGGAAGGGAATACCCCTTCCGTCTTTCCGTCTTTCCGTCCTTCTACTGCACCGTCAGCTTCCCGTGCATGCCGAGCGCCAGGTGCGGCAGGCAATAGAACTTGTACTCCCCCGTGGGCGCCCCCGCGAAGCTGATCTTGTAGGCGGCGTCGGGCTCGGTGAGGAGCGGGCCCTCGAGCGGAGCCATCTGATCGGGCATCGTACCCTTCAGCACGTCAGCGGCGCCGGACGGAATGCTGTCCGTCCAGAACGAGACGTTGTGCGGGCCGCCACTCTTGTTATGGAACGTCACGACGTCGCCAGCCTTGATCGTGAGCTCGGACGGATCGTATTTGTAGGTGCTGCCGTCAAGGACCATGTTCACATCGTGATTCGTACCGCCGGCAGCCGGAGCCGCCGCGGGCGCCGCGGCCGGCTGCTCGGGCGCCGCCGTCGTCGTCGTGGTGGACTGAGCTTCGGGTTTCTTCTCGCCACCGCAGGCAGCCAACGCAATGGCCAGCCCCGCCACCATGGAAGTCACACGCATCGCCGCATCGCCTCCGAAACAGGATAGTTGTCGCTTGTGAACCGTTTCACAAGATTTCTAACATACTCTGATCACTGGCAAAGGGAAGTGGACCCCCGCGGCGCCGAGCGCGTCGAATTAGCTTTGGGCGATGATGGCATCCCGCACCGTTCCGCCGTGCCGAGCCCTCGGTGCCCAGTGCAAGAGCCTCCGCGTCACGCTTCGGATCGGCGAGCTGGAGGAGGGGCCCGGCTCGCTCGATCACGAAGCGACCTGGCTGCTGGGTCATACCGCCCGGATCACCTTCCTCGAGCTCTGGGAGGGCGAAGGCGATCTGTACGTCGACGCCATCCTCCACGTTTCCTGCAAATTCCTGCACCAGGACGGCGGCGTGGCCCGATGCCGCGCGCACGGCTTCGAGGGTCCGGCGCCGCGGGGCGCCAAACCCCAGCCGCAGCCTCTGCAGCTCGGACAGGACCGTTTTGTCGTCGTCGAGGACGGCGCGAACGCGGTGCGCACCCTGCCCTTCCCGCCGCACTCGCTCCCGGTGCTCGAGCCCGGGGCCGCGCCTGCCGGCGAGAACCCCTGCGCCTCGGCACCGTGCCGCACCTCCGATCATACCCGCAAGGCGGCGTGCTGCCGCGATCTCCAGGTCGAGATCATGTGCACCCGGGCCCAGCAGCGGCTCGAGGCGCTCGTGCGCTCGCGCCAATCGCCCTATCTCTGCAAGATCGAGCGGGGCGGCGAGTATTCCCTCGACGTCGAAATGATCTCGGCCTGCGGCTATCTCGGTCCGGACGGGGTCGCTTGCAGTCTTCACGGGCGCCACCGTGCGGACGGCCGCACGGCCAAGCCCGATCTCTGCTTCGAGTGGCCGCCCAAGAATCGGGGCCTGCATCCGGGGTGCGTGTTCGGCCCGCGGCGCCGGCGGCGCGCGCCGGCCACCTGAACAGGGGGCCAAGGATGCCATTGTGCAAGGACCGCCAGATCCGCCGTCCTTGAGTGCGACCCGCGCAGGGTGCCTCCGGAGGCTTCGGTGACCGACGACCTCGAGCAACTGTACCAGACCACCTACACCGCGGTGGTGCGCTTCCTCTACCGCAAGGTGTGGGACGCCGAGCGCGCGGAGGACCTGGCCCAGGAAGTGTTTGTCCGGGCCCTCTCCCACCGGCCCGAGAAGCCGCGCGCATGGGTGTTCGCGGTGGCCGCCAATCTGGCGCGGGACGAGGCCCGTGCGGCGATGCGCCGGAAGCGCCACCTGACGCTGCTCAAGGGCGATCCGATCGCCCAGCCGACGATGACGCCGGCGGCGGACGACGCGGTGGAGCACGATGAGCGGATGGCCGCCGTGCACGAGGCGCTGAACGTGCTCACCTCGCGGGACCGGGAGATCCTGCTGCTCTGGGACGGGGGGCTGAGCTACCCGGAGATCGCGGCCCGCACCGGCCTGGCCGTGGGCGCCGTCGGCACCACGCTGGCCCGGGCCCGGCGCCGGTTGGTCGATGCGCACGACCGGCAGCAGACGCGAACGGGGACCGATGCGACACATTCCTGAGGACGAGCTCCACGCCTATCTGGACCAGGGGCTGAGCCGGTCGCAGTGCGTCGAGATCGAGAGCCACCTGGCCGGCTGCCCGTCCTGCCA
>DATAHW010000027.1:0-22376 GCA_036262935.1 Gemmatimonadales bacterium | reverse complement strand
GCACCCCTCAAAGCTACCCGGCTGCCGGTGGCCGGCTAGATGAAGGAAAGCCTGGCCCGGCTGCTCAGGAGCCGCAGCAGGGCCATTGGTCAGCCCGGCAGAGCATCACATGGCGAGCTCTCCGTTGCGGACGACGAGCTTCCCATCCGCTTCGATGGTCGCGCGAGGGAGGACGATGAACCATCCACCGCTCGCGGTCTTGTTGGCGCCCCCCAGCTCCTGATTGGTGCCGAAGTTCACGGTGACCGCACCGGCGCCCAGGTCGAGCAGAGTGCTGACCAGGTTCGCCTTGGGATCGTTTACCCGTAGTGCGGGATTGAGGCCGATCTCCACCCAGCCGAAGCGCCCGGCGCGCTGGACCGCCGCCTTGACGCAGGCTTCGTCGGAGGCGGCGTGCACACTCTCCGGCATCCCCTCGCGCACCTCGATCACCTCGTCCTTGACCGGGTGGTCGCATTGATCGTTGGGCGCGTGGATCGTACCGGTGACCGAAGTCTCCATCGGAGCCAGGCGGATAGCGCCCCCGGGGAGCTGTGCGGTGCGCTCCGCCAGCAGCCCCTCCGTACCGAGCTGAGTCATCCCGGCGTCCAGGATAACCGGGTGGTTGCCCACCGCGAACGACAGATCCGTTCCATCCGGAGTGGTGATTCGAACGCGCCGGGCACCCCGCAGCGCCGCCTGGATCCTGCGGCCGCTTTGCGCGATCCGCTGATAGTCGGCGTCGAGCCCCTGGTTGTACAACCGCGAATAGGTCGCCGGATCGATCCGGGCCTGTTCGGCGTCCGCCGCGCCGGGTGGCCCGACGATGTTCAGCCGCTTCGTCCGGTTACGATTCTGGCGCGCCGTCAACTCGGTCTGGCTGGCCGTGAACGCCGCGACCACCTTGCCCTGCCGCTCCGCCGGAACATCCGAGAGCGTCTGCAGGAAGTTCTCGAACACCGGCAGCTGGAAGTCGACATCGACCCCGGCGGCCTGGAAGTCCTGCCAGGCCCTGGGCGTTCGGCCGAGGTACTGCTCCGGCACGTCGGCAAAGTAGGAGTGCGTCACGGCGGGGCTGTCGAGCAGGAGCAGGGGGAACCCGCCCCGCTTCTGCACCGCGATGGCCATGGCCTCCATGGCCGGCACCATCTGGGGACCACCGTGAATCGCGACCAGTTGGCCCGGTTTGATCTGGGCGGATTGCACCAACGCCGGCGCCATCGTTTCCAGCCGCCGGGCCGCCGTGACCATCGGGTTCGCGGCGGAGTCCGGGCCGGCGTGGGTTTGAGCCATGGCAGGCTGCTGCGCGCCCGCTGGAATCCGGCAGAGAGCTACCACCCCCAGAGCCATCGTACGCAGTGCCAGGTACTGCCGAGTTGTCCGTCGCATACCGACTTCCCTCATTAGGCCATCGGCGCTCCGGCGCCGTCAGCTCATCGTATAGGTCCGCTCACCCGGTCCATGGCGCTCGAGGGCGCCAGACAGCCTAGTTGCCGGTCGGCTTCAACTCGACCTTACGCACAAGCAGGGTGGCTTCCTCACCGTCATAGAGCCAGCGCTCCACGGCGTGGAAGGTCGCATGGCCGCCATCGATCAGTTCCAGCTTGGCGTTCGCCATGAAGCCAAACGCGTTCATCCCCGGCCCCACGCCTGTCAGGCTATTGTCGGTCCGGGTGAAGCTGCCCTTACCGATTCCGACGACGTGGCCCACCAGGTCGCAGATGTCATTGAAGTCAAAGGCCACGTCATAAAGGACGAACGTTCCCTGCGAGCGGTCGTTCAGGTGCTCGGGGCCCGGGGGCGTTGAGACAACCTGGTTGTGGCCTCTCAAGTCGCTCTCGAACACTTCGGCGGAGCCGCCACAGATGTCCAGATCCGCGAGGGGCGTGACGAGGCCTATGGTGAACGTGACATTGCTTTCGGGTATGGTGTGGATGAAGGCTGCGTCGTGGAAGAAGCGAGTTCGAGAGACCCCCGCCGAAGGCTTACTTACGGAGGGCAGATCAGGGTCATTGTTGGGACCTGTCTCATCCTGACAGCTCAGGAGCAATACTGCGAACGTGAGCGGAGCAAGAGGTAGCACGGTACGCATGGATCCCTCCCGAACGGGTGCGGTGGAGCGCTCGGCAGCTCGGCCGTCCTGGATCCTTCGTGGCGCTTAATCGGCGTCGCGGAGGTGCCACTAGTTAGGGCTCCGGTCCTCGGTGCGCATGGGCCACTCATGCCCACCTGTACGACTGCTCGAGCGGTCGTCAGGCCCGCGTCTCGCGCTCCCCCCTCACCGCGCTCATGCTCGATGATCCGCCCACGCTTCTGGCCCAGGCACCCGGACGCGTTCGATCTGCGAGCGCTGCTCGAGCCCCGGCGCCGAGCATCACTTCCGGCGCCATGCAGCGACCATCCCAGGCCTGCGATTTGCCCCTCCGCCGCCATGTGACTTTCGGCCGGCACCACTCGTCTCAGCGCCGAACCCGACACTCACCCCTTCAGGCGGCAAAAACATGGACGACCGCATCCAGCGGGCGCTCGACGGCGAGCTCCCGGTCGACGGGCTCACGCCCCGAGAGCGCGCCGAGCTGCAGCACTATCGTGCAATGATTGGCACAGCGCTCGGGCCGATCCGGCAATTGCCCGCGATCGACATTGCCGGCACGGTCATGCGCCGGGTGCGTCCGGGGCCCGGCCGCGTGCGTCGGGCCCTGGCATCGGCAGCGCGCTGGCTCTGGTCCCCGCGGGCGCTCACCCTCCGCCCGGCATACGCACTGGCTGGCGGCCTTGCCGTCGCCGCCGCGGTTTCCACCTCCGTCTTGCAGCCTGCCGCGCCGGTGAATCTCTCCGCCGCCACGCCCGCGCGGGTGATCGTCCAGTTCCGGCTCGGCGATGCCGGCGCGCACGAGGTCGCGCTGGCCGGCGACTTCAACGGGTGGCATCCGATCCACCGGCTGCACCAGGCCGAGGCCGGTGTCTGGTCGGTGGACGTGGCGCTCGCGCCCGGGGTGTACAACTACGTCTTCGTGGTCGACGGCAAGGCGTGGCGGCTCGACCCGCTCGCGCCGCGAGTCACCGACGGCTTCGGCGGCTCGAGCAGCCGCGTCGCCGTGCTCGCGCCGGAGATGCGCTCGTGAGCGCGGCCGCACGCGGCATCGCCCTCCTGACGGCGCTCGCGATCGTGGCGGCGCCGCGGGACGCGTGGTCCCAGGAATGGCGCGCGTCCGCGAGAGTCGGCCGGGTGACCTACGAGGGCGCGCCCGCCGGCGCCT
Source organism: Gemmatimonadales bacterium (assembly GCA_036262935.1). Lineage (GTDB taxonomy): Bacteria > Gemmatimonadota > Gemmatimonadetes > Gemmatimonadales > GWC2-71-9 > CAVVWJ01. The sequence continues at coordinate 19,137 of DATAHW010000027.1, read as the reverse complement.
CCGCCGGCTCGTCCACCGTGCTCGGGCTTGGCCGCAGCGCGCCGCGCGACTGGCTCGGCCTCTCGGCCGCGATCCCGCTCGGCGACGACCCGTTCTGGGCGGTGCTCGGCGGCTGGCAGCGCCTCGCGACCCGGGGCACGAGCGGCGTGCTGCTCGACCTCTCGGCCAATGGATTCATCCAGCGGAAGCAGGCGACGGTGAACGGCGTGCCGGGGCCCGCACCCGGGCCGCTGCCGTTCCCGTCGCAACCGCCGGCGCCGGTCCGCTCGGACCCGTCGGGCCAAGGCATCGGGGGCGAGCTGATGGCGGGCGCCTTCGCCGGCTCGCCGACGCTCCGGCTCGAGACCCGCGGCGGCGTGGCGGCGCAGAGAAGCCGGCTGGGCGACGTACTCCAGGAGCGCGCCCTCCCGACCGGCGACGCCCAGTTGTCCATGGTGCTCGCGCCGCCGATGACGCTGCAGGCGCAGAGTCGCGCATGGCTCGACCACGGCACGACGCACGCCTACCTGGGCGGCGCGCTCCGATACGAGCGGGGCCCGCTCCAGCTCTGGGGCTCGCTCGGCCGGTGGGTGGCCGGCGGGCTGGACCGCACGGCGTGGTCCGCCGGCGCCGGCGCGGCGGTGGGTCCGGGTCTCGAGCTGCAGCTCGGCGCGCGCGGCAACGCGTTCGATCCGCTCTATCTCTCGGCCAGCAGGACGTCGGTATGGGGCGGCCTCAGCCTGCGCCTGGGCGGCAGCCGTGCCTTCGCCGCGCCGGTGGCGACCCGCGCGCGCGACGGACGCGCGACCATCGCGCTCCCCGCGCGTGCCGCCCGGGGCGCACCGTCCATCGCGGGCGACTTCACGGGGTGGAAGCCGGTGCCGATGCAGCGTGACGGGTCGCGCTGGACCTACGCGGCCGAGCTGGCCCCGGGCGTGTATCACTACGCCTTCGTCGCCGAGGACGGGACCTGGTTCGTGCCCGACGGCGTGCCGGGACGGCAGGACGACGGCATGGGCGGGCAGGTGGCCGTGCTGGTGATCTCGTGACGGCCGCGCTGGAGGGCGACTTCGCCGCGCTGGTGCGCCGGCACCAGAACTCGCTCTACCGCTACGGGCGCGGTCTCGGTCTCGACCACGATACCGCGCTCGACCTGGTGCAGGAGGCATTCGTCAAGGCGCACGCGCGGCTGAGCCAGTGCCGGGAGCCGGACAGGGTGCGGTCGTGGCTGTTCCGGATCTTCCGCAACACCATGCTCGACTGGGCCAAGAACGTCCGGCGCACGGAAGTGCCGCTGCTCGACGTGGAGGAGCCCGCGGACGACGAAGACTTCGCCGAGCGGCACGCGCTGCGGGAGGCGATCGGCGCGGCGCTCGCCGCGCTGCCGCCCATCCTGCGTGAGGCCTTTCTGCTGCGCCACGAGCTGGGCCACTCCTACGAGGAGATCGCCGAGCTCGCGGGCATCTCGCTCAGCGCCGCGAAGATGCGCGTGGCGCGCGCCCATGCGGCGCTCCGCGAGACGCTCGACCCCGACTACGGCAATGTGACCAGTGCCGGCTCCCGCTCGTCTTGATGGCGGAGTCCGACACCACCCACTGCAAGGAGCTGGCACCATGCGCACCATGACGCTGTACCTCACGGCCGCCCTGATCTGCGCGCCGGCCGCCCTGCTCGCGCAGGACTCGACCGCCTCGGCCCCGACCGGAGCCGACGCGCGGATCGACGCGGCGCTCGAGAGCGCCGTCAACGCCGGCATCCCGGTCTCGCTGCTCGAGCGGAAGGTCGCGGAGGGCAAGGCGAAGGGGGTGCCGATGGATCGGATCGCTGCCGCGGTCGAGAAGCGGCTCGACGGCCTGACGCAGGCGCGCGACGCGATGACGAAGGCCGGTCTCGCCAGCACCACCGAGGGCGAGCTCAGCGTGGCGGCCGACGCCGTGCAGGCCGGCGTGAGCCAGAGCGCGCTCGTCGCAATCAGCCAGCGGGCGCCCGGCGACAGCCGCGCGGTGGCGATCGCGGTGCTCACCGATCTGGTGGCACTCGGCCACGCGTCGGACCAGGCGCTGGCACGGGTGGAAGGGGCGCTGGACCATGGCCCCGAGGCGCTCGCCAACCTGAGCGCGGAATCGGCCGGGCATGGACACGCCGAGGCGGGCGTCGGCGCAGGCATGGCGGGAGGCACCGGCGTGCAGGTGGGGGCCGGCGCGGGGGCGCGGGTCGAGCTGGGTACGCCCCACGGCAACTAGGCAGCGCTCGTGATGGCAAGCGGCCCCGGAGAGCTATCTCCGGGGCCGCTTGCTTCCAGGCGATCACCGCGTGCTGGAAGGACTCGCCAGGATCGGCTACGACTTCGCACGCGAGTGGACCGCCAAGGAGCTGCTCGCCCGGCCGATCACCGTCATCGGCGACGAGCCAGCGGTGGATGTCTTCACGGTGGCGTGGACGGTCAACTACGAGCAGGCGGTGCGAGGTGACAGCGGTCACCTCAGGATCCTCGCCTACGGTCGTACGCTCCCCACATGCGCAGTCGTGCCGCATTCTCGTTCGCCCGCCTGTTGGCGGCGCTCTGTCTCACCCCCGTCCTGGCAGGCGCCCAGAGCGCCGCGCTCCGCCCGCGCGTACAGCTCTCGGCGGGCGGCGGCCTCCTGACCTCGGGTGCCTACTTCACCGGCCCCGCCGATCTCGCGCTCGACAACAACGACGCGTTCGCCGGCGTGCTGCAGGTGATCGTGCCGGTGCATCGCTCCTTGAGCCTGGTGGCCGGAGGCGTCTACGCGCAGCCCACGTGGCGACTGAGTGGCGTGCCACTGCTGGGCTCGATCGGCGTGGACGGCGGGAGCCTGTGGTTCGCCGATGCCGGCGTGCGCGGGCACGTGCCGCTCGGCCGCGAGGGGGGCCGGGGGACGATCGCCTTCGCACAAGTGGGCGCGGGGCTCGCCCACTACTCGGTCTCGACCGCCCTGCTGGGCCGGCCGGTGCGCGGGAATGCCACCAACTTCGCTCTCGCCCTCGGCGCCGGGCTCGGGGTGACGCTCACCCCGCGGCTCGGGCTCGAGGTGATGGCGAAGGACTACATCGTGTCGTTCCACAGCGTGCACGATCTGGAGCCACTGGGAGTTGAGGGCCGGCGGGCACACACGCTGGTGCTGGCGCTGAGCGCGCGGATAGGGCTCTGACGCGGAGCCGGCGGCTACCGTCTCGACCGCAAAGCCGACGGGCTCAAGGGGAAGAGCGGGAAGTAGCAGCGGTCTCGCGCTATTCCCGCACCCGTGCCCGCGGCCAGATGCCCGGGGCGGAGCGCGAGGCAAGACGTGGGCAGCGGTTTGACAGTCCCCGAATCGCCCCGCAACCTTGGTCCCCATGAGCCTACCTGTCACTCCACAGCCCCGGGCCGACGCCCGTTACCGGTTCCTCATCGGCACCGCCGCGCTCGTCATCATCGCGGCCGGCATCCACGAAGCGGCCCAGGTCCTCAACAGCATCCTCCTCGCGATGCTGCTCACCCTCACGGTGGTCCCGGCCTTCGAGGCGCTGCGCCGCCGGGGAGTGCCGCCCGGGGTGGCCGTCGTCCTCACCACCCTGCTCCTCGTGGGCGGGCTGCTCCTGCTGCTCGGTATCCTGGGTTTCTCCGGCACCCGGCTGCTCCAGGTGCTCCCCCACTACCAGGACCGCGCCCAGTCCCTGCGCCAGCAGCTCGAGACCCTGCTGGCAGCCCGGGGCATCGAGCCCGGGCGGGTGCTCTCGCTCGATCTGGTGGACCCGAGCCGCCTGCTGGGACTCGCGGCCGGGATCCTGTCCGGTCTGGGCGCGGTCCTGAGCCAAGCGCTGCTGCTGATCCTGATCGTAGCGTTCTTTCTCGCCGAACGGAGCGTGAGGGACCGGATGGTTCAGCCGAGGGGGACGGCCGAGCGGGTGGCGCGGGACATCCGGCAATACCTCGGCATCACCGCGCTCACCGGCCTCGCCTTCTCTGTCCTGGTCTACGTCCTGATGCTGATCATCGGGACCGATCTCGCGCTGGTCTGGGCGGTGCTCGCCTTCATCATGAACTTCGTGCCCAATGTCGGGATCATCCTGTCGGTCGTCCCGCCGGTCCTCCTCACGCTGCTCGAGTATGGCTGGCAGCGGGCCCTGCTCGTGCTCGCGACGTTCCTCGTGCTCAACTTCGTGGTGGACAACCTGGTGAAGCCGCGTTTCATGCTGAGCGGCCTCGACCTGCCTCCCATCGTCGGCCTGCTCTCGCTGCTGGTCTGGGCCTATCTGCTCGGCCCGGTCGGCGCGCTGCTGGCGATCCCGCTGACCATCGCGATCCGGCGGGTGCTGGGGGACGCCGACGTGGAGATGCCGGATCTCGGGGTGGGGAGCTCGTGACGCCCCATGGGAGGCGTACCGAATGGGCTTCTACCGCCTTCGACGCCGCGACCGACGACGGCGCACGTGCCGGTCGGCCGCATGCTCGCGATCGGGATCGACTCACCGAAGCGGGGCGTCCGCACGGCGCTCGGCTCGCTGACCGTGGCCGAGGCCGATGCCCGGTATCTCGCCCCCTTGGCCAGGTCGCGGCGCTTCGCGACGAAGACGCTGCTCGGCCCGAAGGCCACCCTTCCAACACCTCCACCTCGGGATGACGAGGCTGCTGTGAGACTGATGATGCCACCCGCCTCCGCCTGCCTCGCCCTGCTCCTGCTCTCGGCCGCCAGCCCCGCCCTCGCCCAGGGCCGCGACGCCTTCACGCCCACCCACGCCGACAGCGTGCGCGGCGCCGACAATCCCAGCCGCGCGTGGTGGGACGTCACCTTCTACGACCTTCATGTGCGCGTGAACCCCGCCGACAGCAGCTTCACCGGCTGGAACGGCATCACCTACCGGGTGCGGCGGCCCGGGCAGACGATGCAGCTCGATCTCCAGACGCCGCTGGTCCTGGACAGCGCGATTCAGGATGGACGGCAGCTCGAGGCGCGCCGGGACGGCGACGCCTACTTCCTCACGCCCGTTGCCCGGCCGCGCACGGGCGAGACCCGGACGGTGACGGCGTACTACCACGGCCAGCCCGGGCGCGGGCGGCCCAAGGGCAGAACCGGCGTGGTCTGGGCGCAGGACAGCCTCGGCGCGCCCTGGTTCGCCACGTCGGACGAGCTGCCGGGCGCCAGCATCTGGTGGCCGCTCAAGGACTGGCTGGGCGACGAACCCGACAGCCAGCGAATCGCGATCACGGTGCCCGACCCGCTGGTGGAGGTCTCCAACGGACGCCTCCGCGGCGTGACGCGTAACCCTGACAGCACGTCCACCTACGAGTGGTTCGTCACCCAGCCGATCAACTCCTACGGCGTGGCCGTGAACGTGGGCCGGTACGGGCACTTCGCCGACACGCTCCAGGGGGAAGACGGCCCCCTGTCGCTCGACTTCTGGCCGCTCGCGGATCACCTCGACACGGCCAGGATCCAGTGGGCGCAGGCCACGCCGATGCTGGCCTGCTTCGAGCACTGGTTCGGGCCCTACCCGTGGTACGCCGACGGCTACAAGCTGGTCGAGACGCCGTATCTGGGGATGGAGCACCAGAGCGGCATCGCCTACGGCAACAAGTTTCTCCCCGGCTACCTCGGCCGCGACCTGTCGGGCACCGGGCTCGGCCTCGGCTGGGACTACATCGTGATCCACGAGAGCGCCCACGAATGGTTCGGCAACAGCATCTCGACGCGGGAGCCGGGCGACCTGTGGATACACGAGTCGTTCGCTACCTACGCGGAGGGCCTCTACGTCGAGTGCGGGCACGGCCGCACGGCCGGCGCCGCCTACCTCATCGGGCTCCGCAAAGGCATCCGGAACACCGGGCCGATCGTCGGCCCCCGCGGCGTCGCCGGCTGGTACAACAGCGACATGTACTCCAAGGGCGCCAACGTGCTGCACACGATCCGCCAACTGGTCGACGACGACGTCAAGTGGCGCGGGATCCTGCGCGGCCTCGGCCAAACCTTCCGCCACCGGACGGTCACCGGCGCCGAGATCGAGGATTACATCGCGCGGCAGTCGGGGCTGGACCTGGGCCCGGTGTTCACTCAATACCTCACCACCACGCAGGTGCCGGAGCTCGAGTATCGGGTGGAGCACGGCACTCTGTCCTACCGCTGGGCCGGGGTCGTGCCGGGCTTCGCCATGCCGGTGCGGGTGCAGATCCCGGGGATGGGGAGCCGCCGGCTCCGCCCGACGGCGGTGTGGCAGCGGCTGGCCGTGCCGTCGCCGGCGGGCGCTGACGTGGCGGTGGACGAGGACTTCTACGTCACCGCGCGCAACCTGGCCGGTCGCGGGGGCGCGCACTGAGCCGCGCAGCAGGAGAAGCCGGCGCAGAGATGCGCGGCCATCCTAGCCAAACCCCGCCCCCACCACCATCTTCCTTCGTCCCCAACACATAGGGCCCATGCCCGAACTGCTCAGCCGGCTCCAATCCGCCCTGGCGGACCGCTACCGTCTCGACCGCGAAGTCGGCGCCGGCGGGATGGCCACCGTCTACCTCGCCCAGGACATCCGCCACGACCGGCGGGTGGCCGTGAAGGTGCTGCGCCCCGAGCTGGCGGCGGTGATCGGCGCCGAGCGGTTTCTGGCCGAGATCAAGCTCACCGCCAATCTGCAGCACCCGCACATCCTGCCCCTCTTCGACTCGGGTGAAGCAGTCGCGGGTCACGAGTCGCGAGTCGCGGGTGACGAGCTCGCGACCCGGGACTCGGGACCCGCGACCTATCTGTTCTACGTCATGCCTTTCGTCGAGGGCGAGACGCTCCGTGACCGGCTGACGAGGGAGAAGCAGCTCCCGGTCGCGGATGCGGTACGCATCGCCACGGAGGTGGCCGGCGCGCTCGACTACGCCCACCGCCATGGCGTGGTGCACCGGGACATCAAGCCCGAGAACATCCTGCTGCACGACGGCCAGGCACTGGTGGCCGACTTCGGCATCGCGCTCGCCGCGAGCAAGGCCGGCGGGAGCCGGATGACCGAGACCGGCATGTCGCTCGGCACGCCGCACTACATGAGCCCCGAGCAGGCGATGGGCGAGCGCGAGATCACGGCCCGCTCCGACGTCTACGCCCTGGGTGCCGTGCTCTACGAGATGCTCACCGGCGACCCGCCGTTCACCGGCTCGACGGCACAGGCGGTGGTGGCGCGGGTGGTCACCGAGAGCCCCCGATCGCTCACCACCCAGCGCCACACGATTCCGCCCCACGTCGAGGCGGCGGTGCTGACCGCGCTCGAGAAGCTCCCGGCCGACCGCTTCGCCAGCGCGGCCGAGTTCGCCGAGGCGCTCGGCGACAAGAGGTACAGCACCGGCGCGCCGACCACGGCCATGCCTGCGGCCGCCGGCGCGGCGGTGGGCGCGCGCGCCGCGGGCCGGCGGCCGAGCGTGGTCACCCTGGCGGCCGTCGCGGTGGCCGTGATCGCCACGGCGGCGGCGCTCTGGGGCTGGCTCCGGCCGAAGCCCGCGCCGACGGTGCAGCGCTACAGCGTCATGCTCCGGCCGAACGAAGGGCTCCGCCCGTCCGGCGTCGCCGGCAACCTGGCCATCTCTCCCGACGGCAACCGCATCGCCTACATCGGCGTGGCCGACGGCGGCACCCGGCTCTGGCTGCGGGAGCACGACAAGCTCCGGCCGCTCCCGATCGCGGGCACCGAGAACGGTCTGAGCCCGTTCTTCTCCCACGACGGCAACCAGGTCGCCTTCACCATCGCCGGCCGGTCGCTTCGGGTCGCCCCGCTCAACGGCGGGCCGCCGGTGACGCTGTCCGACAGCATCAACAGCTCCGGCGGCGACTGGGGCACGGACGGATACATCTACATCGAGCTGGAGGACGGCATCGGCCGCATCAAGGCGACCGGCGGACCGATCGAGAAGCTCTTCACGATGTCCGATGCGAAGCACGAGATCGGGGCCGAGTATCCCAACGTCATGCCGGACGGCAAGGGGATCGTCTTTCGGAGGCGGCTCACCGGGCAGGCGCCGAACGAGTTCGAGATCATGGAGATGGCGGTGCCGCACGGCACCCCGCACCTCGTCGCACGCGGCGTCTACGCCCGCTACGTCAACTCGGGTCACCTGCTGGTCGTCACCGGCGACGGCAAGCTGCTGGCGATGCCGTTCGACCCGAAGAAGCGCGCGGTGACCGGGCCGAGCGTGGCGGTGATGGACGGGCTGCTCCGCTCGGGGCCGTTCGAGGTGAACTTCGCGGTGAGCGCCACCGGGACGCTGGCCTATTCGTCGGGCGGCACGGCGGCCGCGACGACCGCGTGGTGGGTGGGCCGCGACGGCCTCGCGGTACCGATGGACACGACCTGGAAGTTCGACGGGGACATCAACAGCGTGGCGCTCTCGCCCGACGGCCGGGCGCTCGCGGTCACGCTGGCCCGGGGCGCGACGGCGGACATCTGGGTCAAGCAGCTTCCGTCGGGGCCGTTCTCGCGGGTCACCTTCGGCGATACGGTTCACCTGCGGGCGGCGTGGGCGGGCGACGGGCGGTCGCTGGTGTACATCAACGACCTCGGCTCGGGCGCCGGCCTGCCGATGATGGCCCGCGCCAACGGCACCGGCGCGCCGCAGGGGCTGCTCCGGACCCAGATGCAGTTCGCGCAGGCGGTGCCGACGGCGGACGGCAAATGGCTGGTGCTCCGCCGCTCGTTCGCCGAGCCGGGCGCCGGCGACATCTACGGCCTGAAGACGGGCGACACCACGCCCGTACCGCTGCTCACGACCGGCGCGCGCGAGATGAGCCCGACCGTCTCGCCGGACGGGCGGTGGCTGGCCTACGTCTCCAACGAGTCGGGCCGGGACGAGGTCTACGTCCGGCCGTTCCCGGACGTGGCCTCCGCCAAGTGGCAGGTGTCGGTGAGCGGCGGGACGGTACCGATGTGGGCGCGGAACGGGCGCGAGCTCTTCTATCTCGACGGCAAGGGTGAGATGACGTCGCTGCCGATCGTGCCGGGGCCAGGCTTCGCCGTCGGGCAGCCGAAGGTGCTCTTCTCGGCGAGCCCCTTCGTGATCGGCGGCAATGCCGGCGTCTACGACGTGTCGCCGGACGGCCAGCGGTTCGTGATGGTGCGGCCGGCGACGGTTGCGGGGGAGTCGGAGCTGGTGGTGGTGCAGAACTGGTTCGAGGAGCTGCGGGCGCGGGTCGGGAAGTGATGGTGGCGGGTGTGTCGGGTGCCGGCGGGGCGCAGCGAATTGAGGTCCAGCCTGGCCAAACCCCGTCGCCACCTCCATCTTCCCTCGTCCCCAACACATAGGGCCCCATGCCCGAACTGCTCGGCCGGCTCCAATCCGCCCTCGCCGACCGCTACCGCCTCGAGCGGGAAGTCGGTGCCGGCGGGATGGCGACCGTCTATCTGGCCCAGGACATCCGCCACGCCCGGCGGGTGGCCGTGAAGGTGCTCCGCCCCGAGCTCGCCGCCGTCATCGGTGCCGAGCGCTTTCTGGCCGAGATCCAGCTCACCGCCAACCTGCAGCATCCGCACATCCTGCCGCTGTTCGATTCGGGCGAGGCCGACGGCTTCCTGTTCTACGTCATGCCCTTCGTCGAAGGGGAGACGCTGCGCGACCGACTCACCCGCGAAAAGCAGCTCGCCGTGCCGGAGGCCGTCCGCATCGCCGAGGAAGTCGCCGCCGCGCTCGACTATGCGCACCGCCACGGCGTGGTCCACCGCGACATCAAGCCGGAGAACATTCTGCTCCACGATGGCTCGGCCCTGGTGGCCGACTTCGGCATCGCGCTGGCCGCCAGCAAGGCGGGCGGCGCCCGGATGACGGAGACGGGGATGAGTCTCGGCACGCCGCACTACATGTCCCCGGAGCAGGCGATGGGTGAGCGCGAGATCACCGCCCGCTCCGACGTCTACGCCCTCGGCTGCGTGATGTACGAGATGCTCACCGGTGAGCCGCCCTTCACCGGCGCCACGGCGCAGGCCGTGGTCGCGCGGGTGGTGACCGAGGCGCCGCGTCCGCTCCAGGCCCAGCGCCACACCATCCCGCCGCACGTCGAGGCCGCCGTGCTCACGGCGCTAGAGAAGCTGCCGGCGGATCGCTTCGCCAGCGCCGCCGACTTCGCCACGGCGCTCAGGGACAAGAGCTACGCGACGACGGCCGCGGTGCCGGCCGTGGACGCGCCGGCGCGACAGAAGAGCCGGCGGCGGGACCCGAGGCTGGCGGCGGCGCTCGCGGTGGCCGGCCTCGCCGCGGCGGCGGCGCTCTGGGGGTGGCTCCGCCCGGTGCCGCACGAACCGGTGACGCAGTTCAGCGTCGCGCCGCGCCCGAGCGAGGCGCTGCAGCCGCCACCGACCACGGGCGGCGGACGGATCGCGGTCTCGCCCGACGGGCGTCAGATCGTGTTCGTGGGCCCCGGCCAGGGATCGGGCCAACTCTGGCTCCGCCGGCTGGACCAGCTCACCGCGAGCCCGATCGCGGGGACCGAGGGCGCCTACAGTCCGTTCTTCTCGCCCGACGGGCGCCAGGTCGGCTTCGTCAAGGGCGGCTCCACGGTGCGGATCGCGTCGCTCGACGGGGCGCCGACGGTCACCCTGACCGACACCGCGAACACCGTCAGCGGCGACTGGAGCGCCGACGGCTGGGTGTACTTCGAGGGCGGCGTCGGCGTCCTCCGGATGCGCCCCACCGGGGGCGCCGTCGAGCCGGTGTACGCCGTGTCGGCGGCGCGCCACGAGGTCGGCGCCGAATGGCTGAACGCGCTGCCGGGCGGCGGCCTCCTCTTCCGGCTCCGCTACGCGGGCAAGGGTCAGGGCGAGTTCCAGATCGGCGCGATCGCGGGGCCGAACGCCCCGCCGAAGTTGCTGACGCGCGGCGTGTTCGCCCGCTACGCACCGACAGGCCACCTCCTCGTGGTCACCGCCGATGGGAAGCTGATCGCCATCCCGTTCGATCCGGCCAAGCTCGCGCTCACCGGCCCTCCGATCGCGCTGCTCGAAGGCGTGGGCGTCCGGGCCGGCGGGTTCAGCGTGGACCTGGCTCTCTCGCCGAGCGGCACGCTGGCGTACACCACCGGCGGGGCCATCGGGGCTCGGCGGGTGGTGTGGGTGACCCGTGAAGGGGGAGCCTCCCTGGTGGACCCGAGCTGGGACCCGCAAGGCACCATCGACGCCATCGCCTTGTCGCCCGACGAAAAGACCCTTGCGGTAGCGCTCTCCCGGAACGGGAAGTCGGACATCTGGGTCAAGGCGCTGCCCACGGGCCCGTTCTCGCGGATCACCTTCAGCGACACCGGCAGTGTGCGGCCCGTCTGGGCACCCGACGGCCGGTCGCTGCTCTACATCACGGACCGGGCGGGCTCGAGCGTGGGCCCGGTCTACGAGCACCGGGCGGACGGTACCGGAAACGCCACCCCCGTGTTTCGTTCGTCCATGGACTGGGGGCAGGTGCTGCCGTCGCATGACCGGCGGTGGCTGATCCTCAGGAGCGCCCAGGCGACCGCCAACAACGGCATCTTCGGGGTCCGCCAGGGCGATACGACGGCGATTCCGCTGGTCACCTCGGGTGCCACCAACATGTTCCCGGCGCTGTCACCGGACGAGCGATGGCTGGCCTATGCGTCGGACGAGTCGGGGACGACGGAGATCTACGTGCGGCCGTTTCCCGAGACCAGCTCCGCCAAGTGGCAGGTGTCGACCGCCGGCGGGAGGGAACCGGTGTGGAGCAGGAGCGGCCGCCAGCTCTACTACGTGAGCGGCAAGAACGAGCTGGTGGCGGCCGATGTCCGGCCCGGCGCGACCTTCGCCGTGGGCGAGCAGCGACCGCTGTTCTCGTTCGCGCCGTTCCTCCGGCTCGGGCCGATTCCGTCCTACGCCGTCAGCGGCGACGACCGCCGGTTCCTGATGTTGCGGGAGGGGGAGTCGGCGCAGGAGAGCGAGCTCATCGTGGCCCTGCACTGGCTGGACGGGCTCAAGCTGAAGGAAAAGAGGGGGCGGTAGGAAGGCCCCGCTGACCACTCACGACCCGGGAATCCGGAGTCATCGCAAGGAGCATCGCGTGAACAAGCAAGCGCTCGAACAGGTGTGGGACCAGTTCCGCCAGAAGTACGGCGTGTACCTCCGTGTCCTCGAGGCAATCCCCGCCGACCGCTATCACACCCACCCGGTCCCCGGCATGCGGACGCCGGCCGAGCTGGCGGTCCACATCTCGGCCACGTGCGTCCGCGATATGGCCGAAGGGGTGGCCAAGGGACAGATCACGGCTGACGAAGCCTCGGAGAACAGCAGCGCGGCGGAGCTGGGCAACAAGCCGGCGCTGATCGCCTTCGCGGGGGAGTGTTTCCGGCGCGCGGACGCGGCGGTCAAGCGGATCGGCGACGCCGAACTATCGGCCATGGTGCCGACGCCGTGGGGTTCCGCATGGCCCGGCGCCGTCGCTTTCCACGTGATGAACGACGAGTTCGTCCACCACCGCGGGCAGCTCCAGACCTTCATCCGGCTGTGCGGCGGCGAGCCGCCGTTCATCTGGGGCTACGCGGACAACGCGCCCGAGTATCAGCCTCGCGCGGCGCCCGCGCCGGCAGGCAGCTAGGGGGTGTGGGCGGGGCTGCTCGCGTCAAGCGGCATCGCCTCTCCGCTCACTTGCCCATCCGCCCCCGCAGCTCCTGGAGCCAGTGCTCGGCCACGACCAGGTCGCCCTGCTGGGTGGCGTCGCCCTCGCGTACCAGCAGGAACCGGCGGTCGTCGGGGCTCACGGCGTACGAATGCATTCCGCTCCGCACGAACGACGCGGCGGAAAACAGGGCGTGCTGCGCCCCCACCGAGAACTGGGGGCCCGGCCGGAGCTCGGCCGCGACCAGCTCGAGCTTGCCGTTCAGGTAGAACAGCTCGTGGCCGCTGTGGCTCCATGCCGGCTCGGTGCCGCCGGCGGTGGAGACCTGCCATCTGGCCGAGGCCGTGGCGGGGAACGGCCGGACGTAGACCTCGAAGGCGCCCGATTCGTTGGAGGAGTAGGCCAGCCACTTCCCGTCGGGCGAGAGTGCCGGAAATATCTCCGTCGCCGGGGTGGCCACCAGCGGCACGAGTGCCGTGTCCCCCGCCTGCTGGCCGAGAATGTCGCCGCTGCCCGCGTCCGAGTTGGAGGTGCGCAGCACCAGCCAGCGGCCGTCCCGCGACGGGACGATCTGGCCGAAATCGCGCCGAGACGAGGTCAGCGGCCGGGCGGCGCCGGTGCCGTCGGCGCGATGGGCATAGGGCGAACCCACGCCGGAGCCGGTGCGGTCGCTGGCGTAGTACACCTCGCGGCCGTCCGGCGACCAGGCGGGGCGCACCGCCGAGGTGTCGCCGAAGGTGATGCGCGAGAACGGACCGTTCGGGAGCTGCTTGACCCAGATGTCCGAGCGCCCGTTCCGGAGCAGCGCCACCGCCACCTGGCTGCCGTCGGGCGACAGGGCGATCTCGCTGATCACGCCCTGCGGGTCCCAGGACGGGTCCACCGGCGACACCACGCCGTCGCGTCCCGCCCAGAAGGCGCGACGGGAGACGAGCGCCCCCCCGGTGGTGTAGACCAGCGTGCCGCTGGCGGACAGCGAGAAGTCCACGTTGAAGCCGCCGCCCCGGATGCCGATGCCCTCGATCAAGGCCACGGGCGCGCCGGTGAGCACCAGCTTCTTAGGGTCGAACGGGATGGCGACCAGCTTGCCTTCGGCGGTGACCACGAGCAGGTGCCCGGTTGGTGAGTAGCGCGCGAACACGCCGCGGGTGAGCACGTGCGGCGTCCCGTGCGGGAGCGCCACCGCCATGATGTCCCAGTCGGCGGCGCCCTGCCCGGCGTGCCGCATCCTGAAGATCAGGCCCCTGGAACCCGGGAGCACGGCCGGCCACTCGGTGCCCACCACGTTCTGGGCCGCCGAGAAGGTGTACACCGGCTCGGCCGCGCCGCCGGAAGGCCGCATGCGGGCGATCCCCGAGTCCACCTCGAAGTAGACGTTGCCGTCGTCGCCCCAGTCGCCGCCCGTGGAGTTCGCCTTGTCGGTGAGGGTGACGGTGGGCGCGCCCTCGAACGAGGCGATCCGCACCTGGGTCCCGCCCTTGATGAACCCGACCCGCTGGCCGTCCGGCGAGAAGAACGGATTCGAGGCGCCCTCGGTGCCGGCGATGGGGGTGGCCGTGAGCTGGTCGACCGGCCTGACCCAGAGACGCGAGCCGCCCTCCGCGGGCCCGGAGTACACCAGCTTGCGACCGTCGGGCGAGATGGCCAGCCGCCCGCCGCCGGTGGGGAGCGGCGGCTGCAGAGTCTGGCCGGACGGAAGCGCCAGGCTGAACTGGCTGAGCAACGCCGCAGGCGGCGGCCGGAGCCAGCCCCAGAGCGCCGCCACCGTGCTCACGGCGGCCACCGCGCCGAGCGCCAGGAAGGCGGGGCCCGGCCGTCGGTGCGAGGCCAGGGCCGACGGCGAGGCCGCGGCCTCGAGCGACACGGTGGCGGCGTAGGTCCGGTTCTGCAGCGCCTCGGCGAACTCGGCGGCGCTGGCGAAGCGATCGGCCGGCAGCTTCTCGAGCGCGGTGAGCACCGCCGCCTCGATGTTGCGCGGAATCGTGTGGCGCTGAGCCGTGAGCGCGCGTGGGCTTTCGGTGACCACCCGTGCGACGATCGCCTGGGCGGTGCTGCCGGTGAAGGGCGGATCCCCCGTGAGCATCTCGTAGAGCACGGCACCCAGGGCATAGACGTCGGAGCGGGCGGTGATCTCGCGCTCGCCCATCGCCTGCTCGGGGCTCATGTAATGCGGCGTCCCCAGGCTCATCCCGGTCTCGGTCATCCGGGCGCCGCCCGCCTTGCTGGCCGCGAGCGCGATCCCGAAGTCGGCCACCAGCGCCTGGCCGTCGTGCAGCAGGATGTTCTCGGGCTTGATGTCGCGGTGCACCACGCCATGTCGGTGGGCGTAGTCCAGCGCGCTCGCCACTTCGGTAGTGATCCGGACGGCGTCGGCGACGGGGAGCTGCTTCTCGCGGGTGAGCCGGTCGCGCAGCGTCTCGCCCTCGATGAAGGGCATGACGTAGAAGAGGTAGCCGTCGGCTTCGCCCGAGTCGAACAGCGGCAGGATGTGGGGGTGCTGCAGGTTGGCGGTGAGCTTGATCTCCGCCAGGAAGCGCTCGGCGCCGATCACGGCGGCGAGCTCCGGGCGCAGTACTTTGAGCGCCACGCGGCGGTCGTGGCGGACGTCGTCGGCCAGGTAGACGGTGGCCATGCCGCCCGCGCCGACTTCGCGATCGAGGCGGTAGCGGTCCGCGAGCGCGGATTGGAGCCGGCCGAGCAGTTCGGGCATGGTGCGGCTTGGTTGGGGGTGCCTCAAGATGGCAGGTCGGGCGGGGGCGGGCCAGGGGCTGCTCGGCCGCAGCCTGACGCCGGCACCGACGGGCCGAGCTTCGCCCAGGCGCCGCCGGTGCTCCCGCCATCATCCGACCGAAGCCGCCTAGAGAGCCAGGCGGATCCCGGCCGTGAACGGCCATACCCAGGCATTGCTGGTGCCCAGCTCGGCATCCTTGGTAAAGGCGATGTCGCCCTGCGGGCT
This sequence comes from Gemmatimonadales bacterium, assembly GCA_036262935.1. Classification (GTDB taxonomy): domain Bacteria; phylum Gemmatimonadota; class Gemmatimonadetes; order Gemmatimonadales; family GWC2-71-9; genus CAVVWJ01. The sequence goes on along the minus strand of DATAHW010000027.1, from coordinate 3,634 downwards.
CAGCAGCAGCGACGCCCGCGGACTCACCCGGTAGCCGATCTTGGCCCCCACGTTGATCGCGGGATAGGTATTTGAGCCCGCTCCGTCCACGTCGAAAGTCATTGCGCCGACGCCGGCGTTGACGATCAGCGACCAGGGCGAGCTGCCCGCGGCCAGGAGCTCGTAGCCTACCTTCGCCATGTAATGATAGACCTTCACGTCGGGCGCACTCGCCCCTCCGGGCAGATCGGCGCCCGAATGAAAGCCCAGGTCGACGTCGCCCAGCAGGTAGACCCGCGGGCGTAGCTGCACCGCGGCGCCAATGCCGACACTGGGCCCCGCGTCCACGGCATCGGAGATGTCGAACGTGGGCACGTTGAGCCCGCCGCGGGCCTCGATCGTCACCCTCCCCGTCTCAGCCTGGGCCCGGGCGGCGGACGGAATGGTCAGCAGCGCGACACTCGCCGCGACAAGAGCGATGGATGGCAGTACTCTCACCGGAACAATCCTCGAATCAGAAGGTGGAGCAGCGGGCGGCCTGCGCTGTCGCGGCCGACCCGGTGCTGGAATCGTGTGGTCTTACCGGCCGGCGAACGCGGGCTGCCACCGCCGCTGAATCGCCTTCCACTGGACTGCCTGATAGACTCCGGCCAACCCCACGACGAGATAGACCGCCCGGCTCAGGGGACTCAGCTGGCCAAACAGGGCGCCTACCAGGTCACCACCCGTTAGACCCACCACGCCCCAATTGATCCCGCCAATCACCAGGAGCACCGCGGCAGCAACGTCCAGCTTTTTCATGTATCCCTCAGCTTGAAATAGATGATTGTCTAACAACTGTCCCACAAAGTACTAGCTCTAAACCTTAATGTCAAGCTTCTGTATTAGTCTTTTCCTTGACAATAGCTTCACAAGGACGTACGGTTCAGTCATGAGCCCAACCGACGATGCCGCAACCGCCCGCTATCCCGTTCGCCTGGTTGCGCTTCGGACCGGGCTCACCCCTCACCTCCTCAGAGCCTGGGAGCGGCGATACGGCGTGGTGACGCCGGGCCGGAGTGAAGGGGGGCAGCGCCTCTACTCCGACCTCGATATCGAGCGTCTGACCAGCCTCAGGCGCCTGGCCGAAGGTGGCCACGCGATCGGCCGCATCGCCTCGCTGCCCCTCGAGGCGCTGACCCGGCTGGAGGAAGAGACCGGTTCGTCGGCGGCTCATGAGACGGGCGGCATGGGCCGTCTCGAGGAGAGCGACCGCGCCAGGAGCATTCAGGAGTTCAACGACCGGGCGATGCGGGCGATCCGAGCGCTGGACGCCCCGGGGCTCGAGGAGGTGCTGGAGCGCGCGGCCATGACCCTGGGTATCCCGGATTTTCTGGAGGCGGTGGCGGTCACGACGCTGGAAGACATCGGGCAAGGCTGGTCGGAACAGTCGGTCTCGGTGGCCCAGGAGCATATGGCCAGCGCCGTATTCCGCCGGGTGCTCGGCTGGCTGTTCGGGCTGTACCAGACCGCCAGCGACGCTCACCGGCTGGTCGTCGCGACCCCGCCGGGTGAGAGGCACGAGCTGGGTGCGCTCATGGCGGCGATCAGCGCAGCGGCCGCGGGATGGAACGTGACGTATCTGGGACCGGACATGCCGGTGGAGGAGCTCCTGGGGGCGATCGGGCAAGCACGCGCCGAGGCTGTTGCGCTCAGTATCGTCCAGCCCGGCGACGAGCGCGGAGTGCTGAGCCTCCTGCGGGAGATCCGAGCCGGATTGCCCCCGCGGGTCGCTGTGCTCCTCGGTGGCGCGGGCGCTCTCGGAATCAAGGCCGGGGCCGAATCGGCCGGCGTGTACGTGATCGATTCGCTCGCCGGCTTGCGACCGGCGCTCCAGCGGCTTGCGGCAGAGCAGCCCGCATGACCGGCAGTGACGAGCTGGTGCTGCTCACCGGCGCGAGCGGATACGTGGGGGGCCGTCTCTGCCTCGCTCTCGAGGCCGCGGGCCTGCCGCTCCGGTGTATGGCCCGTCAGCCGGAATATCTCCGTGCCAAGGTGGCATCCAGCACCGAGGTCGTGGCTGGTGACGTGCTGGACCCCGGCTCGCTCGCCCGCGCCCTCAGTGGGGTGCACACCGCCTACTACCTGATCCACTCGATGGCCGCTGACCGCAACTACGCGCAGCATGATCACCGGGGGGCCGTTCACTTCGTGCGGGCGGCCACGGAGGCGGGAGTGCGCCGTATCATCTACCTCGGAGGACTCGGCGGCGGCGGCGGGCGGCTGTCCCGCCACCTCGCAAGCCGCCAGGATGTAGGGCGGGTGCTGCGGGAGTCGGGTATCCCGGCGATCGAGTTCCGCGCTTCGATCGTCATCGGCTCGGGCAGTCTGTCCTTCGAGCTCATTCGCGCGCTGGTGGAGAAGCTGCCGGCGATGGTGACGCCGAGATGGGTGGACACGCTCACCCAGCCCATCGGCGTCGAGGACCTGATCGCGTATCTGGTCGCGGCGCGCGAGACCCCGCTTCGAGAGAGCGTGATCTACGAGATCGGTGGGCCGGACCAGGTCTCGTATGGCGACCTCATGCGGGAATACGGGCGCCTCCGGGGGCTCGCTCGGGTGATGGTGCCTGTGCCGCTGCTCACGCCGCGACTCTCGGGCCTGTGGCTGGCGCTGGTCTCGCCGGTGTATGCTCGGGTCGGGCGCGAGCTGATCGACGGGCTCAAGAACCCGACCGTGGTACGCGACGGCCGCGCCCTTCAGGACTTCAGTGTTCGGCCTCGCGGGGTCCGCGAGATGCTGGCCCGGGCGCTGGCGAACGAGGACTCGAGCTTCGCCGCGACCCGCTGGTCGGATGCGCTCAGCGCTCAACGGGCGCCGCGGCGCTGGGGCGGCGTCACGTTCGGCTCCCGCCAGGTGGATTCTCGCGCGGTGTGGGTGCCGCGTCCTCCGGAAACGGCATTCCGGCCCATCGCGCAGATCGGCGGCACGACCGGCTGGTACTACGGCGACGCTCTGTGGCGCTTGCGCGGTCTGATCGATCTCGCCGTGGGCGGCCCCGGCATGCGCCGCGGCCGGCGCGACCCGAACAGGCTGAGCGTGGGCGACACGCTGGACTTCTGGCGAGTGGAAGCGATCGAACCCGGTCGCCTCCTCCGACTTGCGGCAGAGATGCGGCTTCCCGGGCGAGCGTGGCTTCAGTTCGAGGTCACGCCGGAGAACGGCGGCAGCCTCATCCGGCAGACGGCACTGTTCGACCCTGTCGGCCTGGGCGGCCTGCTCTATTGGTACGGGCTGTGGGCAATCCACCAGCTCGTCTTTGCCGGGATGCTGCGCAGCATCGCGCGTGCGGCCAGGGACCTGCCGGAAGGCTAGGAAAGCGAGCCAGGGATGATGGCTTGCCGGCCGGATCGGAAACGCCGCGGACTCACGCCGTGCGCATGGTGATGCCGAGGTGCCGGCTCAGTGGACCGCGGCGGCTACGGTCGCCGGCTTCCCCGGTGCCCCCGCCCGCAGCACGCCCACCGCGCCCTTGGTCGCGTCGGCAAAAGCGTGCGTCACGAACGGATAGTCGCCCGGCTCGTGCAGCCGCAGCTCGAAGATGCTCCCCCCGCCCACCGGGACGTTCACGGTCTGCACCCCCTTGAGCGGGTTCGCCTGCGAGCCGTCCTCGAAC
>DATAHW010000026.1:0-22647 GCA_036262935.1 Gemmatimonadales bacterium | reverse complement strand
ACAATCGTTTGTTGTCTCACTCCGTGTATCTCTGTGCCTCCGTGCCTCTGTGGTGATTCGTGACCTTGAACGATCACCGGAGCTCCTCCAGAAACCGCCCGAACTCCGCCCGCGCCCGCTCCACCAGCAGCTCCTTCTTCCGGTCCTTCCGGACCTTTCCCGGCAGCGGCTCGAGCAGCCCGAAGTTGGCGTTCATCGGCTGAAAGTGCTTCGGATCCGCCTCCCGCAGGTAGCGATACAGCCCGCCAAGCATCGTGGTCGGCGGCGGAATGACCACCGGCTTCCCCTCGAGGCGCCGCGCCAGGTTGATCCCGGCCAGCAGCCCGGTGCCGAGCGACTCGGTGTAGCCCTCGACCCCGGTGAGCTGCCCGGCGAAGAAGAGCCGGTCATCGTCCCGCGCGGTTAGCGCCGGGCCCAGACTCGCCGGGCTATTGAGGTAGGAGTTCCGGTGGATGCTCCCGTAGCGGAGGTACTCCGCCCGCTCCAGCCCCGGGATCATGCGGAACACCCGCTGCTGCTCGGGGATCCGGAGCCGGGTCTGGAAGCCCACCAGGTTCCACATCTGCCCCGCCCGGTCCTCGCGGCGAAGCTGTACTACCGCGTGCGGCTCGCGGCCGGTGCGCGGGTCGGGCAGCCCCACAGGCTTCATCGGTCCGAACCGGAGCGTCTCTCGGCCGCGCCGCGCCATCTCCTCCACTGGCAAGCAGCCCTCGAAGTACGGCACCGCGTCGAACTCGTGACCCTGATGCTGGTCGGCCTCGAGCAGCGCGTCCAGGAACCGCTCGTACCCCGCTTCGTCCATCGGCGCGTTGAGGTAGTCGTCGCCCTCGCCCTTGCCGTAGCGCGAGAGCGCGTAGAGCCGCTCGTGATCCAGCGAGTCCGACGACACCACCGGGGCGATCGCGTCGTAGAACGCGAGGGCCGCCGAGCCGAGCCGGGCCACGAGGGCCTCGTTAAGCCGGGCGGACGTAAGCGGTCCCGTGGCTACCACGCCGGGCGACGGCAGCTCGGCCACCTCCTCGCGTACGACTGTAATGTTCGGGTGCGCCGTCACCCGCTCGTGCACGGCCTGCGAAAAGACCTCCCGGTCCACCGCCAGCGCCGTCCCGCCGGGTACCCGCGCCGCGTCGGCGCAGGCCAGCAGCAAGCTGCCGAGCGCGCGAAGCTCGGCCTTGAGCAGCCCGTGCGCGTTGGCGAGATCCACCGATTTGAAGGAGTTGCTGCAGACGAGCTCGGCCAGCCGGTCGGTGTGATGGGCCGGCGTGGTCACCACGGGCCGCATCTCGTAGATCGTCACGCGCACCCCACGCTCCGCCAGCGCCCACGCCGCCTCCGAGCCGGCGAGACCGCCGCCGACGACGGTGGCGATCACGCCAGCGCCACCTCCTCAGGCTCGGCGAGGACCAGCTTGTTCCCGCACTTGAGGCAGACCCGGGTCTCTCCCTCCGCCTTGCTCACCTTCTTCTCCATGCCGATCCAGCCGCACTCCGGGCAGGTGTCGGGCACCGGCCGGTTCCAGGTGGAGAAATCGCAGGCAGGGTAGCGGATGCAACCCCAAAACGACTTGCCGCGCTTGGTGCGCCGCTCGGCCAGGTCGCCTTCGACGCACTTGGGACACTTGATGCCGAGCGGAATGGGACGGGTGCCCTTGCACGCCGGGTAGGTGGTGCACGCCAGGAACTCACCGAACCGGCCGGTCTTGATGACCATCGGCGAGCCGCACAGTTGGCACTTCTCGTCCGTGGGCCGGTCGGGCGCGCGCGCCTTCCGGAGCGATTTCACGTAGTCGCAGGTGTCCTTGTACTTGACACAGGCGAGATACGGACCGAACCGCCCGGTCTTGAGCTCGATGGCCGAGCCGCACTTGGGGCAGCGCTCCTTCGCGAGATCCTCGGGGTTGAGCCCGTGCGCGTCGGCCACGAGGGCGTTGAGATCCACCGCCTCGAGCGCCTTGCTGAACGGCGTGTAGAAGTCTTGCAGCACGCCCTGCCACAGCAGCTCCCCCTCCTCGATCCGGTCGAGCTCCGACTCCATCCCGGAGGTGAACTCGACATTGAAGATCTCGGGGAATTTGGCCACCATGATCTTCTCGACCAGCTCGCCCAGCTCCGTGGGGAAGAAGCGGCGCTGCTCCACTTTGACGTACTCGCGCGCGCTCAGGGTCGAGATGATGGCGCTGTAGGTGGACGGCCGGCCGATGCCGAGCCGCTCGAGCTCCTTCACCAGGCTGGCCTCGCTGAAGCGGGGTGGCGGCTCGGTGAAGTGCTGCGACGGCGTGATCTCCCGGACCTCGACCGCGTCGCCCTGCACCAGCGGCGGGATGGGCGGGAGGTCGTCCATCGTCTTGCCCTCCTCCTTTTCCCGGCCCTCGGTGTAGAGCACGTGGAACCCGTCGAAGACGAGGACGGAGCCGGTGGCCCGGAAGAGGTACTGGCCGATATCGAACTCAACGACGGTCATGTCGTAGACCGCCGGCGTCATCTGCGACGCGACGAACCGCTGCCAGATGAGCTGGTAGAGCCGGAACTGGTCGGGCTCGAGATACTTCTGCACGTGCTCCGGCCGGCGGCGCACGTCGGTGGGGCGGATGGCTTCGTGCGCATCCTGGACGCGGGCGTTCTTCCGCGAGCTGTAGCGGTTGGGCGACTCGGGGAGATACGGCTTGGCGTAGCTCTTCCCGATGAACTCGCGCACCGAGGCGATGGCCGCATCGGACACGCGCACCGAGTCGGTCCGCATGTAGGTGATGAGGCCGACCGCGCTCTCCTCGCCGACGTCCATCCCCTCGTAGAGGTCCTGCGCCGCGCGCATGGTGCGCCGCGAGCTGAAACCCAGCTTCTTGGCGGCTTCCTGCTGGATGGTGCTGGTGGTGAAAGGGGCTGACGGGTTCTTCCGCCGGTTCCGCTTCTCGACCCTGGACACGACGAACGGCTGCTGCCGCACCGCGTCCACCACGGCCTGCGCCTCCTCGGCCGAATGGAGCTGCGGCTTGTGGCCGGCCACTTTGGCCAGGGCGGCCTCGAAGGTCTGCCCGTCCTTCGCGAGGAGCGCCTCGATGCTCCAGTACTCCTCGGGCGTGAACGCACGGATCTCGCGCTCGCGCTCCACGATGAGCCGCAGGGCGACGGTCTGTACCCGGCCCGCGGAGAGCCCGGTCTTGATGCTGCGCCAGAGGATGGGGCTCGCCTTGTAGCCCACGAGGCGGTCGAGGATCCGGCGCGCCTGCTGCGCGTTCACCTTGCGGTCGTCGATTACGCCCGGCTGCTCCATCGCTTCATGGATGGCGTCCTTGGTGATCTCGTGGAACAGCACCCGGTGGGTGGGCGCGCCGCTGTTGAGCTGATCGGCGACGTGCCAGGCGATTGCCTCGCCCTCGCGGTCGGGGTCGGTGGCGAGATAGATGATGGACGCGGTTTTGGCGGCCTTCTTGAGATCCGAGAGCGTCTTGGTCTTGCCCTTGATCGTGACGTACTTGGGCTCGAAGCCGCGCTCGACGTCGACGCCCAGCTCGCGCGTCGGGAGGTCCCGCAGGTGACCCACGGTGGCCTTCACGTCGTAACCCGCGCCCAGGTACTTCCCGATGGTCCTGGCCTTGGTGGGCGACTCGACGATGACCAGCGCGCTCCCCCTCCCCGCCTTGGCGCCGCCCTTCCTGGGCGCCGCGGGGGCCGCGGCTTTCTTGCCGGGCTTGGCGGGGGCTTTTACTGCTCGTTTGGGTCTGGTCGCCATGAGTACACTATGCCTGCTGAAGTCATCGGATGGTCAACGTCGGTGGGTGCAAGAAATCCGCGTGCACGGGGCGGCGCAAGGCGCGGATCGGTAACTACTTGTGTCTTAATGCTTTAGCGCCTAGTCTTACACTGCCCGCCTGCCCGCCTGCCCACTACCACCCCCCATGCTCCCGCGCCAGCCGGACGACCTCCTTCGCCACCTGCTGCGCGTCCTTCCTGTCCGCCGAAACCTCATAATCAGCGAGCTTATAGAACGGTTCCCGGGCCGCCAGGAGCGCCCGCAGCCGCTCCGCCGGATCGGCGCCGGTGAGGAGCGGCCGCACCTCGCCCTCCCCACTCCGGTTGACAGCCGTGCCGATGCCGCATTTGAGATACATAATGAGACAGGCAGGCCTGGCCGTCTCCAGCTGTCCCGGCTGCGCGGCCCAGCCGCCGCCCGGCACGATCACGGCCGGCTCCCTCGCCTGGGCGGTGGCCACGGCGTCCCGCTCCATGGCGCGGAACCGCGGCTCCCCCACCATGCCGAAGATCTGGGCAACCGGCATCCCCATCTGCCGGACCAGAATCCCGTCTATGTCCAGCAGCGGCGCCGGAAGCGCTTCGGCCACGAGCCGGCCGACGGTGCTCTTCCCGGAGCCCGGGAGGCCCACCAGCAGGACGTGGCGCTTCACCTCAGCCCTCGACCTGGCCGCGCAGGGAGCCCCAGCGGGCGCCGAGCGCGGCGACGTAGCCGTCGAAGTTGCGGCGCATCTCGCCGAGCGAGTCGCCCCCGAACTTCTCGAGCATCGCGTCGGCGAGCACCAGGGCCGTGAGCGCCTCGGCGATCACGCCCATCGCGGGCACCGCGGTCACGTCCGAGCGCTCGCTCTGGGCGTTGGCGGACTTCCCGGTCGCGAGGTCCACGGTCGGGAGGGGCGACATCAACGTGCTGATCGGCTTCATCCCGACCCGGATCACCAGCGGCTCACCCGTGGTGATTCCGCCCTCGAGCCCGCCCGCGTTGTTGCTGCGGCGGCGGAAGCCGGCGCGGCGGTCGCCCGGCTCGGGCGGGGGCGTGCTGGAGGCCGCGTCTATGGGATCGTGCACCTCGGAGCCCGGCCGGCGCGCGGCCTCGAGGCCCAGGCCGATCTCGACGGCCTTGACCGCGGGGATGGACATCAGCATGCCGGCCAGGCGCCCATCGAGCTTCCGGTCCCAGCTCACGTGACTTCCCAGACCCACCACCACCCCGCGCGCCACTACCTCGACCTCACCGCCTAGGGTGTCGCCGGCCTTCTTCGCGGCGTCGATGCGGCGGATGATTTCCGCCTCCACCGACGGGTCGAGGACTCGGACCTCCGAGCGGTCGGCGGCATCATTGAGCGGCACGGGCAGTGTTGCGGGTGGCGCGGCGAGCACTCCGCCGAGCGAGACGACGTGGCTCCCGATCTCGACGCCGAACTCGTCCAGGAGGCGCCGGGCCAGCGCGCCGGCCGCCACGCGCGCCGTGGTCTCGCGGGCGCTGGCCCGCTCCAGGATGTCGCGCGCGTCCACCCGGTCGTATTTGAGCACGCCCACGAGATCGGCATGGCCGGGGCGGGGGCGGGTGACGCGGCGGCGGCGGAGCTCGCCCGGCTCCGCCGCCTCATGGGCCATCACGTCTTCCCAGTTGGCCCAGTCGCGGTTGGGGATGAGCATGGCTACCGGGGTGCCGAGCGTCTCGCCGGCACGCACGCCGGAGAGCCACTCGACGTGGTCGCGCTCGATCTTCATCCGCGCGCCGCGACCGTAGCCCTGCATGCGGCGCACGAGCTCCCGGTCCACCCGCTCGGCACTTACCGGCAATCCGGCGGGGAGCCCTTCCACCAGGGCCACAAGCGCCTTGCCGTGCGATTCGCCGGCAGTGGAGAATGTCAGGTGCACGCGTCCCACCTTCCGCCCGAGGATACGGGATGCGAACGAGCCCGGCCTGCGCCGGGCTCGTTCCCGTCGGGGTGCTCGGACGGTCCGCGCGGGGCGGCTACTGCTCCGAGGCGCCGTCGTCGGTGATCCGGGGTGTGACCAAGATAATGAGATCGCGCCGGTTTTCCTGATCGCTGGTGAAGCTGAACAGCCGGCCGACGATCGGAAGGCTCCCCAGCAGCGGGATGCCCGACCTGGTCTTGGTCACCTGCGTGACCGTGAGGCCGCCGATGACCGCCGTCTCGCCATCGTTGACGAGGAGCTGGTTGTCGGCCTTCTGCTTCTGGAAGATGAAGCCGAGGTCGGCCGCGGCGAGCGGCTGGATGGCCGAGCGCTCGGTGTGGAGCTGCATCAGCACCTGGCGGTTGTTGGTCACGTGCGGGGTGACCGTCAGGCGGATACCGGTCTCCTTGAACTGCACGTTGGCGCGGGCGGTGCCGGACGAGCTGGAGTTGGCGTCGATGACGCGTACCGGTGTTTCCTCACCGACCAGGATGTCGGCCTGACGGTTATCGAGAGTCGAGATGACCGGCTCGGCCTGGATGTCGGCCAGCTCGGTGCGTTCGAGGGCGCTCAGGAACGTGGTCAGGGCGAACCCGCCGATGCTGGTCGAATAGATCAGGTCGAGCGCTGAGTTCGGCACTTCCGCGGTGGCATTGCCCACGGCCGCCACGGAATTGCCGCCCAGATCGATGACGTTGACGTTCCGGTCGAACATCTCGCCCGGGTTGGACGGATCTGGGCGCTGAACCAGCTTATTGAAGAACTGGGTCCGGCTGCCGAGATCGTACTTGAGGCCAAGCTGCTCGACGTCAGTCCGGTCGACGAAGATGATCTTCGCCTGGATCGAGAGCTGCGGCGTGCGCACGTCGAGCCCGCGGACAAAGTCGGTGACGCTGGCGATCTTGCTCCGCGTGTCGGTCAGGATGAGGGCGTTCGAGCCGGTATCGGCCACGACCCGGCCACGGTTCTTGGTCAGAATGCTCTCGACCGTCTTGGACAGCGACGCTGCCTGGGCGTAGTTGATCCGGACGATGCTCGTCTCCAGCGGCTCGAGCGAGTCGAGCGCCGCGAGCGCCGAAGGCGCGTCTACCCGGATGATCCCGCCGGCCATCTCCTGGGCCGAGAGGCCTTGAGAGGCCAGCACCGCCTGGAACGCCTGGGGCCAGGGCTGGTTCTTGATCTCGGCGTTGACCTCGCCCTTCACGTCCTTGCCGAGGATGATCGTGCGACCGCTGAACGCCGCGAAGCCGGCGACGACGTCTCCGATGCTCGCGCGGTCCCAGGTGACCGTGATGCGTGGCTCGTCCGCCCGGGTCAGCATGGCGGCGCTCCGGATGCCCACTTCAGGCTTCCGCGCCACCGGTGCCGGCTCGGTCACGTCGTCACTCGCCCGAACGGCCGCGACCGCGTCGGTGCGAGCATCGGTGGAGGACCACGCCTGGAACGGCTGGCCATCGCCGAAGCTCACCCGGATGGCGTTGTCGGAGCGGTCGACCGTATAGGTCTCGGGCCCCTGGAGATCGATCACGATGCGTACGACGTCGGGGCGGAACTGTGAATAGCGCAGGTTGAGCACCCCTCCCCGCTTGACCCCGTCGTAGAGGCTGGCGGTGGTGGTGCCGAGCTTCGCGCCCACCACGTCGAGCACCAGGCGGTCGGGCGAGGTCAGCAGGAAATCCCGCACGTCCACGGCGCCACGGACGGCGACGACGACCTCGGTCTTGCCGGCGGCCGGCGTCAGGCTCACGGCGGTCACCTCTCCGCTGCCAGGCCCTTCCGCCCGGAGCGGCGTCGCGGCCCCGAGGGCCACGGTGGCGACCAGCATCAAGCGATACAATCCCGTCATGGCGTCTCGACCTCCTGCTTGCGCAGCGAGAGAGTTTCCTGGCGCTCGAACCCGAAGTCCTGAATCTTGAACACCGCATCGCGCGCGCGGATCTGCACCAGCCGCGCCCGGCCCAGCTCATCCCCCACTCGCATCTTGTGACGCTTGGCGGAGGCCTTCTCCCGCAGCACGACCACGGTGTTGGACGGCGTGCGCAGGTCCAGGTAAACGCCCACGAGGTCGAGATCGGCGATCTCGGGGCCGTTCTTGTCGACGTTGATCAGCGAGGCGAACGGGTCGCGTGTGCCGCCGGCGTAGGCGAACGTCTCGCGCATGACGTCGATTTCCCGCGCGCGCTGAACCGAATCAGCGAGCGCCGACTCGACTTCCGGCTTGAGCGAGTCGGACTTTGCGGCTGCGACCGCCGGGATGGCTGCAGCGGTGGTCGGGCGCGAGGGCCGGGTGATGGAATCAGCCGACGCAACGGTACTGCCGGCCGCGTCAATGCGCCGCGCGTGCTCCCGCTGGATGCTGTCGGTGCGCCCGCGCACCGAGACGACCAGCGCGTGTGCGGTCGCGGGGGACTGGGCTTCCGCCGGCTTCGCGCCGCCGGCCGCGGCAGCCGCCGCCAGGGCGAGTAGCGCGAATCCGAACCACGGGTCACGTGCCACTGGCCTCTCCCTCCGTGGTGGAAGACTTGACGTACGTCCGGATCTGGAACTTGGCTTCGAGCAGCGAGCCGCTCGTGTCGTTCAGGGCCTTGGCGGCGCCGGCCGCGGCGGGCGCCACCGAGAGATCGTAGGGCACGATGATCCGTTGCAGGCTGGCGACATCGGCCATGAAGGCCCCGATCTGATCGTAGTGCCCGATCACGGACATGTTGTACTTGTAAGTGTCAAAGGGCATCGGGCCGGACTCCACCGGGAGCGGGACCACCTGCGACAGCGTTACCCCACGGATCTTGGTCCGGGTCGAGATGTCGTCGAGAAGGTTGGGCACCTCGTTCCGCTCCGGCACCAGCCGGCGCAGCAGGGCCAGGCTGCCGCGGTAGGTATCGAGCCGCTTGCGCAGGTCCTCGACCGTGCCGCGGGCCAGCTCTTTCTTGGCGCTGTCGGTGGCGGCGTCCAGCCTCGTAATGGTGTCGCGCACCGCCTCGACCCGCGCCTGGCGGGCTGCCATGCCATGGAGCCCGAGCGCGTCGACCACGCTGCCGGTATATCCGACGTAGCCCACGATCCCGGCGAGCACGATGACGAGAATCGGCGTGGACTTCTGCGACGAGAATGCCATGGCGCGGCTACCTCACCGACTGGCTGAGGGGAACTGTCCGGATGTACGCCGAGTCCGCCTGGCGGAACGTGGCCCGGATGGTGAACGCCGTCACCGGGCGCTCCTTCTCTACCACCGTCTGCGCCGAGACCGGCGTGACGTCGGCGATCCAGGGCGAGGCCTCGAGCTGACGGAGGAAGCGGGTGTATGCCTGGATGTCCACGGTCCGGCCGTTCACCTCGAACTGCAGAGGCGGCGGGGCGGCAGTGGCCATGGTGCTATCGGGCTTGCTGGATCCAGGATGAGCCGCCGCCGCTGCGTGCGTCGGCTTGGCCGCGGCCGGAGCGGAGGCGATGCGGGCGGGACCGAGGTCCACGAGCCAGGTGTACGCCGGGAGCGCCCGCGTGACCTCGTCCAGCACGTGCGGCCAGACGTAGCGATCGCCATCCACCGTGCGGATCACGCCGATCTGAGCGACGAGCGAATCGCGGATGGTTTCCTGGTGGCGCTTTTCGGAGAGGAACGCCTTGAAGCGCTTGTTCTCGGCGCGGCTCTGCTCGAGCCGCGGCTCCAGACCGCTGAGCTCGCGCGCGGTGCCGACGTAGACGAAGCCCAGCCAGCCGACCACGCCGACCCAGCTCAGCGCGGCGACGAGCAGAACCGGGTCCTTGATCCTGCTGCCCAGGCCGCGCACGCCCTCGAGTGCCCCCTGCAGGGGCCGCCGAGCGCGCTTGCGCTTCAGGTCGGGGCGGAGATTGACGGTGATCATCGGTCGTCGGTCCCTGGCTCGGGGTTACGCGGCGTCGCGCAGCGCGAGGCCGATCGGAAGCATCAGCAGCGGGGCGACCTCATCGACCGAGAACTGGTCGAACACGCCGTCCGCCACCTGCAGCTTCTCGATCGGATTGGCCAACTGGACCGGTATGCGCAACCGGTCCGACAGCAGCTTGTTGAGGCCCGGGATCCGGGCGCCGCCGCCAGTAGTGAAGACTCGTGAGATCCCCGCCGCCGACCGGCTGGCAGACTGGAGAAATGCCGCGGCTCGCTCGATGCCCACCGCGAGCTCCTCGCCGCGGGACTCGAGCAGTGGCTCGAGCGCCTCGTTGGTATCGGTGCCCCTGAGCACCGCCTCCGCCGACTCGGCGGAGAGCCCGCGCTCGCGCTGCAGGTCTTCCTTGAAACGCCGCGTGCCGATCGGGATGTCCCGGGTGAGCACCGGCACGCCGTCGTCCAGGATGTTGATATTGGTGGTCTCGTGTCCGATGTTGACCAGGCCCACCACCCCCCGCATGGCCTCGGGATAGTTCACCTCGAAGGCGTTATGCAGGGCGAAAGCGTCCACGTCCACGACGCTGGCGCTGAGTCCGATTTCGGAGAGCAGCGCAAGCTTGTGCTCCACCAGTTCGCGTTTGGCGGCCACCAGGAGCACGGTCATCTGGAGCCCCTCGGCCTCGGGGTCCAGGATCTGGAAATCGAGCTCGACGTTGTCCATGTCGAATGGCACGTGCTGCTCGGCCTCCCAGCGGATGACCTCGCGGGCCTCGGTTTCCTTCATCCGGTCCATGGCGATCTTTTTGATGATCACGTCGCGCCCACCCACAGCCATCACGACCCGCTTCGCCTTGATGCCGGCGGAGGCCATGAGGCCTTTGATCGAGTCGGCCACGATGCCCGGGTCCATAACCTCGCCCTCGACGATGGCGTCGTTCACCACGGAGGTGAACGCGACCTTGGTGAGGACCGGCCCGCCTGAGGCGTGGGAAATCGCGACGAGCTTGATCAGACCGCTGCCGATGTCCAGGCCGACCGTCGTCGCGTTGCGCCCGAAGAGTCCCATAGTGTCCGCATGGTGAGGGATGGATCAGCCCTGCCGTTACCGAGCGAATGCTGCCGGCGCCCTGCATGAGGGTAGTCCGGGGCCCAGTGGGCAACCGATGTGCCACACAAATTGCACATTGCTAAGTCGTTGGGTCGGAGCGTCTTGTTGCAGGTAGGAGCCGGGGAGTGCAACCGCGGTGAGCCGACTGATCTTCCCTTTCGCAACCCCTCTCTCGGGATGCAGCACCAGGACTGTTGGCCGAAACGTGTGCAACCCGTGGCAGTTCAGCCGGATACCCGAACGGCGCCCTCATGGAGAGCGCCGTCGGGCTCGGGATACGGGATCAGTTGTAGAGCTGGACCCAGCTCCGTTCCGTCAATGGAATGGGCGTGGCGGACCCCTGTAGCGCGCGCCTGATGGCGCACGAGGAATAGTTCACGGTGGCATTACCCGTGAGCTTGCTGTCGTCCAGCGTCACGTCCTGGGCCATCACGCCACCGTAGAACTTCACGTCATCCGAGCCCGTGCCGCGGATGTTGACGCCGCCGGTCACGATCACGGGGCCATAGAAATCTATCCGACCCTGAACGTTCAGGTTGCCCTCGACGAGCAGGATGCCCTGCCCCTCGCCGGTGCCGGATATCGAGAGGTCACCCAGGTGGTAGATGATGGGGAAATAGTTGAAGCACGGGCTGGTCTTGACGGTCGGCGCTCCCCAATTGTTCTGCAGAGAAGTATCACACACAGGCGGATTGCCGGTGGTCTGCGCGGCCAGCCCGCTGATATTGCCGGTCAGCGTGAGCGTCGCGACCGCCTTTAGCTGGTCGAACGAGGAGCCGCCCAGCATGTTGCCGGCGGACAGCGTGTTGTCCTGCTGCCGGTTCGGAGAGCCCGTAATGACCGCGCTGCCCTGCTGGGTTAGCTGGCCGTTGTAGCGTACGCCGGCAACATCGCCCGGGGTCGGGCAGTCCACGGGCGGGGACGTGGTCCATTCGCTCGGCGTCGCATCGACGCCGCTCACGGTCGAATTGCCGCTGACCGTGACCTTGCCGATGGCGGTGAGGCCCGCGTTGACCTTCACGTTCACCTGATTGAGGCGGATGAGCTGCCCGACGGAACGCCGGGCCAGGAGCGCGCCGCCTGCGTCGTCCCGCTCTCCGACCGCCTGGAGCAGCCACACGCTCGACGTGAGGCGGCGGACCGAAGGCGTGCCCGTAACGCTCCCGCCCAGCGACACCGACGATAGCGTGGTCCCGCTGCCGCCCGCGACCAGCGCAAGCATGGTGGCCGACGTGAGGCCGCCGCCAAGGGACTGGGCCATCGCAGCCTCCGCCGCCTCGGACGCCTGCGTCGCGAACAGCGTATTCTCCCCGCTCTGCTGCTCGAGCCGGCCGGCGAAGAAGGTTCCCGCCACCAGCGCGCCGATTACCACCAGGGCGAAGACGGCGACGGCCAGCGCCATGCCACGTTCGTTGGACACCCGTGAAGCTCGCATGCCGATCTCCTGTTGGAGTGAGTCGCTCACGGCCGGAACGCGTTGCGCAGGAGAACCTCGCTCACCAGCCTGTCCTGGACCTGCTGCACACTTCCCGAGCTGCCCCCCATCACGATTGCCTGGTTCGTGATGCCGCGGATGGTCAGCCGAATGCTCTTGATGTCGCCGTTGACCGCCGTAGCGGCACCGTTCTTGTCCAGATACTCGAAGGCGAGCCCCGTAGCGTCCACGAGCGGACCGATGACGGGCTGCGTAGCCTCGCCCGCGCTCACGCTCTTGGCGCCGAGCCACGATTTGCCGTCGCTCACGTACAAGCTGAGCTCCATGACTTCGTAGAGGCGCACCGGCGTTCCGACAGGGACGGAGGTCAGCGCAGCCACCGTAGGAGAAATCGTGAGCGCGTACGCCACGTCGGCGCCGCAGGTGGACGCAGCAACCCCGGTGATCGTCACGGGCTGCCACGTGTCATCGGTGCTCACGTCGGGATCGGCGCCTTCCATGAACACGTACCCTGCGTCGCGGCCGGCCACGGGTTCCCGCATGCCGGACCACGTTGTCTTCTTGATCCGGACCTCACCGGCGGTGGGCGTCTGGCAGACGAAGCCGATGCCTCGCATGGCCCGGTACCTGAGGCTGGTCGGATTCGGCGTGATGATGTCGATCTGGCTGGCCGTACCGGCCTCCACGTTGTTGATCTCGCGCAGTTCGTTCGGCACGATGATGGCCCCTGCGCGCACGTTTGACTGGAGATCCGTGCGCTCCGCCTGCGCGCGGGAGACGCGCTGGGTGGTGTTGAGCAGGGTGAAGATGCTTCCGGTCACCACCAGCATGATGACCAGCGCGACCAGCAGCTCGATGAGGGTAAAGCCTCGGAGGTTGCGCATGGCGCTCAGCACTTGATCAGAGTTGTGAGGACGTCGGAGTGTGTGCCGCGGGGCGTCTTGTAGGACACGGTCACGGTGAGCGTCCGCGGATTGGTGCCGGTGAGCTGCCATGATTCCGTGACGCCCTGACTGGTGGAGGGCCCCCCGTTGGCGAAGCTGCCGGCGGTACAGCGCGGCGAAGTCGAATACGCCGAACGGCGCAACGTCTCGAGCCGCTTGGAAGCCAGCTGCGCGGCGCGCGTTTCCATCTGGCCCCGGCCGATCATGCGGGTGACCATGGCGGATGAGCCCACGAGCGCGGTGACACCGACTCCGAGCACCACGACCGCCACGAGGACCTCGACGAGCGTGAACCCTGCCCCGGTTCGCTTCACTTGAGTACCCTCCCCAAGCCATCCACCGTGATCGATTGGCTGTGACCGCTCCGCGCGACCGAGATGGTCGTGCTGGTGCCGAAGTTGCTGCCGAGCCCGCGCGGATCGAAGCCGATGGAATCGACCGATGTGCTGAGGGTGACACCATAGGCGGTGTTCAGGTTCAGGACCGTGCCCACGGTGTCGATCACGCTGGCTCCGGCCGCCGTCAATCTTGGCTTGGCGGTCACGAACACCGTGTTGCCGACCAGCCGGACCGCGGTTGTGCGGCTGGTCTGGGTGGCCGCGGCCCTGGCCTTGGAGAACATGTTGGCCAGGGCCGTGCGCGCGCTCTGGACGTTGGTCTGGGCCATGGCTCTGCTGACCTTGGGATAGCCGATGAGCGTGAGGGTGGCGACGATGACGATCGCCAGCAGCGTCTCGATCAGCGTGAATCCCCTGCGATAGCTCACGGCTCCTCCGTTAGTGCATGGCTGCGTACTGGCCCGATAGACGGTTCGGCGGGAGAACAGGCAGGAGGCGTACCAGAGATGAAGTGACACCTTCACAATGACTTGCGAATGTCACCCACCGGCGCGCGCTGCACGCGATTGCAGCACGCGCCGGCGTTTGCATGACTCAGTGCACGGGCAGCCGCCGCATCTTGTAGAACAGGGTCCGAAGACTGATGCCCAGGAGGCTCGCCGCCTGGCGCCGATTCCCTCCGGACGCCTCGAGCGCCCGCAGGATCGCCTGGCGCTCAACCGCCTCCACCTGGCTCTTCAGATCGAGTGACGCGCCCCCGGTGGCGTGCGGCACGGTTCCACTGGTCTCCGTCGCATGACCGGAATTGCCGTTGGCTCCGCCGAGGTGTCCGTTGCCGCTCGCGTGGCCGTTCGCGCTGCCATTGGCCAGCGCGAAGTCCCGGGGCTCGAGCGGGCCGCCGGTGCCGAGCACGGCCGCGCGCTCGACCGCATTGCGCAGCTCGCGAACGTTGCCCGGCCAGGAGTGACGCGTCAGCGCTTCGAGCGCCGATGGCGTGATGCTCACCGGATGACCGAGGCGGCCAGCCGCCTGGCCTGCAAAGTGGGTGAGCAGCGCGGGCACATCGTCCGGGCGCTCGCGCAGCGGCGGGATGTGGAGGCGAACGACGTTCAGCCGATAGAAGAGATCGGCCCGAAACTCCCCTCGTTCGACCGCGGCTTCGAGCGGCTTGCCGGTGGCGGCAAGGACCCGCACGTCCACGCGGCGCGCATCCCGGCCGCCGATCCGCCGGATCTCGCCCTCCTCGAGCACCCGGAGGAGCTTGGCCTGCAGATCGAGAGGCAGATCGCCGATCTCGTCGAGCAGCAGCGTGCCGTCGTGGGCCGTCTCGAACAATCCCACTCGTTCGGCCGTGGCACCGGTGAATGCGCCGCGCGCGTGGCCGAACAACTCGCTTTCGAGCAGGTGCTCGGGGATGGCGGCGCAGTTGATGGCGATGAAGCCGTGGTCGCTTCTCGGGCTCATCCGGTGGATGGCGCGGGCCAGCACTTCCTTCCCGGTGCCGCTCTCCCCGGTGATGAGCACCGTGGTGTTGTGGCGGGCCACACGGGTCGCGAGCTCGAGGACATCCCGCATGGCGCGGCTCTCCGAGACGACGAGGTCGCCGGCCCCGCCCGCGCGGAGGCTGGTCCTCAGCACCTCGACCTCGCGGCGAAGCTTCTCGCGCTCCTCCGCCTTCCGCAGCGTCAGCGTCACCTCGTCGGGGCGGAACGGCTTGTGGAGGTAGTCGTAGGCACCTTCGCGCATCGCCGCCAGCGCGGCGTCCTCGCTGCCGTAGGCGCTCATCATGATGAGCAGCGCCTGGCCACCGTCCGCGCGATAGCGGCGGAGGAAGCTGACACCGTCCATCTTGGGCATTCGCACGTCACACAGGATGAGATCGAGGCCCTCGACCTCTGCCCGCTGGAGGGCCCGCTCTGGATCGCCTTCGGTCACCACGTCGTATCCCGCCTCCTGGAGCAGGAGGGACAGGGATTGACGGAGCCCGGCGTCGTCGTCAACGATCAGCAAGCGCATCGGCCGCACCCGCAAGAGGCAGGAAGACTTTGAATACCGCGCCGCCCTCGCGTGCGCGGTCCACCCACACCATTCCTCCGGCGTCGTCTACCGTCCGGGCCACGATAGCCAGGCCGAGTCCGGTGCCCTCGCCAGGAGCCTTGGTCGTGAAGAACGGGTCGAAGATTCGCTCCCGGTCTTCATCCGGAACTCCAGGCCCGTCGTCCGCCACGAAGAGGAGTGCCCCGGGCAGGCCGACCGGGAGGTCCCTCCGGAACGGCCGCGCGGTCCATCGGCGGCGACCAGTGATGCCCTCCGCCCCGAGCGGTCCTCGCCGTGCGGCGGTCCGGTGGTCCGGCTCGAGCGCACGGCGCGTGGTCCCGACGCGCAAAGAACCCTCGGCGGTGGCCTGGAGGGCGTTCACTAGCAAATTGATGACCACCTGCTCGAGACCGTGCGGATTTCCCTGCACACAGGGGAGCCCCGGGTCCAGGCTCAGCAAGAAGTCACGCCCCTCGAGCAGACCCTGGCGCTCGAGGCACTCGACCGCCGTCGTGACCGCCCCGTTGAGGTCCGCCTGCCCGGGGCGCCCGGCCTGGGTTTCGGCCGGGCGCCGCTCCGGTCGGGCATAGTCCAGCAATCCCTGCACAATTCGATCGACTCGCCCGATCGCCGCGTGCATCTCGCCCGTGATGTCAGGGTCGCTGCCGCGCCGCCGGAGGACCTCGACGTAGGTACCCAGCGCGCCGAGAGGGTTGCGGATCTCGTGGGCGACCCCGCCCGCCAGCCGACCGAGTCCCGCGAGCTTTTCGACCCGGACCATGTGGCTATGGACGTCGAGCAGCTCTTCGGCCATGGCACGGTAGCGGGCCGACAGATCCGCCAGTTCTCTCGTCTCGTACTCGGCCGTCCCTGGGCGTCCTCCGTCGGACAGCACATCAGCCTCGGCCGTGAGAACCCGAAGGGGCTGGATGACGAGACGGTGAACGACGTGCGCCCCGAACAGCACGAAGACCACGGTGCTCCCGAACCACAGGCCGATGAGCGGCCCGAGTGCCGCGTGCACGTCACCGCCGAGCAGCAGAACCGTCGTGAGGCCGACCAGGAGGACCGCGGCCGAGGTGACGAAACCGAGGCTGACCAGCAGCTCGGTGCGGAGCGAACGCTGCGGCAGCGCCATGTCAGCCGCGCCGGCGCGTGCTCAGGTGCACTTGGGCTCGCCGTTGACGGTTGCGGGCGCGACCGCGGCGATGGAGCCGTAGAAGATCGCGCAGGTCTTGCTCGTGCCGGCATAGGACGCTGTCGCGGCCCAGCCACCCGGCACGACGCCCGTGATGCTGACGGTGCTTCCGGACGACGGGTTGTACGGGAACGCCACGTTCGGGATGGCGCCACTGTAGTAGGTGAAGTTGTCGCTGAGATAGCCCTCCTGCGCGGTGACCAGGTTGCGCAGGTCACTCTTCATCGTCGCCAGGTACGACTTCTCCTTGGTGGCGGCGAATTTCGGGATCGCGATCGCCGACAGGATGCCGATGATCACCACCACGATGAGCAGCTCGATCAGGGTGAAGCCTCGTCGGGATGTTTTCATACGGACAGATCTCCCTGGTTTCGCGCTGCATTCGTCTGGAGAAGGTGCTGCGAACAGGCCCTGCTGCCGACGAAAACGGGCGGCGACCCGAAGACCGCCGCCCGTGATCGTCGTAGCCCGGCGTTCAGGCTATCAGCTGCACTTCGGCTCGCCCTCGACCGTGGCGGGCGCGGTGGTATTGTCGCCCAGGAAGATCGCACAGGTCTTGGGCGTCTGATCATGGCTCGCGGTGGCCGTCCAGCCCGGGTTGCCGCCCAGGGCCGCCACGACGGTCACACCAGCCGACGGCGTGAAGAGACAGTTTGCCGCGGCGCAGCCGGTCGGCAGCGGCGTGCCGACGCCGGCCAGGTTGCTGGCGGTGCCCGCCATGTACACGAAGTTGTCGGCGAAGTAGGCCTCCTGCGCGGTGGCCAGGTTCTTCAGGTCCGACTTCATCGACGCGATATACGCCTTCTCCTTGGTCGCCGCGAACTTCGGAATGGCGATGGCGGCCAGGATGCCGATGATCACGACCACGATCAACAGCTCGATCAGGGTAAAGCCCTTGCGATTCTGCATACTTCCTCCGGGTGAGTGAGCGGCGATGTGGCCGAGCCGACGGTGGACGGTGAGGGTGTCGGACTGGCGGCGGGTAAGGCAACGCCTATGCCACCCCCTGGGGGGTGAGCTGAATGCCTTGCACTCACAGTGCTTACGCGGCCAGCGAAAGGGATTGCGCGACACCGGACCAACCCCCCGGAACAGGATTTTGCAAGAGCGCCGAAGGGCCCCGAGCGGCGGCGCAAACCGCTGCGTCCCCGCCCGATGCAAACCTAGGGGCTGGCCCTTGTCACCACGGACCGATTCATCTTGCCGGGGTTCTCCGAAACGCGACGGCCACCCGGGAGGGTGGCCGTGAGACGTCTGCCGCGCGTGCCGTCAGAGCTGAATCTGCTTCCCTGGATCCGGGCGCCGCAGCAGGAACCAGAGGCAGGCCACGCCGACCGGGATCGCGGCCGCGACCACATCGCCCCCCATCAGGTACCACGCGCCCTTGATCCGCTGCATGATGGGCGTGTGCCGCCGGAGCGCGAGCCAGACGATCGGGAGCCAGCATCCCACCACCGCGACGATGACCACCGCCGGCAGCGATCGCTCCCGGGTCCAGGACCAGACGAATGGTGCCACCAGCGCCACGGCCGCCGCGGCGCCGAGGAGCATCCAGTAACCGTCGTAGATGTGCAGCACGGGCATGGATTCGGTCACCGCCGTGTAGCCGGCGAGCAGGAACGCCGCCGTCGCGCCGGCGGCCGCGGCCCACCTCCCCCGCGCGCTCACGCCTTGACCTCCACCTGCTCCTCATACCGGCTGAGCTTCCGGTACAGCGTGCTCGGGTCGATCCCCAGCACCTCCGCCGCCCGCGTCTTGTTGCCCCCTTCCGCCTGCAGCACCCACATTATGTAGGCCCGCTCGATCACCTCGAGCGTGGGGTTCCGGTAGGAACGCTCGGCGACGAGCGGCTCCTTCCGCCGCTTGGTGATCCGCTCAGGCAGCGAGGAGGCGTCGATCACGCTGCCCCGGCTCAGCACGGTGGCGTGCTCCAGGGCGTTCTCCAGCTCCCGCACGTTTCCCGGCCACTCGTACACCATGACCGCATCCAGCGCCTCTGAGGCCAGCGCCTTGGGATCGGTGCCCGCTTCGGCGCCGAGCTGCTGGAGAAAGGCCTCGATCAGCAGCAGGAGGTCGTCCCGGCGCTCGCGGAGCGGCGGGAGGTTGAGCGCGATCACGTTCAGCCGGTAGAACAGGTCCGAGCGGAAGTTGCCGCGCCGGATCTCCTCCTCGAGGTCGCGGTTGGTGGCCGCGATGATCCGGACATCCACCGGAATGGCCTCGGTGGCGCCCACCGGGATCGCCTCCCGCTCCTGCAACACCCGAAGCAGCTTCACCTGGAGCGAGGGCGGCATCTCACCCACCTCGTCGAGGAAAAAGCTGCCGCCCCGCGCCGCGGCGAAGAGCCCCTGCTTGTCCCGCACCGCCCCGGTGAAGCTCCCCTTTACGTGGCCGAAGAGCTCGCTCTCGAGCAGGTTCTCCGGCAGCGCGCCGCAATTGATGGAGAGGAACGGCCCGTCCACCCGGTTGGAGAGGTTGTGCACGTAGCGGGCGACGACCTCCTTGCCGGTGCCGCTCTCACCCTGGATGAGCACGGTCGAGTCGGTCGGCGCCACGTGCTCGGCGAGCTTCAGCAGCTCCAGAAACCGCTTCGACTTGCCGATCGGCCGGGTGACGGCCCCCTTGTCCCGCCGGCGGATCTCCTGCTTGAGCTGCTTGTTCTCCACCCGCACCGCGCGGAACTCGCAGGCGCGGCGGAGGATGGCCACCAGCTCGTCGTTGCTGAACGGCTTCTGGATGTAGTGGAAGGCGCCCGAGTTGAGGCCGGCGATGGCGCTCTGGAGCGAGGCCTGCGCGGTCATGAGGATGACCGGCGTCATCGGGTCCTGCTCCCGGGCCGCGTTCAGGATGTCGATGCCCGAGACCTGCGGCATCCGCACGTCCGAGAGGACGATGTCGTGCGTGCCCGAGCGTATCTGCTCGAGCCCCGCCTTTCCGCCCTGCGCGGTCGTGACCTCGAACCCCTCGTTCCGCAACAGGATTCTGAGGGTGTCGAGGATACCGGACTCGTCGTCGACCACCAGGACCGTGGGCTTCTGGCTCATGCGGCATCCTCCGCCATCATCTTGGCGGGCAGAAAGATTGTGAAAGTGGTGCCCTGCCCGGGATACGAATCGACCAGCACCAGGCCCTGGTGCGCCTGCACGCAGCGCTGCACGATCGCCAGGCCGAGTCCGCTGCCGCCGGCCCGGCCCGAGACGAAGGGGTCGAACAGCCGGTCCCGGATGTCGGACGGAATGCCGGGCCCGTCGTCCCGCACCTGCAGCCGCACGGCGTGCTCGAGGTTGGTGCCGTGTGGGATGTCGCCGCCGTGTACCGCCGCCACGCTCACCGTGACGTGGATCGGCCCGCGCGCCGCCTGGACTGCGTTGAGCACCAGGTTGGCGATGACGCGGTGCAGCAGGTCCTCGTCGCCATCGAGCATGGTGTGGGCGCCGTCGACCGTGATGACCGCGTCGGGCCGGCAGTCGGGGTGCGCGCGGATCAGCCGGACGACGGCGACGACCACCGAATGCAGGTCGAGCGGCACCAGATGCGTCGCGCGCACCCGGGCGAAATCGAGAAATTCGCTCAGGATGCGGCTCAGCCGATCACTCTCCCGGACGATGAGCCCGGCCAGGAAGCGCTCGTCGTCATCCGCGTGCCGGGAGCGGCCGAGCTGCTCGACCGAGCTCCGGATGGAGGCGAGCGGGTTCCGGATCTCGTGCGCCAGCGACGCACTCAGCGCTGCCACCGCCTCCAGCCGCTCCGCCCGGGCCTGCAGCTCCTGTACTTCCTTCAGGTCGGAAATGTCGGTGAAGATGGCGGTTACCGACAACGCCTCCTGCGCCTCCTGCCGGAACGTGGTGGTGCTCAGGCCAATGGGGAAGATGCGCCCGTCCTGATGCGTCACCATCCCCTCGCCGCGGCTGATCTTGCGGCCGTTGCGGATGCCCGCCACCACCGCGGCCCAGAGCTCGGACGAGCGCCCCTTGAGCTGGTCGAGCACCGGCAGGCCGAGCAACCCCTCGTCGTCGAGATCGAGCAGCCGCTGCGCGGTGGGGTTGATGAACGCGAGCCGCCCCACGCCGTCCACCGTGAGCACGCCGGAGCGGATGTTCCGGAGGATCTCGTCCGCCTCGAGCCGCACGCGCTTGAGCTCGGTGGCGAGCGTCTCCTGTTCCAGGCTCGCTTCTCGCAGGCGATGGCCGAGCACCGCGACGATGGCGAAAACCACGTTGAACACCACCACCTGGGCCCAGAACGTGGCGTCGGGCGGTCCGGACCAGGTCCAGAAGGCGTCCCCGATGAAGAGCGCCGACGCGGTGACCGCGATGACGGCTCCCCACGCCGGGGGCAGGAGCAGCGCGTAGGCTGCCACCGCGAGCACGTAGAGCGCGGGAAAGGCGGACTGCGGCTGCCCCGCGAAGTGGACGATCGTGGTGATGACGCCCAGATCCACCAGCGCCTGGACGATCACGAACGCGTTGCCGCGCTTCCGCTGCCGCACGAACACGAACCACGCGCCGTAGCCCGTGAACAGCAGCGCGATGACGACCGCGACCGTGACGAGGAACGCCTCCTGCGGCCGCTCGGTCCAGACCAGCCCGGCACCGAGCAGGATGCCGACGGCCAGCACCAGCCGGCCGGCAAACAGCCAGGACAGGAGCGTGCGCTGGTCGGGCAGGGTGCTGCGGCCGACCCGGCGGCGGTCAGGCATGGTGTCTCGCAGGACTCGGCGTGTGCACGGGGGTTTGGCCGAAGATAGAGCGGCGGGCGTATCATTACAATCCACATGGCATGGCACGTCTATGTCGCCCGCTGCGCCGACGGCAGCCTGTATACCGGGGTCACGACCGATCCGGTGCGGCGCGAGGCGGCCCACAACGCGGGCCGGGGCGGCGCGTACACCCGCTCGCGCCGGCCGATCCGGATGATCTATGTCGAGCCGGCCGCCGACCGGGGTGCCGCGCTCAGGCGCGAGCTGGCCGTCAAGAAGCTGACCCGTCCCATGAAGGAGCGGCTGGTGAAGGAGCGGCGGGTGAAAGCGTCAACGCGAGGCGCCCGGCCGGCGCCGGCAGAATTCCGGGGCTTCGGCCGCGGAGCGCTGGCGTTCCTCCGCCGCCTCGCGCGGCACAATGAGCGCGAGTGGTTCGAGCGGAACCGGGCGGTCTACGAGACCGAGGTGCGCGAGCCGCTCCGGGCGCTGGTGGAGGAGATGGACGTCCGGCTGGCGCGGCTCGCCCCCGAGCTCATGGGCGATCCCAGGCGCTCGATCTTCCGGATCCACCGCGATGTCCGCTTCTCCGCGGACAAGTCGCCGTACAAGACCAACGCGGCATGCCAGTTCTATCATCACGACGCCGGGCGGGGGG
This sequence comes from Gemmatimonadales bacterium, assembly GCA_036262935.1. Taxonomy (GTDB): domain Bacteria; phylum Gemmatimonadota; class Gemmatimonadetes; order Gemmatimonadales; family GWC2-71-9; genus CAVVWJ01. The sequence goes on along the minus strand of DATAHW010000026.1, from coordinate 693 downwards.
CGGGCCAGGACGCAGAGGGTGCGGGCGCGGGGCTCTACTTCCAACTGGCCGACGGGGAGTGCTTCGTGGCGGGCGGGATCTGGATGCCCGCGCGGCCGGCGCTCGAGAAGATCCGCGCCGCCCTGGCGGACGACCCGGAGGCGCTCGATGACATCGTGCGGGCGCCGGCGTTCCGGCGGCGGTTCCGGGCGCTGGACCGAGAGGCGATGCTGACGCGGCTGCCGCGGGGGTTCGCGCCGGGACATCCGGCGAAGCGGTGGCTTCGGTACCGTTCCTTCACGGCGACGAGGATGCTGGCGGAGCGAGCGGTGCTGAGCCCTCGACTGCCGGCCCTGCTGGAGCGGGATTTCAGCGCGCTGGTGCCGCTGGTGCGGTGGCTGAATGAGGGGATCGGGTATGGGAGGTGGGAGCGGAGGTTTTAGGGACGGAGTACCGGAGCCCGAAGGTATGTCGTCTGTCATCCCTCTATGAAGCTCGGCGCGGCCAAGGGGCGCTCGCGGCCCTCAGCTCGACGCTCAGGATGCCGGCGTTGAGCGATCCGCTCCACGTCGGGTTCACCGCGCTCCGCCCGGTTGCCCACGCCGCCTCGAGCGCGGACCGGGGTGACTCCCCGGACGACTGCTCGGCGATCTCAGTGAACCCGGTCCCGGGAGTAACCAGCAGCCCGGCGCCATTCACCCCCACCGCGCCGTA
>DATAHW010000025.1:0-93995 GCA_036262935.1 Gemmatimonadales bacterium | reverse complement strand
ACCGCGTCACCGTCAGTGCGGAAGACTCGGCTACGGTGCGGGTCCGGTTTGCGGGGCCGTCGTCGGAGCAGCTCTACGACGCGACCTATCACGTCCGCGTCATCCCGAAGCACATCTGGTCGACCAAGCGGAGGGACGCCTGGGCGGCGGATACGGCTGTCAGAGCCCTCGTGGGCAGCGGCCCCTACCGTGTGGACGCCTGGAAACGCGGGGAGTTCGTACGCCTGCTCGCCGACAGCAGCGGGACCGAGCTGCCGGCCGTGCGCCGGGTGATCTGGCGCTTCACCACCGATCCGGACGCCGCGCTCAACCTGGTATTGAGCCACGAGGCCGATCTGCTGGAGACGGTGGGAAACGCGCAGCGCGGCGAGCGGGTGACGCGCGACTCGGCCCTTGTCCTGGTTGCCTACCCCTCGGCGACCTACGGATTTCTCGGCTTCAGGATATCCGGTGGGCCTCGAAATGAGCCGCATCCCATCTTCGGCGATGTGGCCATTCGGCGTGCCTTGGCACACGCCGTGAGCCGTGAGACACTCGCCCGGTCCGCGTTCGGACCGGACGCGAAGGCTCCGCCGGGGCCGATGTCGCAACTGCTCTGGATCTGGGATGACGGGATCCGCACCGTGGCGTACGACACCGCCCAGGCCAACCGCGCTCTCGACGCGGCGGGCTGGAGCCGGGTCGGTCCCACGAAGCTGCGGGCGCGCGGCGGGCGGGCATTGGCTTTCGATATCCTCGTGCCGAGCACCAGTCCGACCCGTCGGCAGCTGGCGGTGGCGCTTCAGGCGATGTGGCGGGAAGTCGGCGCGGCGGTGACGGTGACGACCGTCGATTTCCCGGTCTTCCAGGAGCGGCTCGGGGACGGGCGCTTCGACACGTACATCGGCGCCTGGCTGGACGAGCCGAGTCCCCGAGGGCTCGCGGAACAGTGGACCCGCGCCGGGTGGGGCGCGCTCAACTTCGGGCACTATGCGAATCCCGCCTTCGATTCCCTGTTCGGGCTGGCCAGCCGGACCGCGGACCTCAGCAAATCGCGCGGACTCTACCGGGAAGCCATGGACACCCTGAACGCGGACGCTCCAGCGCTCTTTCTCTACGCGCCGGCGAACCTGGCCGCGGTGTCTCGGCGGATCGAGGGCCTGGAGATCGACCCGTACAGCTGGTTGAGCGGGCTCCGGCGGTGGCGCGTTTCGCCGGGCCCCAGCCCAATTGCGGCACGGTGAGCTGGTGCAGAACATGGCAGCTCGGCCGGAGCGCACGCTGAACGAAAACTTGCACCGGGCCCATCCCGAGCGCCAATAGCGCGGTACCAATGTCCGGAAACTGACTGTCCAACCCGTTGACAGGTCGTGCCTCCCGGGCACGACGATTGCCAACCTCCCGCACGACATTCTGGTGTCCCGCGTACCGGAGAGCGTCGCTACGGCTCTCTCCGGCGGCCCGTGTCCGGGTCGCGGTATCGTCGCATGCAGCTCACCCTAACTGGAGTGCACACGATGTCCACGTGGAATCGCAGGCTCTTTTCGCTTGCCCTGCTCAGCGCACTCACCGTCGGGCTGAGCTGTACCTCGATCGAGGACCCGCTGGCCCCGGCGGCCTCGGCCGCAGCCGCACCCGAGGCGCCCGCGCAGTTTCTGGGGCCGGTCGGCACGCTGCTCTCGCCGGTCGGCACGGTGGTGTCGTCGGCGGTGGACCTGCTGGTGTGCCGGCCGCAGCCGTATGCCGCCACGACCGGCGTGGTCGGGCGGGAGGGGGGGACCATCGTGGTGGGCCAACATAAGCTGGTGATCCCGCGCGGCGCCCTGCAGCAGAATGTCAAGATCACCGCGGAGCAGGTGCGGGGCTCGACCAACTCCGTCCGCTTCAGTCCCGAGGGGCTCAAGTTCAAGCAGCCGGCGCAGCTCACGATGAGCTACAAGAACTGCTTCCTGGTCCTGGGGTCGAAGCGGATCGTGTACACCGACGAGCTGCTCAGCATTCTGAACGTACTCGTCTCGAAAGACGCGGTGAAATCGAAGACCGTCACCAGCCCGATCGACCATTTCTCGCGGTACGCCGTAGCGTACTGAGAACTTGCACTCGGACGCCTCGAACTCAACGCGCGGCATGGCCGGCGACACCGGACCATCCCGCGCGGCTGTTTTGCTCCAGGAGGCGCGCGCCCACGAGCGCGCCGGCGCCATCGGGGAGGCCGTGCAGTGCTACGATGCCGCAGTCGAGGCGGCCGAATGCGAGGGCGAGAGCGCCGTGCTGGCCGAGGCGCTGCGCCGGCGCGGGGTGGTGCACCACCTCCGTCACGAGCCCGTGCTGGCCCGGGAGCTGTGTGGCCGAAGCCGGGAGGTCGCCAGCCGCCATGGGCACGCGATTCTGGCCGCGGAGGCCATCAACGCGCTCGCCGGTTTCGACTTCGAGAGCGGGGCCATCGAAACCGCGAGAGAGGGATTCCATGAGGCCCTGGGGCTGGGCGGCGCGAGCGCTGGCCTGCGGGGCCGGATCGAGCAGAACCTAGGTATCCTGGCGAACATGCAGGGTGCGATGGCTGAGGCCCTGGCGCACTACCAGCAGTCGCTGCACGCCTTCGAGGCCGTGGGCGACGACCGCGGGCGGGCCATCGCCTATCACAACCTTGGGATGGTGAGCGCGGACCGTGAGCTCTGGGACGACGCCGATGAAAATTTCCGGCGGTGTCTCGACCTGGCCGAGTCCATCGGCGATGTCCATCTCCGCGGGCTGGGTATGCTCAACCACTCGGAGGTCCACCTCGCGCGCCAGCGCTACGAGCTCGCCCGGCAGAATGCGGAAGCCGCCCTGAGCATCTTCGACCGGCTCGGCTCCAAGCTTGACAAGGCCGACGCCTACAAGGTCATCGGCCGGACCTACCGGGAAACCGGCCGGCACGCGCTGGCCGAGGCCCGGCTCCGGTCCGCGGTCGAGCTGGCGGTGAGCACCGGCTCGGTGCTGAGCGAGGCCGAGGCCTCGCGCGAGCTGGCGCTACTCTATCAGGCGATGGGCAGGAACCAGGAGGCGTTGACCCTGCTCAACGCCGCCCACCGCCTGTTCGGGCGGCTGGACGCACGGGTAGACCTGGTGGACGTGTCCACCAAGGTGCACCGGCTGGAGGACACCTATTTCGCCGTGGTGCGCGATTGGGGTCAGTCGATCGAATCGTCGGACAGCTACACGTTCGGGCACTGCGAGCGGGTGGCGGGGTACGCGGTGGGGGTGGCCCGGGAACTGGCCCTGGACGAAGTCCAGCAGACGACCATCCGGCTCGGCGCCTACCTGCACGACCTCGGCAAGGTTAAGGTCCCGCACGAGATCCTGAACAAGCCCGGGAAGCTGACGAACGAGGAGTTCGGGGTGATCCAGATGCATCCGGTCTGGGGGGTCGAGATGCTCGCCACGGTCGAGTTTCCCTGGGACATCAAGCCGATCATCCGCTGGCATCACGAGAAGTACGACGGGAGCGGCTACCCGGACCGGCTCCGGGGCGACGAGATCCCGCTCAGCGCCCAGGTCATCTGCATCGTGGACGTCTACGACGCGCTCACCACCACCCGGAGCTATCGACCGGCGATGCCGAGGGAGGAGGCCCTAGCGCGCATGGCCGACTCCCGGCACTGGTGGCGGGAGGACGTGTACGAGGGCTTCCTCCGTTCGCTGGATGCCGACGGCGAGGACGGCTGCCGTCCTGCGGCGTGACCTCCGGCCTCAGGCTGTCTTCCGCCTCGGCCGCGGCGCCCGCTTCCGCTCCTTCTCGAGGGTCATCACCCCCGCCTCCTCCCGCGGCTGCCGGTACACGTACTGCTGCCCGCGGAAGTTCCGCAACACGACCTCCTCGTCGCTCATGCTCACCACGTACTCCGGGAGCAGCGGGATCTTGCCGCCGCCGCCCGGCGCGTCGATGACGAAGTACGGGTTGGCCAGGCCGCTGGTCCAGCCCCGGAGCGCCTCCATGATCTTGATCCCGGCCTGGATGCTGGTCCGGAAATGCTCCGCACCGGCGACCTGGTCGGCCATATAGATGTAGTAGGGCCTTACCCGCGCCATCAGCAGCCGCTGCATCAGCAGCTTCATGACGGCCGGGTCGTCGTTCACGCCCTTGAGCAGTACTGTCTGGCAACCCATCGGGATCCCGGCGTCGGCCAGCATGCCGAGCCCCTCGACCGCGGCCGGGGTGAGCTCGTCGGGGTGGTTGAAGTGCGTGTTGATGAAGAGCGGGTGGAACCGCTTCAGCATGGCGCAGAGCTCGGGCGTGATGCGCTCGGGCAGATGGCAGGGCACCCGGCTCCCGATCCGGATGATCTCGAGGTGCGGGATGGCGCGGAGCCGGGTGAGGATGGCCTCGAGCCGGCGGTCGTTGAGGAGCAGCGGATCACCGCCCGACATGATGACGTCCCGGATCTCGGTGTGCTGCTCGAGGTACTGGAAAGCACTCTCGAACTGGGACATCGGGATCTTCTCGGGATCGCCCACCTTCCGGCGCCGGGTGCAGAAGCGGCAATAGCTGGCGCACACCGGACTCACGAGGAACAGTGCCCGGTCGGGATAGCGGTGCGTGATGTTGGGGACGGGGCTGTCGGCATCCTCGTTGAGCGAGTCCACAATGCCATCCACGACATCGAGCTCGTCCACCGTGGGGACGTACTGCCGCCAGATCGGATCATCGGGAGACTTGATCAGGTCGACCATGGCCGGTGAGATCCGGAACTCGAAGTTCTCCGCGGCCTGCCGGAGGCGGTCGAGGTCGGGAAAGTGCTCGGGGCCGAATTTGGTTGCGAGGGCCTCGAGCGACCGGATCGAGTTGGTCTTGAGAACTTCCTGCCAGGTTTCCATGGGGGGCACCCCGTTCAGTCGTAAGTCGTGCGTCGTGCGTCGTGGGTCATGGGTCTCAGCTCGCCCGCAAGCGGCTCACGACTCATGACTCACGACTCACGACCTTCACAAACACCACCTGATCATCCCCCGGCGCGTAAAAATCGGGGATGCGGGACGCGAACCGGTACCCGCGGGCTTGGTAGAAGGCGCGGGTGGGCGCGTACTCCGGCCGGCCGGCCGTTTCCACGACGATGAGCCGGGCCGCGCCGGCAAGCCGGCGCTCCATGGCCCGCACCATGGCGGAGCCGATCCCGGCGCCGTGGAGCGTCGGATCGACCGCCATCCAGTAGAGATCGTAGGTGCCGAGGGTGCAGGGGGTGGGACCCCAGCAGATCCAGCCGGCGAGGCGGCCGTCGTGCTCGGCGCCGAGTGCCAGGTAGTCGGGCGAACCGGCCACGGCGCCGTCGAACACTTCCAGGGCCACCGCGATCTCGTCTTCGCGGAAGAGCCCGACGGCACGGCTGATCTCCTCGATGCGGCCGCGGTCGGCCGAGGTGAGGTTCCGGAGCGACGCCAGGGTGAGCGTGCCGCTCACGCGGCCGACACCCCGCTGACCAGGGCGGCGGCGGCGCTGTGGCTCTGGGAGCGCATGAGGGCCTCGTCCACGATCTGCATGACGAGGTCGTCGTAACTCCAGCCGAAAGCTCGGCCCATGCGGGCCAGGCCGGCGTTGCTCGAGAGGTCAGGGCAGGGGTTTACCTCGAGCACGTACGGCTGGCCGTCCTCGTTGACCCGGAGGTCCACCCGTCCATACCCCTCGCCGCCCGCCATGTGGAGCCACGCCTGCCGCGCCACCTCGCCGATGCGGGCGGCGAGCTCGTCCGGCACCTCGGCGGGGCAGATGGGCACGGTACCTTCGTCCTCGGGGCTTCCCGGAATCCACTTGGCGGCGTAGCTCACGATGGGCCACGTGCCATCGGGCATGCCGTCGAAGCGGATCTCGGCCACCGGCAGCATCCGCTTGCCGACGAAGCCCACGTTGAACTCCCGGCCGGCCACGTACTCCTGCACCAGCACCTCGTCGAATTGCTCGAGCATGAGGGCGACCCGCTTCTTGAGCGCCCGCTTGGAGGTGCACACCGCGCCGTTGTCGATCCCGACGCTCGCGTCCTCGGCCGAGGGCTTCACGATGGCCGGGAGCGGGAATTCGGCCGGGGTCTTGTTGGCCTGCGCCAGCATGAACGCCGGGACCGGGAGCCCGGCCGCCGAGAGCAGCGTGTTGGCGACGTGCTTCCGGTGGCAGATGGTGGTGGGCCAGGTGCGGCACCCCGTGAACGCGACCCCTGCGAGCTCGAGCGTGCCGACGACCAGGTCTTCGTACCGGGCGTGGCCGTTGATCCCCTCGCAGAGATTGAAAACGAGATCGACCCGGCGGACCCGGCTGAGCCAGCGGAAATCGCCCAGGCGGACGGGGAGCAGTTCGACCTCGTGCCCTCGCCGCCGGAGGACGGCGCGGACCTCGTGGACATTGCCCACGACCGCCGCCACATCCTGCGGGCTCCACTCGTCGCTGCCGGCATCGAACAGGATCGCCACTTTCATCACGCCACCTCCGCCAGAAGGGAACGGCCGCTGATCCGGCGCCAGGCGATATCGGCCACGGTGCGGATCAGCTCGTCGTAGCTCATCCCGGCGGCCCGCGCGGCCTTTGGGAAGCAGGAATTGTCCCGCGGGTCGGGCAAAATGCCCGGGAGCGGATTCAATTCGACGACCATGGGGCGATTGGCTGCATCGCAGCGGATATCGATGCGGCACCAGTCGCGGCAGTCCAGCGCGTGATACGCCGCCAGCGCGGCAGCGCGAACATCCTCGGCCAGCGCGTCGGGGATCCTGGCCGGGCAGTCGAAAATCTCCAGCGGATGACTCGGCGAGTCCCACAGCCACTTGGCTTCGTAGCCGTAGATCGGCGGTGCACCCTTCGGCAGCGTTTCAAAGTCCATGCCGACGATGGGCAGGCAGCGCGCCTCGCTGCCGTTGCCGATCACCGCGACCGTGAACTCGGGCCCCGCGAGGTAGGTCTCGATGAGCACGGGCTCGGCATAGGTGGCAAGCAGCTTCGAGACCTGCTTCACGAGCTGGCTGCGGGTCTTGCAGACGCTCCGGACGCTGACGCCCTTGCCCGAGCCCTCGAAGGCCGGCTTGACGAAGAGCGGAAAGGGGAGCTGGACCTTTCGCGCGTCGTCGGGACTCCGGGCGAGGACGAACGGCGCCGTGGGCACGCCGTGGTACGTCATCACTTCCTTGGCGCGCCGCTTGTCGAGGCTGAGGCCGAGCGTCAGCGGATCGGACGCGTGGCATGGAACGCCGAGAAACTCGCAGATGGCGGGGACGTGCCCCTCGCGGTTCGGGCCGTAGAGACCCTCGGCGATGTTGAAGACGAAATCGGGCCGGGTGAGCGCGAGACGGGCGGGAAAGCTCGCGTTGGCTTCGAGGCGGTAGACCCGGCCGACAGTGCTCAGCGCTCGCTCCACCGCATCGATGGTGGCGGGCTCGTCCCACTCGGCGTAGAGATCGGGTTGGGGGAGGTCGTCGCGGAGGGCCCGCCTGTCGGGCTCGTCCGGAGAAGGGGAGTCGGTCGTGGCCCCGGCCGCTGCATCCGCCGGTGCATCTGGCTTGAGATTGAAGGCGAGTCCGATCCGAACTGCCAAGAGCGCCCCTCTACAAAAAAGGCCGTCCACGAGAGACGAGCCGCGACGAGTTAGGTGCTTCGACGAAACTAAAGTAAGGAAAAGGTTTCGGGAGCACAATAGTTTTTGGGGAGAAAGTCATGGCTCGTGACTCGTGACTCGTGACTCACGACCCGTGACTAGACCTTGTGATAGCCGACGCGTCCCGCCTCGCTGCCGTCGGTCGAGCGAAAGATCTGCACGTCGTCGAACAGCGACGGCGCCTCGCGCTGGAGCACGCGGAGGCAGGCGACGGCCATCCGGCGAATCTCCAGCTCGGCACCTTCGCCCAGGCGAAGCTCGAGCATGGTGCGCCAGGCGCGGACGTTGGCACTGGCCACGATCTTCACCTCGGTGGCGTTGGGGAGGACGCTACGCGCCGCTTCGCGTGCCATCTTCCGGCGGTGCACCGTGTGTTCCACCCACTCGTAGCGGGTCATCAGGTGCTCCACCGCCGCCACGTAAGCCGCCTGGGCCGCCTGGACCTGCCGAGTCCACTCGGCCTCCAGCTCGGCGTCACCGAGGATGGCGGGCGGCATCACGAACGCGGCGTGGGACTCGTCCACGTAGCGCTGGGAGAGCTGGGAGAAGCCCCAGCCGGCCCGGTGCCGCACCAGCTCGTGGCTGCAGCTCCGCGATATGCCCTCGATGAGCATCACGTACGTCGCGTGCTCGAACACCGAGCCGTGGCCCTGCTTGAGGATGTTCCGCAGGTACTCGCCCGTGGTGCGGCCGGCGGGGTTGTGCTGGCTCATGTAGCAGAGCCGCCCGGCGAACTCGGCGATTCGCTCGCCATCACTCGCCTCGCCCTTCCACTGGATCGGCAGGTGGCTGGGCTCGAGAAACTGTGGGCGCGCGATGAGGGTGACTCGGGGCTCGCGGATGATGTCCATGGGGATCTGGGGTGGTGAGTCGTGAGTCGTGAGTCGCGGGTCGCAGATCGGGCCGTGGGCTCCACGCCCGTCGACTCACGACTTCCGACTCACGACGGTTGGTTCGCCCGCCAGCTCCAGCCGGTTCCGCGCATAGCCGCCGCGCTGTTCGATCCACCGGAGCCCGCGCGCGATATCGTCCGGGAGCGCGAGGGCATGGTCGCCCAGCTTGAGGCGGCTCACCGGCGGCTCGCCGGAAGGAAGAATAACGCCGGGATTGAGAATGCCGAGCGGGTCGAAGGCGTGCTTGAGGCTCTCGAAGAGCCGGAGGATCTCCGGCCCGTAGATCCGCGAGAGGAGGCCGGCCCGGAGTCGGCCGTCGCCGTGTTCCCCCGACGGCGTGCCGCCGAGCCGGACCAGCGCGTCGGTGACCACATCGAGCAGCCCGGCCACGGCTTCTTCCCACCCCCGGCGACCGATCTCCGGCAGGAGGTTTACGTGGATGTGGCCGTCGCCCGCGTGACCGAAGATCACCACCGCGAGCTCCCGCGCCGCCGCCGCCTCGCGGATCACCCGAATGTACTCGCCCATCCTCGGCAGCGGCACGCAGCCGTCCTCGATGACCTGCAGGGAGCGGCGTGTCTCGGGCAGGCCCGCCAGGATCGGGCTCGCCGCGTGGCGTAGCGCCCAGAGGCGCTCGGCCGCGGCCGGCGTGAGCCCGGTGTCCACGCCCGTGGCCCAGGGCGCCACGGCGTGCGCCGCTCGCTGGACCGCCGAGCGGACGGCGGCCGGTTCGTCCCGCTCCAGCTCGACCAGCAGCACCGCCTCGGCGCCAGTCTCGCCGACCAGCTCGAGGAAGGTGCGGTCGAGCAGCTCGACGGCGGACGGCTCGTGCTCCAGCAGCGCGGCCACGGCATCGCCCAGAACATCGAGCGTCGGAAGCGCGACGCGGAGCCCCGCCCGGGCCGCGGGCAGCGGGTCGAGCCGCCACTCGGCCGCGGTGACGAGGCCGAGCGTGCCTTCAGCGCCGATCACGAGATCGACCAGATCGCCCGATGCGAGCCAGGCGTCCAGCGCGTAACCCGAAGCGTTCTTGCGGGTGCGCGGGAACCGGGCGCGCACGAGCTCGGCGGCGGCGCGGATCGCGGGCGCGGCGTCCGCCTCGAACCGATCGAGGGCGAGCGCGCGGGGCTCGGCCGGCCGGCCGCGGCGGAGCTCGGTCACCTGGCCGTCGGCGGTGACGAGCTCCACTGCCTCGACCCACGGGCGAACGCTGCCGTACCGCACCGTGCGCGCGCCCGCCGCGTTGGTGGAGAGCATGCCGCCGAGCGTGGCCCAGCGGCCGCTCGAGGGATCGGGCGGCAGGCGCAGTCCCGCGCGATCCGAGGCGATGTTGAGCTCCGCCAGGGTGACGCTCGCGCTGGCCCGCGCGCGGCGACTCGGCCCGTCCACCACCAGCTGCCGGGGCAGGGCGGTGAGGTCGACCACGATCCCGTCTCCCACGTTGCCGCCCCCCATCGCGCTGCCGGCGCCGCGCGGCACGAGCGCCACGCGGTGCGCCGACGCCCAGTGGGCGAGCGACGCGACGTCTTCGCGATCCCGCGGTACGCACACCGCCGCCGGAAGGATCCGGAAGATCCCGGCGCCTTCGGCGTAGGCGGCACGCGCGCGATGGTCGGTTCGAAAGAGGCCCCGGATCGGCGGGGGAGGCAGCATGGGCCAAAGGTAACTATCTTGTGCCGGTATGTCGGACAGCTCCCGCGCGCAGCTCATCCACATCGACGTGGACCGCCGGCTCGGCCATGAGTGGGACGAGTGGGACGGTCGGCCGCTGCCGAACCAGGGGAACTACGATTCCTCTCCGACGCTGTTCTTTCTCTGGTCCGCGCTGGCGATCGTGCTCGGCCTCGGAGCAGTCGCGGCCGGGCTCTTTCTCTTTGCTCCCCGTCTCGCCGGCCTGGCTTCCTGGCTTCCGCGCGCGCTCTGGACGGCGCTCCTCCTGCTCGCGCTCGTGCTGGCCGTGTGGTGGGGCATGCTCCTCCTCTCATACTTCTCCGGCCGAGCGCTGCTGCCCGAGCGCCTCGCCGAGCGCGGGCCCTTTCTCCGGCTGATGCGGCTCACGTCGCGGGTGGCGGGGCGGTTCGGCCGCAGGGACTGGGTCGAGAACGCATCCGTGAAGGTGTACAACACCCTGGCGCTGCTCCGCGGGCGGAAGGTCGGCAAGGGCGAGCTGCTGCTGCTGATCCCCCGCTGCCTCTCGAAGGACACGCTGGACGGCGTGCTGGGGATCGCCGGCAAGTATGGTGTCCCCGTGTTCGTGGCCACGCGCGGGCAGCTCGCGCGCCGGGTCATCCGGGAGCGCCGGCCGCGCGCGGTGGTGGCGGTGGCATGCGAGCGGGACATGGTGAGCGGGCTGCACGACGTGGCGGGGAAGATTCCCGTCCTTGGCCTCACGATGACGCTGCCTTCGGGGCCGTGCAAGGACGCGGTGCTGAATCTCGGGAAGCTCGAGGAGTGGGTGCAGGCGTACGTGGTCTGAAGCGGCTCCCTTCAGGGCACCTCCTGCTCCGTCGGGGGCGCTTCATCCGCCGGTGACTCCTCTTCCGGCGGCGCGCCGGACTCCCCGTCCGCTTCCGGCGCCGCGCGTGGCTCCGACGAGGGGGCCGGCGGGCCGCCGTACTGCTTCACCAGACTCGCCAGTGCCGCCCGCATCTTCACCGCCACCGGATGGTCCCGCGGCACCTGGCGATCCAGCTCGCGGTCCGGGAGCGACGGGTCGGCCACCGGCCGGTATGTGGTCTCGAGGGTGATCTTGCTGAACCCCGGACGGCTGGGGTCGGCCCACGCGAGGACGCGCACCACGCCCGGGCCAACGCGCCGGTGGCTGGTGCGCCTGCCGGTTGCCGTATCGAACCAACTGGTCTCGAGCCACGCATCGCGCAGCTCGACGCGGGTCGGCCGGATCGAGTCCCGCTGGAGCGCCACGGCCAGGAGGCGGGTCGCCTCCCGCGGCACCAGGCGGACTTCCGTCGTGGCGGCCTCCGGTACCGGCGGGTAGGGCGGCCGGGTGGTGAGCGGCTGACAGGCCACGAGCCCCGCCGCGACCAACCACCCCGCGTCAGCGGCACGCATGGCGTCAGTCCTGGTGCGGCGGTGTGCCGGGCGCGTGCGTGTGGGTGTGAGGGGCGGGCGCGGAATCCGGGGCGATGGTCGACTCGCTCGGCGTGGGCGCAGGCGCGGCGTGATCGTGGTCCGGCTCGTCTGCTTCGCCCCCATGGTGATGGTGGCCCTCCGCTCGCTCGTGCATCTCCTCCTGCAGCACCTGGGTCGGGATCCCCGCCGCATGCTCGAAGACCATGCGCCCCCCCAGGGCCGCCGTCGCGATGAGCACGCCCAACCCGATCACTGAGAGCGCGAGCGTGACGCCGCGCTCGGCCCCCCCCATCCGCTTCTCCCGGAACACCCGCCAGAGTGCCAGCACCGCGAAGATGCCCAGCGTAATCAGCGCAAGCGTCTCGTGGGTTTCCATGATCCGGTGCACCGCCTCGCCATGCGCGATGTGCTCCTCGGCCTGCAGCCCGGAGACGACCGCGAGGACCCCGCCGACCGCGCCGGCCAGCATCGTGGCGAACCCGATGACCCGGAGCGCGGGCCGGCGCGCCAGGGCACTCGCCAGGTCGAACAACACCGCCACCAGGAGCAGCGCGGCGGGCAGGTCGTTCAGCGCCGCGTGCAGCCGCGGCCAGTCGTAGCCGAACATCGGGTCTCCTCAGAGGCCGGGGTCGATGGGCGCCGGGGGGTCGGACGCATAATCATAAAACCCCCGGCCCGATTTCCGGCCATGAAACCCGGCTGCCACCAGGCGCCTGAGGAGTGGCGGCGGGGCGTAGCGTGCCTCGCGGTACTCGTCAAACATGATCTCCGCGATACGGTTCACCGTGTCGAGCCCCACGAAGTCCAGCAGCAGCAGCGGCCCCATCGGATGCCCGCAGCCGAGATGCATGCCCCGATCGATATCGGCTGCGGACGCTACGCCCTGTTCCAGTGCCCGCACGGCATCCAGCAGAAACGGCACCAGCAACCGGTTTACCACGAACCCCGAGCGATCGCGCGCCGCGATCGGCTCCTTCCCGAGCCGGCGCGCGAACCCCATGGCACGCTCGAACACCTCGGGCGAGGTGGTGACCGCGCGTACGACCTCCACCAGGGGCATGAGCGGCACCGGGTTGAAGAAATGGAGGCCGACGAAGCGGTCGGGGCGCCGGGTGGCGGCCGCCATAGCGCCGATCGAGAGGCTCGAGGTGTTGGACGCGAAGATCGTCTCCGCGGGGGAGAGGTCGTCCAGGGCGCGCCACAGCTCGTTCTTGAGCCCGATATCCTCGGTGATCGCCTCGATGATCAGGTCGCACTCGGCGAGGGCGCCGAGCTCGGTGGTGAAGGTGAGCCGCTCGAGGGCCCTCCGGCTCGAAACGGGGTCGAGCTTGCCTTTTTCGACCAGCTTGCCCAGCGACCGCTGGATCGCGTCCTCGCCACGGGCGAGGAGCCCGTCTTCGACGTCACGCACCAGCGTGCTGAATCCGGCCGTCGCGGCAGCCTGGGCGATGCCGCTGCCCATCAGTCCGCACCCCAGGAGTCCCACGCGGAGGATTTCCGGCACGAGTGGCTCTCCAGTGCCGCCGGTGTGGCGGCGGTAGCCGGCTACCGCAGGGACCGCCGGATCTCCTCCGCGAGCATGCCGATCAGCCCCGTACGCCGCGGCAACCGGCGCTCGGCCGGTGGCCCGCCCTGTTCGAGCTGGTCGAGCGCGCGCTCGAGGCCGAGCTGGATTCTGGCCAGCGCCGGCCGATACTGGCGCGCCATCCCGTACCCCAGGCCCAGCGCGACCGGAATGGGGATGAGCATTACGGGCAGGAGCGCGCCCAGTACCGCCATCAGGCCGGCGCCGAGCACGCCCGCCCCCGCGAGCGCGGCCCCGCCCCCGACGTACTCCGCCCGCGCCCGGCGCGACTCCGCCACGAGCGTCACGTGACACCAGCCCGGCTCGAGCGCGAGGATCGTCGCCGACACCGTGTCCGATCGCGCGAGCATCATCGCCGCACTGCCGCGGTTGAACGCCGCGGCGGAGCGGCGGAGCGCCGCAGGCATCCCGCCGAGCGGCTCCCAGGTGATCCGGCCGGGCTGACGGCGCTGCACGCAGAGCAGCTCCTTTTCCTCCATCCACGCCGCCAGCGCACTCTCGACTTCCGCGACCGTCCCCGGGACGGCACGCTGGGCGGTGGCACGCGCGGGACCCGCGATGCGCTCCCACGCTCCTGTCGGCTGGACCGTGACCAGCCGGGTGCGCTCCTCCAGCATTGCCTGCTGGAGGTAGCGGCCTGGAATCCCCACCTCGCGGCCGAGCGCGAGGACCTGGTCGGGGGTCAGCTCCTCGCCCGGGCCGTGCTCCGCCGTCTGCAGTTCGGCTGCGCGCTGGATGATCCGCTCGAGCGCCGCCCGATCGAGCCGGGCCGGGGTGCCGTCGCTCATGCTACTCCTGCGCGGGCGTTCGGGCCGCGTTCAGCCGGAGTGAGGACATGAGGGCGGAGAGGTCGGCCGCGGGGAGCGCAGTGCCCGGCGCCTCCGCCCCGGGCGCCAGGGCCGGCCGAGCCGACTGCGCCTGGGCCTGCGCCTGGGCCTGCAGGAAGGGCCGGAACAGCTCGATCGGGATCGGGAAGATCGTCGTGGAATTGTTCTCCGCCGCGATCTCGGTGACCGTCTGGAGGTAGCGGAGCTGGATGGCGCTCGGCTCGACGGCGAGGTTCCGGGCAGCCTCCGCCAGTGTCTCCGACGCCTGGAGCTCTCCCTGGGCCGCGATGACCTTGGCCCGGCGCTCGCGCTCCGCCTCCGCCTGGCGGGCCATCGCCCGCTTCATCTGGTCGGGAAGGTCCACGTCCTTGACCTCGACCGCGGAGACCTCGATGCCCCAGGCCTCCGTCCGTTCGTCGATGATCTTCTTGAGCACCGCGTTGATCTTTTCGCGATCGGACAGCAGCTCGTCGAGCTCCACCTCGCCCAGGACCGAACGAAGGGTGGTCTGCGCGAGCTGGCTGGTGGCGTACATGTAGTCTTCGATCTCGATGATGGCCTTGGCCGGGTCGGACACCCGCATGTAGAGCACGGCGTTGACCTTGACCGAGACGTTGTCGCGGGTGATCACGTCCTGCGGCGGGATGTCCAGCGCCATGATGCGGAGCGAGACCCGCTTCTGCGCGGCGAAGCCGGCGGGCAGGAAAATCATTCCTGGCCCCTTGGTGCCCCAGTAGCGCCCGAGAAAGAAGGCCACGGCGCGCTCGTACTGCCGGATGACGCGCAAGCTCGCGAACGAATAGAGAACGGCAGCGAGCAGGAGTGGCAGCAGCAGGTCCATGATTCGTTCCTCGATTCGTTGCTCAGGCGGCCAAGGCTTCGACCACGACGGCCGCACCCTGCCCGCCGCCGATGCAGGCGGCGGCCAGGCCGTACCGGCCGCGGCGGCGACGCAGGGCGCAGAGCAGGTGCAGGGTGAGGCGCGCGCCGGTCGCCCCGAGCGGGTGGCCCAGCGCCACGGCCCCACCGTCCACGTTGGTGCGCTCGCGGTCGAGCCCCAGCTCCTGTTCGACAGCCAGGTACTGGGCCGCGAACGCTTCGTTGATCTCGACCAGGTCCATGTCGGCCAGCGCGAGCCCCGCCGCGGCAAGCGCCCGGCGCGAGGCCGGGACCGGGCCGATGCCCATGATCGCCGGGTCCACGCCGGCGATGCCCCACCCAACCAGCCGGCCGATCGGCCGAAGCCCGCGCTCCCGCGCGAAATCCTCACTCGCTACGACGAGCGCGGCCGCCCCGTCGCAGATCCCCGAGGCGTTCCCGGCCGTAACGACGCCGTCCTTCCGGAAATAGGGCGGCAGCTTGGCCAGCGCCTCGACCGTGGTGTCCGGACGCATGTGCTCGTCCGCCGCCCACGCCACCTCCTGGCGCGTCTTGGGGTCCTTGCGCATGACCGGGACAATCTCGTCGGCGAACGCGCCTGCATCCCACCCGGCCTTCGCGCGCATCTGGCTCCGGGCGGCGTAGCAGTCCACCGCCTCACGGCCGATCCGGTGCTGCTCGGCCAGCCGTTCCGCCGTCTCCGCCATCGAGAGCCCACAGTACGAATCGCGCAGCGCCTCCCACAGGGTGTCCTCGAACGGGGCCGTCGGTCCCAGCCTGAGGCCCCAGCGTGCGCCACGCACCACGTGCGGCGCCTGGCTCATTGACTCCGTACCCCCCGCGAGCACCACGCGCGATTCGCCGAGCAGGATCTGCCGCGCGCCCTGGATGACGGCTTCGAACCCCGAACCGCACAGCCGGTTGACGGTGAGCGCGGGCGTCTCGGCGGGCAGCCCGGCGCGCAACCCGACGTGACGGGCCAGATAGGGGGCGTCCGCGCTGGTCTGGAGGACGTTGCCGAAAATGACATGATCGACGGCGGCGTGCTCGAGCCCCGAGCGCTCCAGCGCCGCCCGGGCGGCGGCCGCGCCAAGCTCGGTCGCGGACAGATCCCTCAGCGCGCCTCCGAACGCGCCGAAACCGGTGCGCGCGCCCGAGAGGAAGACGAGGCCGAGGTCGCGGCCGGCCGAGGTCACGCGGGGGAACTCCGGGAGGGGGGACAGGCGCGGCACATTCTATGGTGAATATGCCCGCGCCGGAGACGCACTTCAAGGAAACCGGGCTCCCCGTCGGGCCTGACGGTCAGATGACCGTGCCGCTCATGACGACCGCGTTCTTGGGGATGATGACGATCCCGTCGCGGACATAGTAGTTGGGACCGTCGAGATAGGCAGGCTTGTCGTAGGGAGTGATGCGGACCTCGTCGCCGATCCGTGCGTTCTTGTCCACGATGGTACGCTCGATCCAGGTGCCGTGACCGATCCCCATCATCGGCGCCCCCGGCACCGGAACCCGCTCGGGGCTGTCGTAATAGTCCTGGCCCATGATGAGGCTGTCGCGAATCGTGGCCCCGGCCTGGATCCGGCTGCGGATGCCGAGCAGCGAGTGGTCGATGAGGGCGTCGTTGATGATACAGCCATCGGCGATGACCGAGCGCTCGATCTGGCATTTGATGATCTTGGTCGCCGGGAGGTAGCGCGCGTGGGTGAAGATCGGCGCGCTCGAGTCATAGAAGTTGAACCGCGGCAGCGGCTCGCAGAGCTCGAGATTGGCTTCGTAGAACGCGCGGATCGTCCCGATGTCCTCCCAGTAGCCCTCGTGGGGAAAGGCGTGCACCCGCCCGGTCTCGATGAGGCGCGGGATGACGTGCTTCCCGAAG
Source organism: Gemmatimonadales bacterium (assembly GCA_036262935.1). Taxonomy (GTDB): domain Bacteria; phylum Gemmatimonadota; class Gemmatimonadetes; order Gemmatimonadales; family GWC2-71-9; genus CAVVWJ01. The sequence goes on along the minus strand of DATAHW010000025.1, from coordinate 77,256 downwards.
TCGACCTCACTCCCGGCCAGCGCGTCGGCCAGCATGTCCCGGTCGAAGACGTAGATCCCCATCGAGGCCTGGAGGGCGTCGGGATAGCCGCGCAGTGTGGCCTGTACGGCGGGGTCCTTCGGCTTTTCCACGAATCGCGTGATCCGACCGCTCTCCTCCACCTCCATGATGCCGAACGCGCCCGCCGCCTCCGCGCGAACCGGCGTGGTCGCCACGGTCACCGCCGCCCCGCTCGCGACGTGGCGCTGGAGCAGTGCCCGGCAGTCGAGCCGGAAGAGCTGGTCGCCCGAGAGGATGAGCACCAGGCGGTGGGGATAGGAATTGAGGTGGAGCAGGTTCTGCCGTACGGCGTCGGCGGTGCCCTGATACCAGTCGGTGCGGCCCGGCCGCTGCTCGGCAGCGAGAATCTCCACGAACCCGGCGGAGAAGGTGTCGAACCGGTAGCTCTCCTGGATGTGCCGATGCAGCGAGCCGCTGTTGAACTGGGTGAGGAGGAAAATCCGGCGGAGGTCGGAGTTGAGGCAGTTGCTGATGGGGATGTCCACCAGCCGGTATTTTCCGGCCAGCGGGACGGCGGGCTTGGCGCGGTCCTTCGTGAGCGGGAAAAGGCGTGTTCCCGCGCCCCCGCCCATGATGACCGCGAGCACGTCCTGCGGCCGTAGCGTGGCATCCCAGGACATGGCTGCCTCCTACCGTCCGCCCAGCGCCGTCCCGCAGTTCACGCAGTGGCGCCAGCCGGCCTCCACCTCGCTGTGACAGCGTGGGCACTCGGGGGGCGCCTGGCGCTGCCCGCAGCGGGGGCAGAATCGCGCCGGGCGGTCGGTGGGAAGCCCGCCCCCGCAGTGCAGGCATCGCGGCTCCCCGGAAGGTACCTCCAGCGAATCCGCCATGTCGAAATCCACTGCCGCGTCGATCACGGACGGGTCGGGCGCGGGAAGGTCGAGGGCCGGCTCGGCGATGCCTGCGAGCGGCGGCGGCGCTGGTGGAGCGTACGGCAGGTCGGGATCGGGCACCGGCTCGAGCGCCTGGGCGAGCGGGGCGGACCGAAGGGACACGAGGACATTCTCGTACTGGTGCAGAACCGCGAGGTCCGGGCTGGGATTCCTGAGCTCCTCGGCGAACCGCGCGCGCACCTCCTCCGGCTCCGTGCGGGCAAGGCCGCCTTCGCCGGCGCACAGACGCAGGAGCACCAGTTCGTAGTCCTCGCTGCTCTCCAGCCCGAGTGCCCGGCGATGGGAGCGGTAGGGGAGGATGGACTCGTGGATCGCCTTGAGCGGGAGCGGCTGGTGGAGGCGAGCCGGGTCGGTCGCCGCGAGGGTGACGACGAGCCGCCGGAAGAACCGCTCGAGATCCGTCACGGGCGAGCCCCCTGGACGGAGGTCACGGAACCGGGTCCGCCAGCGGAAAGGCCTCGCCCGCGGACACGCGCCGCTCGAGGGCCGCGAAGGCCTCGTCAGGATCATAGGCCAGGTACGAACCCTTCTTCCGCCTGGCCTCCAGCCAGGGCTCGAACTCCGATTCCACCATCCCCTCCGACGTCCGCTGCTCCTTTGCCGCCAGGACCGCAAGATCGTTGGCGTACTCGTTCTTGGCGTGCCCCTGGTGGCCGCGCACCCAGGTCCACTGCACATCGTGCAGCCGAGCGGACGCGAGCAACGCCTTCCACAGCTCGAGGTTCTCGATCGGACCCTGCTTCCGGCTCCATCCCCGCGCGGCCCAGGCGGAGACCCACTCCCTCATGCCCTTCACCAGGTACTGCGAATCGGAGACGATCAGGACCCCGAGCCGCGATCCCTTCTTGGCCAGGAGCTGCAGCGCCGCGATCGCGCCGCTCAGCGCCATGCGGTTGTTGGTCGTGGCGGGCGAGCTGATATAGAAATCGCGCCGCTCGACCCGGCCCCGGCCGCTCCGCGCCTCGACGAGTCCACCGCTGCCGCCGGGATTCTCCCCCTCGCGCCCGTTACCCAGACAGCTCTCGTCGAGGTGGAGGACGGCGACGCCGCTCATCCGACCACCTGAAAGCTGTCGATCTGATCCAGCCGGAACGTCAGCTCCTCGCCCGTCATCGGGAGCCGCCCGATCAGCACGTCGTGCCGGTCCTCGTTCGTGACCCGCAGGGCGACGATGACGTACTCGGTGCCGCGCCGCGAGAGCGCAACCCGCTGCCCCCGGCGGGCGGCGTGCTCGAGCTGGTCCATGCGGTCAGCGGTCCAGCGAAGGGGGGGCATCGGGCAGAGTGTCGGGGAGTGCGTCGAAAACGGGGCTCGAGCTCACGCGAAATTCCTCAGCACGCGAATGCGGCCCGCCGGCCCCGGCGTCACCCGTCCGATCACGGCGGCCGCCGGCGTCTGCTCGGCGCGCAGGGCGGTGAGCAGCGCCGCCTCGTTCTCGCGCGGCACCGCCAGCAGCAGGCCGCCCGAGGTCTGCGCATCGACGCACAACACCCGGTCCGCCGGTGCCAGGTCGTCTGCCCACTCGACCTGCGCATCCGCCGCCATCAGGTTGCGCTGGGTGCCGCCCGGGACGACTCCGCGATTGGCCAGATTCCACGCGTGCGGCAGCAGCGGCAGCGACTCGTACGCGATCTCGGCCCCGACGCCGCTCGCCGCGAGGATGTTGCCCAGGTGGCCGAGCAGTCCGAAGCCGGTCACGTCCGTTGCCGCGCTCACGCCCACCGCGAGCGCGGCCCGGGCGGCGCCGTCGTTGAGCGTGGTCATGGAGCGGACCGCGTCGGCCATCCCCGCCTCGATCAGGGCGTCGCGCTTGAGCGCGGTAGACAGGATGCCGGTGCCGAGCGGCTTGGTGAGGACGAGCAGGTCGCCGGCGCAGGCGCCGGCATTGGTGAGCGCGCGATCGGGGTGGACCTCACCGATCACCACCAGCCCGAAGAGCGGCTCGAGCACGTCGATCGAGTGGCCGCCGAGCATGAGGCAGCCCGCGCGGCCGGTGACCTCCGCCGCCCCCGCGAGCACCTCGCCCAGGACGTCGAACGGCACCTTCTCCCGCGGCCAGCCCACGAGGTTGAGCGCGAAGAGCGGCGTTCCGCCCATCGCGTACACGTCACTCAGCGCGTTGGCCGCGGCGATCGCGCCCCAGGCGCGCGGGTCGTCCACGATGGGAGTGAAGAAGTCCGTGGTGGCCACAAGCGCCCGGTCGTCGCTCAGCCGGAAGACGGCCGCATCGTCGCGGGTCGTCGCGTCGACCAACACGCGGGGGTCGGCCACGCCCGGCAGATGCCGCAGCACCTCGGCCAGGTCAACGGAGCCGAGCTTGCAGGCGCAGCCCGCCCCATGGGAGAGCGAGGTGAGTCGGAGTCTGGGCTTCGGGGCCGCCGTGGCGTCGGTCATGCTCGTTGGGGAATGCGGGTGAACGGTGGTAGGATTCTGCCCATGTCGACCGATGCGATCGCCCTCGGCACGGCCGCCATGCTGGGCTTTCTCCACGCGCTGGAGGTGGACCACATGGTGGCCGTCACCACCTTCGTCAGCCGGCGGCCGACATCGGCCGCGGCGGTCCGGTTCGGCTTCAAGTGGGGAATCGGGCATTCCGTGGCCGTGCTCGCGGCGGGCGGGCTGCTGCTCGCGACCGGCCTCCGCTGGCCGGCCCGCTACGATGCCCTGGGCGAGGCGCTCGTCGGCCTCATGCTCATCGGGCTGGGGAGCTGGGCCCTCGTCTCCGCACGGAAGTTACACCTGCACTCCCGGGAGGAACACGGGGGCCACGCGCACCTCCACCTGCACGGGGGCGCTGCGCCGCACGCCCACGCCCACGGCGCGGCGGCCCCGGCGCGCGAGCCGCACGAGCATGGCGGGATCACGCTGGTCGGCCTGCTCCACGGGTTGGCCGGCAGCAGCGGCGTGGTAGCGCTCGTGCCGGTCACCATGATGGACCGGGTCGGCCTCGGCGTGGGGTATCTCACCTGCTTCGGCGCAGGGGTAACGCTGGCCATGGTGCTCTTCGCGCTGATCACCGCGCGGCTGATGCGCCGGGCGACGAGGGGCTCCCTCGTCTGGGGGCGTCGCGTGGTCCGGCTGGTGGGACTCTCCGGCCTGGCCGTGGGCGTGTGGTGGCTCCGCGCGGCGGCGGGGGGTGTAGTCTAGGTGCCGACCCAGACCAGCGCGCGTACAGCGATCAAGGCGCGCTCCTCCTGCGCCATGGTACCGAAGGTGCCATCCGCCCGCTGACGCTCGGCCACCGCGGGCAGGGCGCGGTGGATGAGAGTCCGCGCGCCCGCGAGGCCGGTTGCGAGCAGCGCCTCGAGCGTGGCAAACATGTCCACGTGGGGCCAGTATCCGTCCACCCGCTGGTGCGAGGTCATGACCGAGACCAGCGCCTCCACGGTCGGGTGGTACCGTGGGCCGCCCAGCGCGAGCGCGTGCAATCCGGCCACGATGACGTCCGGCGGGAAGAACCCGGTCCAGTCCCTCCACTGTTCCGCCAGAAGCTGCAGGCTCTCCAGGTGCTGCGCGATCGCCGGCCGGTCGCCCAGCCCTCCACGGAGCGCCGCCCTGAGCGCGAGGCAACTGATGCCGAACCGCGCCGCCGGCTCCGCGCGAAACGCCTTGCCGTTGGGCAGGGTGATCGGCGCGAGACGCTGGCCCGGTGGCGCCGCAGCGAAGAACCCGCGCAGCCAGTGCTCGCAGATCCGTTGGGCGTGCCGCACCCGATCGCATCCCTCACCGTAGGCCCCCGCACCCCCCTGTTGCCGCAGCACCCAGTCGAGCGCCAGACGAACGTCCGGGTCATCGGGTGGACGGCCCAGATCGAGCAGCTCGTGCGCACGCCAGATCGTGGGCACGGCCGCTCCGCCTACGCTGCCGTCGGGCCGGAGCTCGGCCGCCATCGCGCTGGCGAGTTCGCGCGACAGCTCGCCGTCCTCCGCCGTCGCCGCCCCGAGCGCACGCCGCGCCAGAACGCCCTGCCGGGTCTGGCGGGTGGCGAAATACAGCGCCAGCCGTTCGAGCGGCGTCGGGCTCGCGGCGCGGGCGCTCAGGCCGGCACCTACCATGACCGACGGATCGAGTCGGCGGAGAACAGCACGCCGCGGGACATGACGCGGTCGATCGCGAGCGTATTCCCGATGTCGGCGAGCGGATCCCGGGTGAGCACCACCAGGTCGGCCGCCTTCCGCGGGGCGATGATGCCGAGCGAATCGACGCCGAGGAGCAGCGCCCCGCTCCGGGTCGCGGCGGCGAGGGCGTCACGCGGGGAGAACCCCGCGTGCACCAGCAACGCCATCTCGCGATGCTCGCTATAGCCTGGGATGAGCATCTGGTTGGAAGCGTCGGTGCCCGCGGCGATCGTGCCGCCCGCGGCCGCGAAGCGGCGAAGGAACAGGTCCTGCTGCGGCCGCGCCGCTCGGAATGCCGCGAACTCCGCGGCCGTCCACCCCGCCCGCCGCACCATGTCCGGCACGTTCCAGCGCTGCTGCTGCAGCGCCGGCACGGCACGGAGCATCGTGTCCTGGAGCATCGCCGGATCATCCAGCCGGCTGAAGGTGTCGTGCAGCACGAGCGTGGGCACCATGGTGACGTGCTCCCGGGCGAGATCGGTCGCCACCCGGTCGAGCGCCGCGGAATCGAGCCCGGCCCAGCTCCGTTCGAAAGCGGTCCAGCCGGGAAAGAAGCCACGGTAGTGCGCCGCCATGATGGACGACGCATCGGGCACGCACGATTCCGGCACGCCGCTCAGGTGCTCGATGGACGAAATCCCCGCCGCCCCGGCCACGGCGGCGCTGGTCATTCCGAGGTGGCCGGCCACCCGCAGGTTGAAGGTCTTCGCCTCGTCGACGACGGCGCGGAGCAGGGTCGGATCGATCCGGGTATAGACCTTCACGAGATCGACGCCCGAGTTGACCAGGCGGTCTACGGCCTTCCGGGCCTCACGCGCGTTGCTGGCGCCGATCGCATCGGGGTAGGTGGTGGGCAGGCCGTCGATCATGGCCCCGGCGCTGTAGATCCGCGGCCCGGGCACGGCGCCGCGATTGACCCGGTCGCGGAGCCTGAGAATGGTGTCGAGGCTGCCGTGCAGATCGCGCACGGTCGTCACCCCCCACGCCAGGTAGCGCGGCAGGGCCCACGGCTCGACGTGCGCGTGCGCGTCGATAAGGCCCGGGATGATCCATCGTCCGCGGAGTTCCACTTCCGCCGTACGCGGCGGGAGCTGGAAGCCGGCGCGGGTGCCGACCGATTCGATCCGGCCGTGCCGCACCACGATGGCCGCGTCGGGCAGCGCCGGTCCACCGCTTCCGTCGATCAGCGTCGCGCCGACGAGGGCCACGCCGTCGGTAGTCGCGCGGCGGCAGCCCGCGAGCAGGCCGATCGCCAGCAGCAGCGACGCGGTGGCGGACGCGGGACAACGGCCGAGGCTCATGTGAGGGCGGGTTGAGAGGGTGTAGCAAGGTGGGGCGGCGACCCGGCCCGTGCAAGATCCGCGTGAGGCCGCATTATACTTGGGCGATGACGGACGTCAGCATCGGATCGCCCTCGGATGCGGCCGAGGCCCGCCTCGCCCCGCCCCGGCCCCAGCCGATCTCCGATTACGGCCTGATCGGAGACATGCGCACCGCCGCCCTGATCGGCCTCGACGGCGCGATCGACTGGTGCTGTCTCCCCCAGTTCGACAGCGGCAGCGTCTTCGCCGCGCTGCTCGATCCCGAGCGCGGCGGCACCTGGTCCGTCCGCCCCCGCGGCGAGTGGACCTCCACTCAGCGCTACCTCCCCCGGACCAATATCCTCGAGACGACGTTCCGCGCGCCGAAGGGCGTGGTCGTCGTCACCGACTTCATGCCGGTCGACGAGGACGGGCGACCGTCCGGTCCGCACCCCGAGATCCACCGGCACCTGCGCTGCACCCGCGGTCAGGTGCCGATGCAGATGACCTTCATGCCGCGCTTCGAGTACGGGGCGCGGACTACCCGGCTCGAGTCGCTCCGCGCGGGCCTCTTCGCGACCGATCGGACCGATCAGGTGCTGACGCTGTCCAGCGCGGTGCCGTTCGAGTGGGTGGTCGAGCAGTCCACCGCCACGGCGGCGTTCACCCTCGAGAAGGGCGAGGCCCGCTGGATGGTGCTGCGGTACGATGACGACGATATCCACCCGGTGGACCGCTACGAGAGCGCCCGCAAGCTCGACATCACCGCCGCGTTCTGGGCGCGCTGGGCCGCCGGCGTGCGCTACACCGGACCGTTCCGCGGGATGGTCAAGCGCTCGGCGCTCGTGCTCAAGCTGCTCACCCACGCCGAGACCGGCGCGATCATCGCCGCGCCGACCACGTCACTGCCGGAGACGATCGGGGGGATGCGGAACTGGGACTACCGCTTCGTCTGGCTGCGCGATGCCGCATTCACGCTGGCCGCTTTGGACGCGGTGGGGCACCGGCGCGAGGCCGACGCCTTCATGCGCTTCCTCAAGAAGATCTCCCGGCACGAGGGCGGCGGTCACCTGCAGATCATGTACGGCATCGATGGCCGGCGCGACCTCGTCGAGCGTCAGCTCGATCACCTGTCCGGCTATCGCGGCTCACGGCCGGTGCGCGTGGGTAACGGCGCGGTCGGGCAGTTGCAGCTCGACGTTTACGGCGAGGTGCTCGAAACCGCCGACATCTGGCGGCGCAACCACGAGATGACCGAGGGTACCTGGCGGGTGCTGCGGGGCCTGGTGGATTGGGTCAGCAAGAACTGGCACCTTCCCGACTCGAGCATCTGGGAGGTACGAGGAGAGGTCCGCCACTACGTCTTCAGCAAGGTGATGAGCTGGGTGGCGCTCGACCGCGGGATCCGGATGGCGGACGAACTCGCGCTGGAGTCCAACGGCGGCGACTGGCGGGCCGAGCGCGACGCGCTCCATGCGGAGATCATGGAGCGAGGCTGGAGCGAGCGGCACCAGTCGTTTACCCAGGCCTACGATGATGACGCGCTCGACGCCGCGGCCCTCGCCATTCCCATGGTCCGCTTCCTCCCCTGGAACCACCCCCGGGTGCACGCCACCGTCCGCGCCGTGGCCCGCGAGCTCACCAGCGCGGATGGGGAACTCGTCTACCGCTATCGGCACCCGGACGGCCTGGAAGGGGACGAGGGGGCGTTCTCGATCTGTACGTTCTGGCTGGCACAGGCGCTGACGATGATCGGTGAGCGCGAGCGGGCTGAGCGGGTGTTCCGCCGGATGTTGCGCCACGCCAACCACGTCGGGCTCTACTCCGAGGAGATCGACCCGGTGTCCGGCGAATTCCTGGGTAACTTCCCCCAGGCGTTCACCCACATCGCGCTGATCAACTGCGCCGCCGCCCTGGCTCGAACCAGACCCGCCGGCTAGGCTGGAGCTGCTGTCGGCCCGCGTCCGCTCAGCGGCTCCGTCCGCCTCGCTTCGTGGCTTTCCGGGAGGCCTTCCTCGCGCTTTTTCTGGGTGACTTCTTCGCCGCCTTCTTCGCCATCTTCTTTGCACCCTTGGCGGGCCGCTTGGCGGTCTTCCGGGCGGCCTTCTTCGCCGGAGCCTTCTTCGTGGGCTTCTTGGCTGTCTTCCGGGCTGCTTTCTTCGTCGACTTCTTGGGCGCCTTCTTGGCCGACTTCCTGGGCGATGTCCGTTCGGAGGAACGCGAGGTGTCCCGCTGAGGCCTGGCAGCGGATTCGCTGCTCCGCGGGGACGTCGATTCCCCGGGCGACGGGGCGACCGGGGGTGCGGACGGGGCGGGAGGATACTCGATCGGCAGGGGATCCATCCAGCCGGACCCGGACCAGCCCATCTCCATATAATGAAGCTCGGCCATTTCGCTCCCTCCGATGGAAAGTGACCCGCAACCGGCTCCCGTTGGCGTGGCGCGCAGGTGCCGGTCCACGATTCAGATATAACTTGCACATCTTCAGGGCTTGTGCAAGGCTCGGACGTCATGCGCTCGCCGTCGAACGGCGGCTGGAGGTCGTCGGCCTGCGGCCATTGGACCCCGGGTCGAATAGGGCGGTAGCTCATTCTTCAACTCACTGTGACACAAGGGCTTGCACCTGACGCTGGCAGACCGGGCTCAGCCAGGGCCTCGCGTCGCCATGCGACCGCGCGGGGCGTGCGCTATACTTAGCTTGCGGCACACCCCCACTCTCTGGACACAACTGCCGGTGATATCTCCCCGACTCGAAGCGGACCGCATCGTGCCGCGGCCACGGGTGTGGCCGGCTGCCGCACTGGCCTGTGCCGCTGCCCTGGGCATTCCCGGAGCGGCGGTCGCGCAGAGCGCCCTCGAAGTCCAGGTCACTCCCGAGACGATGACGCTGGCAGTCGGCGAGCGGCAGCCGATCTTCGCCGCGGCCTACGACAAGCACGGAAACCTGATCGCGTCCGCCCGGTTTGCTTTCCGGAGCTCCGATACCACGATCGCCCGCGTCTCCCGTGAGGGTGCGGTGCAGGGGGTCGCGCCGGGTCTGGCCAAGGTCGAGGCGCGGCTGCAGGGGAGGCGGGCGTCGGTCGCCGTGCTGATCACGGGCACCACCGCTCCCCAGCCCGGGGGGTCGGACGCCGGCACGCTATTGACCCTCGATCCCGCCACCGCGCTCCTGCTGCCGGGCGAAAGCATCCGCCTGACGCCCCAGGCCCTGAGCGACGACAGCGTCTCGCCGACGCTCGGGCATGTGACCTGGAAGTCGCTCAAGCCCGAGGTCGCGACCGTGGATTCCGATGGCGTCGTGCTGGGAGTGGCCCCGGGCAGGAGCATTGTGCAGGCGATGACCACGGCCGGCCTCATGGCCACCGCCCCGGTGGCCGTGGAGCCGGCGGCGATCGAGCTCACCGCTTCAGGCGCGGTGCTCGCGCCGGAGGAGGCAGACACGCTGCACGTGCGTGTGCCCGCGCAGAACAACCGGGAACTCACCTCCGGGCTGCAGTGGCGCTCGGCCGACACCGCTGTGGCCGCTGTCGGCCCCACGGGCGTGGTGCAGGCGCGCGGCCCGGGCCGCACCGAAATTGTGGTCCTGGGTTTCGGACAGGAGCGGAGCGCGACGGTGAAGGTCCACCGGCTTCCGCAGACGCTGGTCGTGTCCCCCAAGCCGGTGGTCGGCGCAATCCAAGTGCCGGTCAAGGGGACACGGCAGTTCAGCGCGGTCGCCGAAGCGGCCGACTCGACGCCTATCCCGGAGGCGCGGATCGCTTGGGAGCTGGGTGACTCGGTCCATGCCGGGTTCGACCCCGCCGCCGGCATCCTGACGGCGCGCGACACGGGTACCACAACGCTCACCGCGCGGCTCCGGGGCTTCGAGCCCGTGGTCTGGCACGTCCAGGTGGTGCCCGGCCTGCTGAGCCTGGACCGGCAGCGGCTCGCCCTCGGTCTGGGCGACCGGACCACGCTCCAGGCGCAGCTCACCGGGGACGGCGGCAGGACCATCGGGCCGGCGGCCGGCGTGGAGTGGACCAGCAACCGGCCCGAGGTCGCGGCCGTGGCGGCGGGCGAGGTGCGCGCTGTAGGTCCCGGGCACGCGATCGTGTCGGCCACGGTACCGTGGGGCACCGCGGCGACTGCCGACATTTACGTGACTGCGGACCTGCTCGTAGCATCCGATCGCGGCGGCTCCTTCGGACTGTATCAGCTCCGATCCGATGCCCCCGACGCCCTGCTGCCGGTGCTGGTGGACGGCGGCGGCAACGTGCAGGGGGTCCGCTCACCCGACCGCACCAGGATCGCGTTCAGCTCGAGCCGCGGCGGCAGCTACGACCTCTATGTGATGGATGCCGACGGCGTGAATCCGCGCCGGATCACGGCCGATCCCGGGACCGAAGGTGAGCCGGCGTGGACGCCCGATGGGCGGCGCATCATCTTCGTCACCACCACCGAGACCGGCACCCCGCAACTCGCCAGCATCCGCCCCGACGGCACGGATCAGGTGTCCCTCACCAGCTCCGCCGGGGGGAACCGGGCGCCCGCTGTGTCGCCTGACGGAAAGCGGATTGCGTTCATATCGACCCGCGACGGCAATCCGGAACTCTACGAGGTGGCCATCGCCGGTGGCGAGGCCCGACGCCTCACCCGGACACCGGATCGGGAGGGCAGCCCTCGCTACCTGCCCAATGGCGATCTGCTGTTCGTCGTGGACAAGGGTGGCAGCGCGCGTGTCATGCGCCTGCCGGCCGGCAGCGACTCGGCGATGCCGCTGCTGCGAATCGACCAGCCGGTCGTCGCCTTCGACGTGTCGCACGACGGCGAGCGCATCGCGTACGTGGCCGGCAAGCTCGCCGACGCCGGCAAGGGCAAATCCAGTCTCACGCTCCGCATCCAGGCGCTGGCCGCGGGCAGCCCGCCGCTGCTCGTTCCGCTCCGGCCGGGCGAGCAGGTGATGAGCCCTTCCTTCTGAGCGCGCTCGATCGGTGAGAGCCCTCGCGCTCGACGCGGTCGGCGGGCTGGAGCATCTGGCGGTGCACGAGCTGCCGCGGCCGGAGCTCTCGACTCCGCATGACGTGCGGGTGCGGGTCCATGCGGCGGCGCTCAACCGTCTCGATCTCTTCGTCGCGGACGGCCTGCCCGGCGTGGCGCTCACCTTCCCGCATATCGTCGGCGCGGATGGCGCGGGCATTGTGGACGCGGTCGGATCGGGGGTCTGGCAGGTCCGGCTCGGCGACCGGGTGATGTGGAATCCGGGTCTCTCCTGCGGACGGTGCGCCGAGTGTCTGGCCGGCGAGGAGTCGCTCTGCGGATCATTCCGCGTCCTGGGCGAGCACCGATCGGGCACCGCCGCGGACTACGTGGTCCTGCCCGCCGAAAACCTGGCCCTCGTGCCGACCGGAATGCCCTGGGCCGAAGCGGCGGCGTTCTCGCTGGCCACGCTCACGGCCTGGCGGATGCTGACCACCCGGTCGGCGCTTCAGGCCGGTGAGACGGTGCTGATCTGGGGAATCGGTGGCGGCGTCTCGATGGCGGCGCTTCAGGTGGCGCACCTCCTGGGCGCCCGCGCGATCGTCACCAGTGCCTCCGATGCCAAGCTCGAGGTCGCGCGAAGCCGGGGCGCGGCCGAGACGATCAATCACGCCAGCGCGGATGTGGTGGCCGAAGTTCGCCGGCTGACGGGCGGCCTCGGCGCTGACGTCGTGGTGGACAGCATCGGCGAGGCGCGCTGGCAGGAGTCGCTCCGGGCGCTTCGCCGCGGCGGGCGCCTCACGGTGTGCGGTGCGACGACGGGTCCGGCGGTCGCGCTCGACCTGCGCCGGCTCTTCTGGCGTCAGTGGAGCCTGCTCGGTTCGACGCTCGGAAGCCGCCGCGAGTACGCCGAGATCGTGCGGCTAGCGCATCAGGGGCGCCTGTGGCCGGTGGTGGACCAGGTGGTCCCGTTCGCCGATGGCCCCGCCGCGCTCGCCCGTCTGAGGCGCGGCGAGCAACTTGGGAAACTCGTGATCGAGGTGGCGACGTGAACGAACTCTGGGACCGGCTCCAGGCCGGCGCCGAACAGATCGGGACCGTGGTGCCGGCTCTGCTGGGGGCTGGGGTGATCCTGCTGACTGGCTACTTCCTGGCCCGCCAGATTCAGCGCTGGGCGGACGACACGCTCAAGCGACTCGACTTCAACCGCATGGCCGCCGCGGGCGGCCTGGATGAGGTGGTCGTGCGCACCGGATCCCGGCTCGACCCGGTCCGCGCGCTCGGCAAGCTGATCTTCTGGCTGGTCATGCTGGTGGTGATCCTGCTCGCGAGCACGGCGCTCGGGCTGGAGAGCGTCAACCAGATGTTCGGCACCATGCTGGCCTTCATCCCGACGCTCATCGCGGCCATCGTGATCGTCATCCTCGGGATGATTCTCGGCGAGTTCGTGCGCGGCCTCATCCTCGCCTCGGCCGGCACGGTGTCCGGCGTGCCGACAGTGGCCAAGCTGGCCAAGGGCGCCGTGGTGGTGATCGCGATCTTCATGGCGCTGCAGCAGGTGGGCGTGGCCGAGGAGATCGTGACCGCCGCGTTCACCCTCACCCTGGGCGCCGTCGCGCTGGCGGTTGGGCTCGCCTTCGGCCTCGGCAACCGCGAACTGGCCGGCGAGATTACCCGCCGCTGGTACGAGGAGGGACGCCGCCGCGACCGCCGCCGCACCGACCGGCAGGGCCCCAATATCCCCCCGGGCGACGAGCCGCCGATACTGGACTAGACCGCGCTCACCGCAGCCTGAACCTCGCCACCGTCCGCTCCCCGCCGGCGTCCTTGACGGAGGCGTAGATCGCGCCCTTTTCGCCGAAGCCGGCGAGCGACGCTCCCCTGGGGAACTCGATGCTGCGTTGCCAGCTTCCCTTCCGGTTGAAGACGTCATAGGTGAGCGGCGCATCCTCCTGGATGCGCGGGCGCTGCAGCCACACCTCGCCGTTCGGCCGGCCGAGGGCGAAGTCGAACGGAGCCTTGGTGTCGGCGAAGGGATAGCGCACCTGCAGGTCCTGCGGCATCCCGAACGCCTTGCCCCGCTCACGGACCTGCGCCAGCACCCGATCCCGGTCGGCCTGGGTCACCTGCAGCTTCTCATATTCGTGCGACTTGCCACGAGTCCAGGTGCCGTCGGTCGCGCGCCAGTCCACCCGGTTCTCATGCCCCCGCGCCAGCCACGCCGTGCCGTTCGGCAGCACGCCGAAAAAGTCATTCGGCGCGAAGACCTTCGCGGCCTGCTGCGTCTGCTCTCCGAACATGGCGTCGCCATACTCCGGCGACGCCAGATTGGCCACGGTGTCCACCTTCCCGCTCCTGAGGCCGATTCGGAGCACGGGGATGCTGTCCGGCCTGAGCACCCGGCCCGGCTCGCCGCCACCGATTACCGCCTGGTAGTCCACCTTGTATCCGTATCCGACCGTGTCGTACACCAGGACCGGCGTGCTCCCCGAGACGCTGGCGATCGGCAGCACCCCCAGCGGCTTGCCCGCCTCGTTCCACAGCGTGGTCCGGAGCCCGCTGAAGTCCACGAGGGCAACCGTATCGGCTCCCAGGTGCGCCACCCAGCCGGGGAACTTGTACTGCTCTGCCGGCGCATTCGCCGGCAGCGAGTCGACGTGGGTGCCCAGGGTGTCCAGCTTCCCGGTGTCCAGGTCGGCGGTGAAGAACAGCTTTGCCTTGGTGTCCGCGAACGCCACCCGGCCATTACCCAGTTCGACGACGTTGCTGAGCTGGGCGAATGTAGCTGGGAGCTTCTTCTCGAGGGTGAGACCGCCCTGGCTTTCGGCACGGGTGCAGCCGAGCGCGAGCAGTGACAGGGCGAATGCGGTTGGAGCCAACTTCATGCGGTCACTCCTTCGGGGTAGCTGACGGACGGAACGCGGGAACGACGAAACGGAGCAGTCGGGCGCCGGCGCCCGAGACGTCGTACACCAGGACGGCATCGCGACCGACGGCGATGACGTGGCCGCGGCCCGGAAGGCGGATATTCGCGCGCATGTGCCCGAGGCGGTCGACCACGTGGTACTCGCGGCTCGAGTCCGACGGGGCGCGGCTCTTCTCCAGCCAGACGTCGCCGGAAGGGCTGGTGAAGCCGGCCTCGAACGGCGGCTTGACCGCCGCGAAAGGGAGCTGCTGCGCGGTAGCCCGCAACTCTTTCGGGAAGCGGCGGAGGAACAGCTCCCGGTCGTAGCGCGTCACCTCGAGCACTCGGTCCGGCAGGGGGTCGCCCCTGGTCCACCGGCCGGCCGGATCCCGCCAGTCGACGCGGTTCTCGTACACCCGCGCGACCCAGACGGAGCCATCCGGCAGCGCTCCCCACTGGTCGGCGCCGCTGAATACTCGCTGCTCGAAGTGGCGCCCGGCGGCGCCCACCACCTCGGCAACGTCCAGCGGCGCGAGCCGCGCGATCGTGTCGACTGGAACGAAGTCCCGGCCCGTTCTGACGACCGCCGACGAGTCGCGGTTCCCCAGACCCTCGGCGCCCGGTCGCGGCGCCATTTCCAGATAGAACCTCCCGGCCCGGTCCGCGGCCCGGGGCAGCACGCCGCGCACCGCGTCCGAGGCCGGCACCGCGCCCGTGAATCGCCCATCAAAGGTCCAGCGGGAGGTCCGCCGCAGCCCCCAGTCGCCGACGTACAAGGTGTCGGCGGCCCGGAAAAGCGTTGCCGGGCTGCGGAGCTCCCGGGTGGACTGGCCGCCGAGCGGAGTGGCCGTGTGCGCCGAAAAATCGACGATCGCGACCTGCTCGGTGGCGGGGGCCAGCACCGCCCAGCGTTCGCCGGCCAGCCAGACGCCTGCCGTAACCTCGCCGAAGGTCGCGGCCACCGTGTCGGTGGCGCGCTCCAGAGTTACGATCGGCGTCGGCGGCCGCGGTTTGCCGCACGCCGCCGGTACGAGCGCGGCGGCGGCGAGAATGGCATGGGGGAGGCCCCGCATGCCGGGAATGTAATGGGGTGGGTTGGGAGACCGGGCGAAGCCGGCGGACTGGGTTGCCGAGCGGGGGCCGCGCCTCTCAGGGTTCCTCGATGATGTCCTGCAATGCCTGGGCGGCGCGGGGATCAGCGCTCTGGCCAAGCCAGTACAGGGCTTTCTGCCTGAGCTCGCGGTCGGGATCGTGACGGGCGATATCCAGCAGCCGGTCCACGGCGGCGGGCTCGTCCCGTTGCGAATAGACGAACAGGAGCTGCTCGCGCAGCGCGCGGTCCGTGAGGGAGGCGTAGAGAGCGGTGAGGTCGGCAATCGGCGCGTTGGCCTGGCCGGCCCAGAAGAGCGCCTGCTTCCGCAGCTCGAGTGGCTGCCGGCCGTCCCGGGCGACACTCAGCAGGAAGCGGGCGTTCTCCGCACCGCCTCCCTGGGCTATGGAGAACAGCACCTTGTTCCGCAGGGTGTCGTCCGTCACTCGGCCGAACAGCGCGCGGAGGAACGCGTCATTCTCAGGGCCACCGCTCTGCCCGATCCAGAAGATGGCCTTGGCGCGGAGCTCAGGCGACTGATCGGAGCCTTCGGCGTAGCGGCGAATGGCCTGCTGCGCTCGTGGGCCGGCCTGCTGGGACAGCGCGAAAATCGCGCGCTCCCGCAGCGCCTCGTCCCTGGAATTACGGACGATGGAGTCAAGTGCGCCCACCGCGTTGTCCGTTCCCACCTGTGACAGCCAGAACACCGCTTGCTCCCGCACCTCCCGGTCCGGGTCGTTGCGTGCCGCGTCCAGCAGGATCGCTTCCGCCCCCTCGGCGCTCTCCTGAGCGATGAGGAACGCGGCCTTCCGCCGGAGACACACCGACGCGGCATCGCGGCGCGCGAGTACGCGCCGGAGGATGGGGCGCGCGCGCGCGTCATCCATCTGCTGCAGCGCGCTCAGCGCCGCGAGCCTGGTATCGTCCTCGTCCGAGGCGCAACGATCGTCGCCGGGCGCCCGCGACCCTCCTGGAGCTGCGGGAGCCGCCGGGGCGGATGGGGGCACTGGCGGCACCGGCGACACCGGCGGCACCGGCGGCGGCGGCACCGCCGCCTCGGCCGCCCGGGCTACCCTGATGGCGGCGTCCTGGTCGCCGCGCCGGGCGAGCTCCCCCTCGATCCGCCGCTCGAGCGCCTGGGCGTCGCCTCTGGTGGCAGCTCTCGGGTGGCTCTCACGCTGAGCAGCCAGGGCGTCGAGCGCGGCGTGGAGCTGGGACGTTCCGCCGATGCGATATAGTGCAAAGGCGTTCCAGTAGTAGGCGTCGCCGGCGTAGGCGGACTGCGGGAAGCGGGATGGCACCCGCGCGAAGAGCTCGGCGGCATGGGTGTAATCGCGACGGTCGAGCGCCTGGCGCGCCGCGCGATAGAGCGAATCGGCCGGATCGGCCTGAAGCCAGACCCCCGCCGGCGCCGGCGGGCCGGCAGCGGAACTGTCCTGCACCGCCCCACCGAAGGCGAGCACGCCTGCGAGCGCCACAGCAAGAGCCATCCGATCGATCACAGGTCACCTCGCGTTGAGGACGTGCCGGCGGGCACGACCGTCCTGAGTCTGGGGAGCACCGCTCCCCGCTCGATCCCCTCGCCCATCAGTTCACGCTGGCTCGCCGTCGCGTCCGCCGGGAGCTGAGCGATCTCCGCCAGGACCAGCTCCAGATCCTGCAGCAGGAGACGCATTCGGCTGTCCCGCGCAGCCGGCGAGTCCAGCAGCAGCCGATTGGTGGCGAGCAACTGCCGCGCGGCGGCCGGGGCGAGCCGCTCGCGGTCCCCGGAACGAAGCGACGCCCGCACCATGGTGAGGAACGCCTCGGACCGATCGAGGTGCTCGATCGTGGCGATCCGGTACGCCGTCTGGTTCACACGCGGCCTGCCGGGATCGGCGTCGGCGGCAGCCGGCGCCCTCGCGTGCCCGGCTGGCGTGCCCGGCGCGGACAGCCGGCCGAGCGCGGCGCCGGCCGCGAGGAGTACCGTGGCCGCCGCGGCCCACGGAATCCACCGCGGCGCCGCAGGCGTCCCGGGGCGCTCGGCGCGACGCCGGGCTTCGATCGCCTGCCACATCGCCTCCCGCGGGGTGGGCGGGGGCGCGTGATAGTCGCGCGCGGCGGCCCCCAGCGGTTCCTCCAGGTGATCGTCGTCCATGGCTCCTAGTCCCTGGCGAAATCGGCGAGCGCCACGCGCAGCCGCGCGCGCGCACGGGAGAGCTGCGCCTTCGATGTTCCCGGCTGAACGCCGAGGCTCGCCGCGATCTCCTCGTGGGTATACCCCTCGACGTCGTGCATCACGAACACCGTGCGGTAGCCCTCCGGCAGCCCATCAACCGCGCTCGCGAGCCGCGACTTCAAGTCCGGGTCCGCATCGAGCCGCTGGACGCCCAGCCCGGGCGCTTCGTCCAGCCCGATCTCCCGCTCCCTCGCCCGACGGAGCGAGCGAAGACCGTTCAGGGTCACCGACACCGCGATGGCGCACAGCCAGGTCGAGAGCGCGCTGTCGCCCCGGAAATCGGCGAGACGGCGGAAGCCCCGTATGAAGGCTTCCTGGGTGTAGTCCTGGGCGCGATGCAGATCATCGGTCATGCGGTACACCAGCCGGAAGACGCGGTCCACGTGCGCGTCGTACAACGCACGCTCGGCGCCCGGGTCGCCTGCCAGCACTCGGCCGATCAGTTCGCGGTCGTCCACAGGCTCCGGCGCGTGAGGGTCAATGCTGCGAACCGGCACTCTGACACCGGCCCGGCCGAAACGGTTGCGCGACGCGCCTCATTGCCGCGCGCAACTCTCGGCCATCTGGCGGCATCTCACTCGTACGCGAAGGGGCCGAAGGTTGCTTCAGCTCAGGAAAGGATGGGATCAAATGGTACGACTGGCGGCAGGGGAGACCCCGATGGTCTACGTGGTGCTCGACCGCGGGCGGCCGATCGGCCAGGTGATCGAGCCGGCGGGCCAACCGGTGCTGGCACCCGGCGCGGGGACGGTGCTGCTGCAGCGCCGTCCATCAGCGCAACTCCGGCTCCCATCGGGCTCATAAGCTCTTGCCCGCCGCGAACTTCCGCTAACTGCGGGGCGTTGCGCCCGACCCCGGCTCCGGGGTATATTTGGGGGTCTCGGCTCTCCCACCGGGTTTGCCGTGTTTCCCCAGCAAGCGAACGCCATGACCGCACCGAACTCGCGCGAACGAATCCTGCCCCGCCTCATCGTCGACGAGATGCAGCAGTCGTTCATCAACTACTCGATGAGCGTCATCGTCTCCCGCGCGCTGCCGGACGTCCGCGACGGGCTCAAGCCGGTGCACCGCCGCATCCTGTACGCGATGAACGAGCTGGGCCTGGTCCCCGGTCGGCCCTACAAGAAGTCGGCGACGGTGGTGGGCGACGTGCTCGGCAAGTACCACCCGCACGGCGACCAGTCGGTCTACGACGCGCTGGTCCGCATGGTCCAGGAATTCTCGCTGCGGTACCCGCTGGTGGATGGCCAGGGGAACTTCGGCTCGGTGGATGGCGATCCGGCGGCGGCCTACCGCTACACCGAGTCGCGCCTCACCCGTGCCGCGATCGCCATGCTGGAGGACATCGACAAGAATACCGTCAACTTTCAGCCCAACTTCGACGACCGGCTCCAGGAGCCGACCGTTCTGCCCGCGCGGATTCCCAACCTGCTGGTCAACGGCTCGTCCGGCATCGCCGTTGGGATGGCCACCAACATCCCGCCCCACAACCTGCGCGAGGTGGCGAAGGCGATCGAGCTGCTGATCGACAACCCCGAGGCCGGCATCGCCGACCTCCGCAAGGTCGTCAAGGGGCCCGATTTCCCCACCGGCGCGTACATCTATGGCCGTCAGGGCATTAAGGAGGCGTACGAGACCGGCCGGGGCCGCGTCATCATGCGCGCCCGTGCCCAGATCGAGGAGAAGGAATCCTCGGGCCGCTCCCAGATCGTGGTCACCGAGATTCCCTATCAGGTCAACAAGGAGAACCTGGTCAAGGCGATCGCTGAGCTGGCGAGCGACAAGCGGATCGACGGGATCAGCGGGGTCAATGACGAGTCCGACAAGGAGGGCATGCGGATCGTCATCGAGCTGAAGCGCGACGCCATTCCCAACGTGGTGCTCAACCAGCTCTACAAGCACACGGCCATGCAGTCCACCTTCGGCGTGATCATGCTGGCGCTCGACCACGGCGCCCCCAGGATCATGAATCTGAAGGAGTTGCTGGAGCGCTACATCGAGCACCGGCACGAGATCATCGTCCGGCGGACGCAGTTCGATCTGGCCGCGGCGGAGGCCCGAGAGCACATCCTCGAGGGACTCAAGATCGCCGTCGACAATATCGACGAGGTCATCAAGATCATCCGGGGCTCGGCCGATACGCCCCAGGCCGACGCGCGACTGCGCAAGCGCTTCGGGCTGAGCGAGAAGCAGACCGACGCCATCCTCAACATGCGGCTGGCCAAGCTCACCGGGCTGGAGATCGACAAGCTGGAGGCCGAGCTCAAGGAGGTGAGGGCGACGATCAAGGAGCTGAAGGGAATCCTGGCCTCGAAGCCCAGGCGGATGGCGATTCTCAAGCAGGAGATGCGCGAGATCGTCGACCAGTTCGGCGACGAGCGCCGCACCGAGATCGTGGCCGACCAGGGCGAGTTCACGGTCGAGGATCTGATCGCCGAAGAGGACATGGTCATCACCATCTCCCACACCGGCTACATCAAGCGGATCCCGATCACCACCTACAAGCGCCAGCGCCGCGGCGGCCGGGGACTCAACGGGCAGGACCTCAAGGCCGACGACTGGGTCGAGCACCTCTTCATCGCGAGCACGCACGACTACCTGCTGTTCTTCACCAACGCGGGACAGCTCTACTGGCTCAAGGTGCACGAGATCCCGCAGGCCAGCCGCTCGGCCCGGGGAAAACCGGTGGTCAACTGCATCGCCATCAAGCCCAACGAGCAGATCGCCGCGCTGGTCCCGGTCCGGGAGTTCGCCGACGACAAGTGCCTCATCTTCGCTACCCGGCAGGGGACGGTGAAGAAGACGCTGCTCTCGGCCTACGGGAACGTGCGGGCCAACGGGCTCTGCGCCATCAATATCGACAAGGGTGACGAGCTGATCGACGTCCAGGTGTGCGACCAGAACAGCGACATCGTACTGGCGACCAAGGACGGCATGAGCATCCGCTTTCACCAGGGCGACGTCCGCGAGATGGGGCGCGCCACCACGGGCGTCAAGGGAATCGAGCTCGAGCAGGGCGACGCGGTGATCGGCATGGTCGTCGTCCGGCGTGATGCTACCCTGCTGGTCGTGAGCGAGAAGGGGTTCGGCAAGCGCTCCGAGCTGTCCGACTACCGGGTGCAGAAGCGCGGCGGGAAGGGCATTATCACCCTCCGGAAGACCGACAAGACCGGCTCCATCGTGGCGCTCAAGGAGGTCATCCCCGAGGATGAGCTGATGATGATCACCCGGCACGGTGTGATCATTCGCCTTCCGGTGGACGGAATCCGCGTCATCGGACGGAACACGCAGGGCGTGAAGGTCATGAACCTCGATGCCGGCGATGCGGTCGTGGACGTGGCGCGGGTGGTCAAGGAAGACGAAGCGGGGGCGGAGGAGGTCGCGGGAGACGACGAGGCCACGCCTACCGCCGCTGCCGGCGATTGATCGGACCCGGGGGCTTGCCGACCGCGCTCCCCCGCATTCAGCAGGACGTCCCTATGCCGCTGACCGCCGACAGCACCGCCGCCGTCACGCTCGAGTCGCTCCGGGCGGCGGCCCGCGTGCTCGAGGGCGTGGCGGCCCGCACGCCGCTGCTCGAGCTCCCGGATCTGGCCGCCCGGGTCGGCGCCCCCGTCCTCCTCAAGTGCGAACTGCTCCAGCCCGTCGGCGCCTTCAAGATCCGCGGCGCCTACAATGCGGTCGCGCGCGCGGCGGCGGCAGGCGCCCGCGGGATGGTGACCCAGTCCAGCGGGAACCACGGGCAGGCGGTGGCGTTCGCGGCTCGGCGGTTCGGGCTCCAAGCGGTCGTCGTAATGCCCGCCTCGACGCCGGCGGTCAAAGTCGAGGGCGTCCGCGGACACGGCGGCGAGGTCGTGTTCGCCGGCGCCACCCGCTCGGGAGAGCAGCGGCTTCGCGCCGAGGCGATCGCGCGGGAGCAGGACCTCGCCATGATCCCGCCGTATGATCACCCCGACGTCATCGCGGGGCAGGGCACCTGCGGCCTCGAGATCCTGGAGCAGCGGCCCGACGTCGGTACTATCCTGGTGCCGGTCAGCGGCGGGGGGCTCATCGCCGGAATCTCGGTGGCCGTGGCGGCGCTGGCCCCCGCGGTGCGCGTGGTGGGCGTCGAACCGGCCGGAGCTGCCAAGCTCACCGCCGCGCTCGCCGCGGGCGCGCCCCGGACCCTGGACCACACCGAGAGCATCGCCGATGGTCTCCTGGCCCCATCGGTCGGCAACCTCACGTTCGACATACTGCGCCAGGTCGTGCGGGAAGCCGTCACGGTGGAGGAGGAGGAGATCGCCGCCGCCGTCCGCTATCTCCACCTCCATAGCGGCCTCCGGGCCGAGCCCTCCGGAGCGGTGGCGGTGGCCGCGCTGCTCGCCGGCCGCGTGCAACCGGCCGGACCCACGGTCGCGGTCCTGAGCGGCGGCAACGTGGATCCCGACCTCTATCAACGGCTGGTCGCCGAATGACGCTCGCCCCGAAGATCCTGGTCGCGGATGACGATCAGGCCCTCTCCCGTACGCTGTCATGGATCCTCAAGGAGAACGGCTACGAGGTGGTCACCGTGCCGGGTGGCGAGCACCTCTTCGACCATCTTCAGGCGGAGCCGTTCGACCTGCTCCTGCTCGACATCATGATGCCCAAGATCGACGGGCTGCAATTGCTGCAGCGGGTGAAGGCCGACCCCAGGTACAAGGACCTGCCCGTGCTCATGATCTCCTCGATGCCGCCCGAGGAGGCCACCGTACGCTCCCTCGGGCTCGGCGCCGCGGACTTCATTCCCAAGCCGTTCCGGGTGCGCGAGTTGCTGGCGCGCGTCAAGGCGCACCTTCGCGTGCGCCGCGAGATCACCGAGGTCCGCGAGGAGGCGCGATCGCGCTCGGAGATGATCGAGATCATGCAGGAGGTCACCGCATCCCTCCGGCCCGAGGAGATCTACCAGATCCTCGTCCGCCGCGTGGCGCACGGGCTCGACCTCTCCCGCTGCTCGATCATCATCGCGGGGCCGGAGGACGAGACCGGCACGGTCGTCGCGGCTTTCGAGAACCCGGCGCTGCGGAATCTGCCGATGGACCTCCGAAAGTACCCGGAGATCCGGCGCGCCCTCGCCACCGGCGAGGTCGTCCTGGTGCGTGATGCGGCGACGGACCCGCTGTACGAGGAGGTGCGGGCGGGTTGGAGCAACGGCGAGGGACCGGTGCAGACGCGCTCGGCCATCGCGCTCCGGTTCTCGCTCCGGGGGCAGCCGGCGGGCGTGTTCTTCCTTCGAACCACGAGCGACACCGCGCCGCTCAGCGAGCACGATGTCCGGTTCGCCGAGCAGGTGATCGCGGCCGCCGTGGCCGCGCTCGAGAAGGCCTACGACCTCGAGCACGCGGTCATGGGCCAGGAGCAGATGCGTCACCTGGCGGAGACCGATCCACTCACCAACTGCTTCAACCGCCGGGCGCTGATGGAGAAGCTCGAGCAGGAGATGGATCGCGCCGCCCGCTATGCCACGATGCTCACCGGCATGATGGTGGACATCGACAACTTCAAGCAGATCAACGATACCCACGGCCACTTGGTCGGCGACCGGGTACTCAAGCAGCTCTCCAGCCTGCTCAAGCGGGAGCAGCGCTCGGTGGACATCGTCGCCCGCTACGGCGGGGAGGAGTTCGTGGTTCTGCTGCCGGAGACCACCTCGGCCGAGTCGCGCAACTTCGCCGAGCGCCTCCTGCGCCGGGTCGCGACGCACGACTTCGGGGAGCCCGGCAAGCCGGTGCGGGTGACGATCAGCGTCGGCATTGCCTCCTATCCCGATGAGCGGGTCGCCGACGGCGAATCGCTCCTCCGCCTGGCCGACAGTCATCTCTATCGCGCCAAGAGCGACGGCCGCAACCGGTTCCGCGATTGAGCACGCGGCGCTGTCCCCGCTGCCAGGCGTCCTACCCGGCGCCCGCGCGGTACTGCGTCAAGGATGGCTCCCCGCTGGTGGATGTCGAGCCCTCCGCCGCGTTTGCGCCGCCGCCGAGTGTCCGGGCCCCCGGCGTGCTGGTGGATGAGGTGACGGTCACCCCCGAGGAGCTTGACCGGTTCGCCACGCTGAGCGGAAAGTTGCTCGATGGCCGGTACCAGGTGGGGCGCCGGCTGGGTGAGGGCGGGATGTCGTACGTGTACCGGGCGCAGGATGTCGGCACCGGGGCGATGGTGGCGGTCAAGATCCTCCTCCCCCGGCTGTCCCGGGACCCGGCGGCGGTCGAGCGGCTCCGGCGGGAGGCCACCATCGCCACCCGGCTCGACCACCCGAATGTCTGCCCCATTCTTCGCATGGGCGAGGCGGACGGTCTGATCTACCTGGTCATGCCTTACCTCGAGGGAGAGCCGCTGAGCGAGCACGAGGCCCGGCGGGGACCGCTCTCAGCGGCCGACGGGATTCCGCTGCTGGTGCAGATGTGCCAGGGACTCCAGCACGCGCACGAGCTCCAGATCACCCACCGCGATCTCAAGCCGGAGAACGTGATGCTGGTGCCCGACGGCACCAGCGAAGGGGGCGAGCCGCGATACCGGGCGGTGGTGATGGACTTCGGACTCGCCAAGGAGCGGCGGACCACTCCTGAGGTGGCCAAGCTGACGGCCACGGGCATCGTCCTGGGGACCCCTGAGTTCATGAGCCCGGAGCAGATCCGGGGCAAGCCGCTCGACGGCCGGAGCGACGTGTACGCGGTCGGCATTCTGGCCTTCGAGCTGTTCACGGGGCAGCTCCCGTTTGCCGGGAAGTCCGCCCAGGAGACCATGATCGCTCGGCTGCGCGGGTCCCCCGCCAAGCTGCGCGACGTCCGCGCCGAGCTGCCGGCCCGGCTCGAAGCCATCATTGTGCGTTGTCTGGCCATCGACCCCGCCGAACGGTTCCAGTCCATGGACGAGCTGGCGCATGCATTCGACGGCGTGCTGGCGACCGGCGTGTTCGCGAGATTCTTTCGGAGGTAGGCCTCCCGCGGTGAGCCGCGACACCGCCCGCCGCCTCGCGCGCTCCTTGATTGGGCTCCGGGCCGCTTTCCCGGACCGAGGAGCGCAACATGCATCGAGCGTCGCTGATTTTGCTGGGCCTTACGCTGACGGCGGGTTGCCGCACAGCCGACAAGCCGGCCGGCAGCGGTCAGCCCGCCGGGGGTACTCGGACGGCCTCTCCCTACAGCACCGGCTCCGATACAGCCGCCCGGAACTCGCGGCTCGAGGGGACCAACACGGGCGCCGCCCTCCAGGCGCCGCCCCGCATTCCGGCGATGCTGGTGACGCTCGATGCGGCCGCCCAGCCGGGCAAGGCGTCCAGCGAAGGGAACCTGACGGCGCTCCGCACCGGCGTCAGCTCGCTGGAGGCGGCCATGCGCGCCGACTTCACCCGGGCGGGCGAGGCCGACACTGGCGCATTTCACGCGCTGTCGGATTCGATCGCCCGTCAGCTCGGCGGTGGGGCGGGCGGCGTGGCCGACAAGCTCGATCGCCCCGAGCTCCAGCAGGTCACAAGTCAGGTCCGGCGCCTGATCGACCTGTATCAGCAACGGATGAAGGCTCCCGGGAAACAGGCCCAGTAACCCAGTCCCGAGCAGCCGGTCATTCGTGCAGACCCTGTGTTCCTCGTCTGCCTTCCCGTGCTTTCCAGTCCGCCGTTCTGACCGAAATGGAGCCGGCCTGCCGGCACGCCTGCTGCTACCTAGCGACCCGCGAGGCCGCCGGCAGCGTGCCGGCGCGCCTGAACCGAACACCCAATGTCGTGTGGAGGCAATCCATGTACTTGACCCCCGCCCGGCGCTCGCTGGATCCCATGACCAGTCTGCGGCGCCTCAATTCCGTCCTCGACGAGGCGTTCAGCGCCTGGCCGTTCCAGAATCAGGAAAACGGCACGCTGACCTCCTCCTGGCTCCCCGCGTGCGACGTCTTCGAAGACAAGGACGCGGTAAAGATCGTGGCCGAAATCCCTGGTGTCCGGCCGGAAGACGTGAAGATCTCGCTGGAGAACAACCTCTTGACCATCAGGGGCGAGAAGCAGCAGCAGGCGGAGGAGAACAACGAGCGGGTGCACCGCTACGAGCGGACCTACGGCACCTTCGAGCGCACGTTCGTGCTTCCCAACACCGTTGATCCCGAGCGGATCGAGGCGCACTCTGGTGACGGCATCCTTACGGTGCTCATTCCCAAGTCGGAGCAGGCGCGCCCCCGCGAGATTCCGGTCCGGGCGTCGGCAGGAAAGACCTCGGACTCGGTGAGCGCCGGCACCAAGCGGCCGTCTCTCGGTCGTGATCCCGAAGAGGAAGGCTCCGCCGGCAAGACCCGCGGGTAACCAACCCACCGCCCCTCCGTAGAACTACGGAGGGGCCCTCCGGTGGGATGCGGATTGTCCCGCCCCCCACTGGTATGTAGCCTTCGAACGTGCCCCAGGATCTGGTGTTCCACGTTCTTGGCGTAAGCCACCATACAGCCGGTGTCGGCATTCGGGAGCAGTTGGCTTGCGCCCCCGCCGAGCTGGCGTCCGTACTCGCTCAGGAGCAGGCCACCGGCCGCTCGGCCCTGCTCCTGTTCACCTGCAACCGATGCGAGCTCTACTGGTGCGGGCCGCAGGACCGCGAGCCATGGTTTCGCGCGCTTGCGGAAGCCAGAGGTGTCAGCCTGGACGGTCAGATCGTCCGGCGTGACGGATACGAGGCCGTGCGCCACCTGTTCACGGTGGCCGCCGGCCTCGATTCGCAGATTCTCGGCGAGACCGAGATCCTGGGCCAGGTGCGACGGGCCTACGACGCCGCGCGTGCGGCCGGAACCACGACGCGGGAGATGGACGCGATCTTCTCGGCGGCGCTCGCGACCGGCCGGCGGGTGCGTCACGAGACAATGCTCGGCCGCCACCCCGGATCAGTCAGCTCGGCGGCCGTGGACCTCGCCGCCAAGGAGTGGGGTGACGGTCTCATGGGGCGGCAGGTGGTGGTGCTTGGGGCGGGAGAGGCAGCCGAGGGCGTGCTCCGGTCGCTGCACCGGCAGGGGACGAGGAGTGTGGCACTGGTGAACCGGAGTGCGGACCGCGCCAGCGTGCTAGCGGCCGCATGGGGTGCCGAACCGCATGGGTGGGATGCGTTGCCGGGTCTGGCGGCCGCCGCCGATCTGCTGGTGGTGGCAACCTCGGCGTCGCGGCCGGTCCTGAGCTTCGAGCAGCTTGCCGGAGCCGTCGGGACCCGGGCGGGGAGCCGACTCGTCGTCGTGGATCTCGGTATGCCGCGCAACGTACAACCCGAGGCCCGGCACCTGCCGGGCGTGCAGCTCTTCGATCTAGACGATCTCCAGCGGCTCTGCTGCCCGGCCGCGGCCGCCCCGGCCGCCGCCCTGCGCGACGCGGAGCGCCTGCTGGATGAGGAGATCATCCGACTCGAGCGTTCGCTCCGAGGGAGGGCCGCGGCGCCCCGGCTGACCGAGCTGCACCGCCTGGGAGCGCAGATGGCCGAGCAGGAATCGGACTGGGCGCTCGCCCAACTGGCCAATCTGTCGGAGCAGGAGCAGGGGATAGTGCGCGAGATGGCGGAGCGCCTGGTGCGTCGCGTGCTCTATCCGGTGAGCCGGACCATCCGCGAAAAGTAAAATCAGTTCCTGCTGCCTGCCGCCTGCACCGCTCCCACCCCATTGATGATCTGACGACACTGCGTGTTCTCGCACCCGGGGCAGCGCGTGGGGTACAGCGTGCTGTGGACCGCCCCCGATGCGAGGTGCTCGCGCACCACATCCGCGAGAGCGTCCAGGAACCGCGGGCGATCGTTGAGCGCGGGGGTCCGCCGGTACTGCGTAATCCCCGACCGGTGCGCCACCTCGCCGTACTCGCGGTCGAGCTCGGACAGCGTCTCGATATGATCGCTGGTGAACGCGATGGGGACGACGAGCAGCTCCTTCTGGCCACGCGCGCCCAGCCGCCGGATGACCCGCTCCGTGCTCGGGCCGAGCCAGCGGACCGGGCCGACCTCCGACTGGTACGCGAGGAGATATGGATTGGGCCGGCCGAGCCGCTCGACGACGGCCTGCACGCTGGCGCCGATCTCCTGCGGATAGGAGTCGCCGCGGTCGATGACCTCGAGCGGAAGGGAGTGCGCGCTGAACAGGAGGAGCACCCGGTCGCGGTCCGCCGGGTCGAACCGATCCAATCCCTCCCGCACGGTCTCGGTCATTGCCTCGATGAATCCATCGTGCACCGGCCAGCGGTCGATGATGCTCCACTCGAACGCCCGCCGCAGCCCGGTCCGCTCCGCGGCGCGCCAGAGCTCGTTCAGGCTCGAGCCGGTGGTACTGCAGGAGAATTGGGGATACTGGGTAAACGCCACCGCACGCTCCACGCCGTCCGCGGCCATCGCGCGGAGGGCGTCCTCACTCTTGGGCCGGGCATACCGAAAGGCCACGTAGTACCCGTGGGGCGCGGTGTCCGGCGAAAGCCGGTCGAGCCGCTCTACCATCCCACGCCCCTGGGCTTCCGTGTACCGGAGGATCGGGGATCCCCCACCGATCTTCTCGTATAGTCCGCGCACCTTCGGCGCCCGCCGCCGCGCGATGAACGGGCCCAGCCAGCGCTGCATCGGGAGGCGAATGATCTCCCGATCGGCAAACAGCTCGAGCAGGAAAGGCTCGACCTCCGCAAGGTTGGCGGGGCCGCCGAGGTTCATCATGACAATGCCGGTTCTGACCTTGCTCATCGCGGCAATATAACGGCTACGGGAGCAGCCTCTCCTCCAGCGCGATCCTGGTGAGTCCCGCCACCGTATAGACGCCCAGCTTGCGCATGAGGCTCTCGCGGTGGCTTTCCACCGTGCGGTGGCTTATCCCAAGTTCCTGCGCCATCTGCTTGTTCGTCTGCCCCCGGGCCACGCCGACGAGTACCTGGCGCTCCCGTGCCGTGAGCTGCGCGAGCACCTCGGCCGCGCCGCCGCCCACTTCGCCGCGCACCACGGCCCCGAGTCGGTAGGCGACGGGCGGGCTGAAGAAGGACTCGCCGCGGCACACCGCCCGGATTGCGTCCCCCAGCTCCGCCGCGGCGCCGTCCTTGAGCAGATAGCCGTGCACCCCCGCCCGGAGGCTCTCGAGCACATACTCGGTGTTGTCGTGCATGCTGAGGATGAGCACCCGCGTCTCGGGCGAGCCTCGGCGCAGCTCCGCTGCGGCCTGGATGCCCGTAAGTCCGGGCATGGAGATGTCAAGCACCGCCACATCCGGCCGCAGTGCCAGCGCGAGCGCGACGGCTTCCGTGCCGGTGGACGCCTCGGCCACCACCTCGAATCCGGGCTCACCCTCGAGCACGTGCCGGATGCCGGTGCGGACGATCGCATGGTCGTCTGCCACGAGGACGCGGATCGGCGGCTCGCTCATGTCACGCCCGCTCCGACCGGCACCAGCACCTCGAGCGACGCGCCGGTCCCCCGCGCTCCGCTGAACCGCACGCTGCCGCCGAGCGCGCTGATTCGCTCACGCATTCCCGCGAGCCCCATGTGGCCCTCGCGCTCGAGCTGCTCGGGACTGGCCTCGGGAGGCCCCTGGCCGTCGTCTCGAACCGTCAGCCGCACGCCGCCGGCCTCCGCTGCGATCGCTACTTCGACGCTGCCCGCGCCGGCGTGGCGGCGGACATTCGAGAGGCCTTCCTGGAGCGCGCGGAACAGCGCGAGCTCCGCCTCCTTGGAGAGCGGAGGGAGCGCGCCCGGCGCCTGCAGCGCGATGCGAATGCTGCTGTGCGAGCCGAAATCGGCCACGAGCGAGCGAAGGGCGGGGAGCAGGCCGAGGTCGTCGAGCAGCGACGGGCGGAGGGCGTTCGTCACGCTGCGGATGCTCTGGATCCCGGTATCGATCAGCGCGAGCGAGCGGCCCAGCCGCTCGGCGTGGTCCGGGCCGACAGCGTCGCGGAGTATGCCCAGCTCCATCTTGACGGCGGAAAAGACCTGCGCCGTCTCGTCGTGCAGCTCGCGCGAGAGCCGCCGGCGCTCGTCCTCGTGCTGCGCGATCATCCGGGCGGAGAGCCGCGCCAGCTCGACGGTGCGGGCCTGGAGCCGGGCGTAGAGATTGGCGTTCTCGAGCGCGGCGCCCACCTGCTGGCCCAGGGCGACGAGGAACCGGTCGTCCAGAGCCGTGAACGGGTCGCGCGCGTCGCCCACCAGCACGAGCGCGCCGATGACTTCGTGGCGCCTGAGGAGAGGAAGCGCCGCCGCGTAGGGGTACGCGGCCCCGGATGCGCGCCACGCGCCGGTCACCTGCGGGCGGCCGGTCTCCAGGACGCGGACGAGGGTCGCCGCGGCGTCCTCGTCAAGCTGGGTGCCGCCCCGCCATTCGCATACTCCCGCGCCGCGCACCAGCCGCGGCTGCCCCTGATCGTAGAGGTAGAGGGCGCTGCCCCGGACTGCGGGGAGCGTCAGTGGCCGCGCCAGCAGGGCTGCGAGGACATCCTGTTCGCGATCGGCGGGCTGCAGATCGCCCGAGAGCGCGGACAGCGCGCTGAGCCCTCGGCGAAGGTCGTCCAGCACGAGCAGCAGGATGCCGGTGCCAACGGCCAGCGCGAGCAGGATATCGAGGTAATACCCCCAGGGCGCCCAGGCACCCCGGGCGCGAAGGAACGGGTAATCCAGGTGGTGCAGGCCCCAGAGGCCAAACGCGACGGCCAGCAGCGTGGCGCCGCTGGACGCGACCCGTCGCCGGTAGCGGTAGAACACCCATCCGGTCCACAGCGTGGCTAGACTCAGGAACGCCACCGCCGGCCCCACCGCCCAGGCGAAGTGGTTGAGTCGATAGATCGCGATGTACGACCACACGGGTGGGAAGAGGACCACCGCCAAATACCACGGCCGCCACCGGATCCGCTGGGAGAAGACGAGCGCGGCGGCGAGCAGCGCCAACGCGGTCCAGCCGGTGACGACCTGGTGCCAATAGAGCCAAATGCGATTCGAGGTGAGCAGGAAGCTGGTGATCGCACCGACGCGGAGCAGGTAGAGTCCCCAGGCGGCGGCCCACCAGGCGAAGTAGGGCTTCCGGTGCCGCTGGAACAGGAACGCGCAGAGCAGGACCAGCGCACCCGTGATGGCGGCCTGGAGCAGCGCGGCGTCGAGCTCGAGGTCGTTGGCGGGCGGAAGTATCTCCTGGACCACGGTGCTCAATACCAGCCGATCGGCTTCTCGTCCAGGTTGATGAATACCTGCTTCGTCTCGAGATACTCCTCCACGCCCCAGTGCCCGAGCTCACGCCCGAACCCCGACGCCTTGTATCCACCCCAGGGCGCCTCGACGAAGGTGGGCTGCATGTGATTGACCCACACGATCCCCGCCTCCAGCGCCTTCACGACCCGGAAGGCCTTGAAGATGTCCCGGGTCCAGACGGCGGCGGCGAGGCCGTAGGGGGTGGCGTTGGCGATCCGGATGGCGTCCGCCTCGTCGGTAAACGGAATCACGCTCATGACCGGGCCGAAGATCTCCTCCTGTGCGATCGTCGCCGAGTTGTCCACGTCGTAGAAGATCGTCGGCTCGACGTACCAGCCCTTGTCGAACTGCGCCGGCACGCCGCCGCCGGCTGCCAGCTTCGCCTCGCTCCGGCCGATGCGGAGGTAGCCGGCCACGCGGTCGCGCTGCTCGGCGCTCACCAGCGGACCCATCCTGGTGTCGCGCTCGAGGCCCGGGCCCAGACGGATGGTCCTGGCCTTGGCGGCCGCGGCATCGATGAACTTGCGGTAGATGTCACGCTGGACGAGCACGCGGCTCCCGGCCGAGCAGACTTCGCCCTGGTTGACAAAGGTTCCGAACAGGGCGCCGTCGACCGCGTTCTCGAAATCCGCGTCGCTGAAGAAAATATTGGGCGACTTGCCGCCCAGTTCGAGCGAGACGCGCTTGAGCTGGTCGGCGGCGCTCCGCATGATGAGCTTCCCCACCTCGGCGCTGCCGGTGAAGGCGATCTTCCGCACGCCACGATGCGCCACCAGGGGCGCGCCGGCGCCCGGACCATCGCCGGTGACGACGTTGACCACGCCGGGCGGGAGCCCCGCAGCCTCGAACTCCCTGGCCAGCTCGAGCAGGGTGAGCGGTGTCTGCTCGGCCGGCTTGATCACGACGGTACAACCGGCGGCGAGGGCGGGGGCGATCTTCCACGCGGCCATCAGCAGCGGGTAGTTCCAGGGGATGATCTGCCCTGCCACGCCCACCGGTTCCCGCAGGGCGAAGGCGATCGCGTCGGCGGGTACCGGCAGGACCTCGCCGTTGATCTTGGTGGCCAGGCCGCCGTAATACTCATAGCAGGTGGCGGCGTCATCCATGTCGTACTCGGACTCGACGATCGGTTTGCCCGAGTTGAGCGTTTCGAGCTCGGCGAGCTCGCTGCGCCGGGCGCGGATCCGCTCGGCCAGGCGGAACAGAATGCGCCCACGGTCCTGTGCGCTGACCCCGCGCCAGCCGTCGTCGTAGAAGGCCCGCTGCGCCGCCCTCACGGCATGGTCGACATCCTCCGCACCGCCGGCGGGGCAGGTCGCGATGACGCCTTCGGTGCTCGGGTCGAACACCTCGAACGTCTCGCCATCCCCGGCATCCATGAACTGCCCGTCGATATACATCTGGTATCGGCGGACGTCGGCGTTCTGGGCCGCGCCGCCCGCTCTCGCTGCACTCGTCATCTCTACGCCTCCGGTCTACGCCTCCGGTCCGTTCGTGCCGCCGTCGGATGTATGGAGTCTCTGGCCAATTTACCACGCAGGCACGAACGGCACGAAGGATCCGGGTGCCCCGCCGCGGCTATGCCGCCATGACCTCGCGTGAGGGCCGGGCACGCAGCTTCGGGCTCACGGTCGGCGGGGTGTCGTCCCGGACCTTCCACGGCATCCCCTCGCGCGCGAGGCGTTCGAGGAACGGATCGGGGTCGAACTCCTCTGGCGAGCGTACCCCGGGCCCGCTCCACCGCCCCTGGTGGATCAGCCGCGCGGCGATGACCGGTGGGATCCCGGTCTGGTACGCCGTGGCCTGGACCCCGAGTTCGGCGTAGGCCGTCTGATGGTCGGTGACGTTGTAGATGTAGCAGGCGCGCGGCTGGCCGTCCTTGAGCCCGCGCGCGAGGACGCCGACGCAGGTCTGGCCCGTCATGCGCCCCGCCAGGTCCTTGGGCTGCGGGAGGAGCGAGACGACGACGTCACGCGGCACGACCGAAACGTCGCCCACGCGCACGCGGTGCTTGGCCGACAGCCCAAGTCGCTTGATCACGCGCAGGGTCTCCACCGTCGTGTCATCCATGCACATTTTGAAATCGACCAGACGCGCCGTCGGGAAGAATCGCGGGAGCGTCCTGGACTCCTCGTGATCCACGTAGTAACAGTCGAGTACGCCGAGCTCGGGAAAATCGAATGGCTCGCAGCCCGTAAGGGGCGGCTCGAGCTGGTAGCGGCCGTCGCGAAAGGAAACCGCCCGGCACAGACATTCGTCGAGGAAGACCCACGGGCTAAATGCCGCCACGAAGCCGTCGTGCCCCTGGCAGACGGAATTGTCGCCGTCGCGCACGTGCAGCTCGGTGATTTCGTCAAACAGATGCTTCGCGGCATAGGTGGCGTAGAC
The DNA here is from genome assembly GCA_036262935.1 of Gemmatimonadales bacterium. Lineage (GTDB taxonomy): Bacteria > Gemmatimonadota > Gemmatimonadetes > Gemmatimonadales > GWC2-71-9 > CAVVWJ01. The sequence continues at coordinate 44,161 of DATAHW010000025.1, read as the reverse complement.
GTTGGTGGTGCCGGGATCGGCGCCCATTCCCAGCAGCGCCACTCGCCCCTCCGCCCGGAACTCCCCGTCGAGCGCGAACTGGTCATCCAGCTTGGGGATGCCGTCATCATCGGTGCCGCCACTGGCCATATCGATGTAGTCGCAACCGGCCGCGAGGCAGGCGCGCATCACCTCGAGGTTGGTGGCGGGGAGCGCCGCGTTCAGAACGATTGTGGTGCCGGCTTCACGGGCGGTGCGAGCCACGGCGGCACGGTCTCCGGCATCGAGACGGCGGCACGAGACCCGGGGATCACGCAGGCGGTCCGCCAGGAGGGACGCGCGGGCGGAGACCGCATCGGCGATGATGAGTTGCTCGAGCATCGCCTCCTGCACGAATTTGAGGGCGGACACGGTCCCCACCGCGCCGGCGCCCAACATCAGGACTCTCACAAACTCCTCGTTTCATTGTCGGTGCGGCACTCGGTCTGGTTACAGGGATGGCACAGCCACCGCCCGCTCCCTCGCCCCCGCCGCTGATGGGGGCTCGCAGCTCAAGGAGATCGTCAGCCGCGAGAGTGGACCCCCCGCTTGGTCGGAGGGTGCAAACACGCTCGTCCCGGTGGGGGAGCGTACAGCCATTGTAGCTCCGGAGACCTACGGGCTGTCCAGCCCCCAGGATGGCGGCGCCCCGTGATTTGCGCCACATTGCTCCTTCCATTCACATACAATCGGCTTGGCGACAACAACTTGCATGGCGATATGCAGGTGGGGCGCATAATTATGGACTGCGGATGCGCGGCGGGCGTCCGGGGCCGGCGGCGTCCGCCTCGACTCGTACCTTACCTTACCTACGTCCTCCGCATTCGGGGCACCCATGGCGGGCATCATCCAGCTTCAGACCGAGATCCCCGGCCCCAGGAGCCGCGCGCTCCTGGCCCGCCGGGCAAGAGCCGTTCCGCGCGGCGTCCCGGCGGTGACACCGATCGCAGTGGTGCACGCCGAGGGCGCGGTGTTGACCGACGCCGACGGCAATCGCCTTATCGACTTCGCGGGGGGCATCGGGGTGGTGAACACGGGCCACCGGCATCCCGCGCTCCTGGCGGCGGTACGGGCACAATTGGACCGGTTCGCGCACCTCGGGTTCCCGGTCACCACCTATGAGTCGTACATCGAACTCGCCGAGCGGCTGAACCGGGTTACGCCCGGCGCGCATGAGAAGCGCACCCTGTTCGTGAACAGCGGAGCGGAGGCGGTCGAGAACGCGGTGAAAATCGCCCGCTACTTTACCGGCCGACCGGCGGTCGTCTGCTTCGAGCACGGATTCCACGGACGCACCAATCTCGCGCTGGCGCTCACCTCGAAGGTCATGCCCTACAAGGCGGGATTCGGCCCGTTCGCGCCGGAGGTGTATCGGATCCCGTACCCCTACTGCTATCGCTGCACGAACGACAGGCCCGGCGAGCACTGCTGCATGGCGACCACGGGACAACTGGAGCAGATCTTTGCCACGACGGTCGATCCGGACTCGGTCGCAGCGATCGTCATCGAACTCGAGCTGGGCGAGGGCGGCTTCGTGCCGGCTCCGGCAGAATACGTGGAGGCGCTCGCGGCGTTCGCGAAGGCGCACGGCGTCCTGGTCATCGCCGACGAGATCCAAACCGGCTTCGGCCGCACGGGGAAGCTCTTCGCATGCGAGCACTACGGGCTGGTTCCAGATCTGATCACGACCGCCAAGTCGCTGGCCGGGGGTCTGCCGCTCGCGGCCGTCACGGGCCGGGCCGATGTCATGGAGGCGCCGCACCCGGGTGGGCTCGGCGGGACCTATGGCGGGAATCCGCTCGCCTGCGTGGCGGGCCTGGCGGTGCTCGATACGATGGAGGCCGAGTCCCTCCCGGCAAAGGGCCGGCGGAGCGGCAACCGCATCCGGGCGCGGTTCCAGGAATGGGCGGAGCGGTTCGCCTGTATCGGTGATGTCCGCGGTCTGGGGGCGATGGTGGCCATGGAGTTGGTGGCTGATCGTGGGACCCGCGCTCCCGACAAGGCCCTCACCGCGCGCGTCCTGGCTGCGGCCCTCGCGCGTGGGCTGGTGCTGCTGTCCGCCGGCACGTTGGGAAACGTCATCCGAGTGCTGGCGCCCCTCACGGCGGACGACGAGCTGATCGACGAGGGGCTCGGCGCCCTGGAGGCGGCACTGGTGGCGGCGGTCGATCCCGATGCCGTGCCTACTCCATGGTACCCGATCCCCGGCCGAGCGCCTTCGACCAACTGAGCGCCGCACCGCCCCATACTTTCAGGTCGTGTGTTCGGCCTGGTGATGTCGTGCGGGTGAACCGGTCGCCCGTAATGACCAGGTGCACCGCCGGCGTGAGGGCAACGCCTCCCGTTGTGAGCGGCATGCCTGCCGACAGATCGAGATGGGTGAACCCGTCGTCGTGGAAGCTGGCCAGGTCGGGCGAGCCCGGATTTCCCGGGATGCTCTGCCCCGCGTCTAACCCGGCCAGTGCGTTGAGAGTCAGCGAGTGCCTCCCATCGAGCGGGACGGATTGGGCGATGCTGGCCTCCAGATACGCTCCGCCGATCTTGTCCACGTCATACCACACCGCCAGCTTCGGGCTGAGGCTCGCGTCGAGAGCCGCCCTGGCATAGACCTCGACGGTGTTGGAGCCCGAGGTAAACCCCGCGCCGTTGGGGAAGACGTACAGCAGAGCCCCGCCCGTAAGCGTAAGTTTTTCAACGGGGGCGCTGACCTCCGCCCACGCGTCCACCTCGGCGACGTCGAGCGCCGACATGCCGCCGCTCTCGCTCAGATCGTTCGCCGTATCGTCGTATCTCCCCAGCTCGACGTTGGCCCACCCGCCGACAGTCAAGGCGGCGCTGCCGGCCGGAAACGTCAAATAGAAGTCTGGTTGCGCCACCGGTCGATTGGTGAGGCTCAGGCCGCGCCATACATAGGCGCTGAAGAGACCCAGGTCCGCACTCACCCTCGCCTGCCCGTAAGAGGGCGTGGCGGTCGAGAATACACCCGTGACCGCCCAACCTGCCCGCACCACGCTCGCGCACCGCATTGTAGGCTCCTGTCGGAGAGGCTGTGAAGGTGCCCGGAGGCAACGAAATGGCCCGCTCGGAGTCGAGCGGGCCGGAACTACTGTATGCGACCTGCACCCGGACACGGCTCGACCCTACGTGGAACGGCAGGGGTTGGATGACGTGGTGATATCAAAATTTCGCAGATCGAGCATATTTTAATCTACAGCAATGCAGCACGCCGTCAATAGAGGCGCGTTTGACCCGCCTACAGTGCGTCAACTGCATATAACGACTAACACCACACGAGCCGGGCTAGACTCCGCTCACGCGCTGCCGGCGGCACATTGCGAACTCACGTGCCGTGGTGCAGCTTGTCAGGATCCCTCCCCCGCAGAGGAGACCCCGCTTGGATTCCAGGTCCTCCTTCATCCAGCGATTCGGCGATCTCATCGCCCTGCTGCGCGCCGACCCCGGAAACGACGCCGCCCAGGATCTCGCGCTCGCGGCGGCCACCGGCGCGGTGGCGGCTCAAGCCGTCGAAGTCGAAGCCGGCATTCACTGGAGCGTGATACCCGAGGACCTGACGCTCAAAGGCCGCCTCCTCGCCCGGCAGGTGGACGTGTTGCGAGTGGCCGCGGGCGCCGAGCCGCATGAGCTGCTGGCGCTCGCGCGCGCGCTGTCGCACGATGTCACCCCGTTGCCATCCTCCCCCCACATCGAGCTCGAGATGGTGCAGCGCCTTGCCCCGCCGGACGGAGAACCGGGTGGGGGAGCGGAGCGGCCGGCCGAGCCGTCGGTCCAGCCGCGGCGCGCTGCCGAGCGGCGTGGATGGGATGACCGCCGGCGTCCGGGAGCCGCGCATCACCGGGGCTTCGAGCGACGGCGGGGGGCGGATCGGCGCGCAGGCGGAGAGCGGCGCCTGGAGCTGGTCAGGAATCAGCGCGCCGAGATCGCCCGGCTCCACGAACTGCTCGGGCGAGCAGTCCGCGCATGCGCGTGGGACGCGGTGCTCGCCGCGGCGGTGGCGTTGGTGCGGCTGGCGCCGAGGGTCCCGGCGGCAGAGCGGCGGAGTTACGGGATCCAGCTCCGCCGCGCGGTGCCCCGTCGCGCCATCGAGTCACTGACCGATCTGGCCGAGCGGGAGATCGAGCTGCGTGCGGCGACGGCGGAGGTGCTCCGCTGGCTCGGGCTCGATGCGGCGCAACTCATCCTGGGCCGGCTGGTGGAGGGCGGCGCTGCGGGAACCACGGGTTTCTACTACGATGTGCTCGGGGCGATGCCCGGTGTATACCCCTTGGTGACGCCGCTGCTGGCGGGCCGCTACGTGCACGAGATTCGTCACGGTGCGACGCTGCTGGGCCGCCTGGGGCGACCGGATGGAATCGGCGAGCTCGCGCCACTCCTGAGCCACCCGGACGCCACGGTGCGGGCGGCCGCGGTACGCGCGATCGGCCAGATCCACGACGGCCCCGCCGCCGACCCGCTGCGGCAGGCGCTCCGCCATCCCGACCCCCACACGCGGGCCGCCGCCGCCGAGGCGATCGCAACCTGGCGTGCCGGGGCGCTCGCGTTGCTGCTGGTGGCCGCGCTCGGCGCCGAGCGCGACCGCGAGGCGTGGCACGCGCTTGTCACCGCGCTGGGCAGCGTCGGGACCCTGGAAAGTTGTGCCGCGCTCGCGGGTGTGGCCGCCAGCCGCCGCCGGCTGCTCCGACGGGAGGGACACACCACAGGGCAGCGCCTTGCCGCGGTGGCCGCGCTCGCTCTGGCCAACTCTTCTACCGCCCGGACCACGCTGGAGCGGCTCGCCCGGGACGGGGACGGCACCATCCGGTACGCCGCCGACCGGCTCTTGCGGGCGGAACGGCAGCGCGCCGGCTGACGTTCAGCGGTGCACGCCGAAGCCGTCGATCTGCAGGTCCAGGTGGTGGTTGGCCCGGATCCCGACGATGCCGTTCACGTCCGTCGCACTGGCCTTGAGGCTGTGCACCGGCTGGCCGTTCACCTTGAAGACCACCTCGTCGGGCTCCTTCTTGTTGTCGATCTCCAGCAGATTGGTGGCGGTTCCCTTCGCATTCAGCTTGTGCACGGCCGGACTCGGCACCCAGCCCCGGGTAATGTCGGTCGTCTGCTCACCTTCGCGCCGCTTGATGAGGTAGCTTCCGTCGCCCCGCACCAGGAAGTAGGTGTACTGCTGGGCCGCGCCGTTCAGGTCCCGGCCTCCGTAGAACAGCCCATAGCCCTCGGGATGGGCCGTCTTCCGAGTCTGGGTAAAGGTGGCGAGCGTGTGGACAGGCCCGCTGCCCCGCGTGTCTTCGCGGTACAGGATGATGGCGGGGCCTGGCGTTACATGGATCCCCGTGCCCTTCCCAACGACCCTCGCGCCGGTCACCCTGGCGGTGCCGTCGGCGCGGGCGGACCACCCGTCCGGGAGCGTGCCGTGGATGAGAGCGGGGAACAGCAGCAGACCGGCGGCGGTGAGTGCGCGCATGGGACTCCTCGTGGAAAGGGTGAGCGGGTTGCGGAGACCGCCCCGGCCGCGCTAACCTACGGCGCCGCAAACCCGGGATCGGAGACAGGCCATGATGTACTGGATTGGAGTGCTGCTGGCCTCGATCGGGGCCACCCTCATCCTGAGCGCCCTCGCCCTGGTGTCGGCGCTGGTGGGCGTTCTGGTGAACGCCTCCATCGTGCTCGTCTCGGGACCCATGATCGACCGCCTGCTTGCCATGCGTGGTCGGGCCGTTGTCCGCCGCTAGCCTCAGGAGCCGGCCGGCTCCTGGCCAGCTTCCGGCGTGCTGGCAGCGCGCACCGCGGCCTCGTAATTGATCTTGAGGCTGCCCAGGAGTTCCCGCAGGCCACGCACCTTCATTTGCAGACCGCCTCCCCGCCGGGTCATCGTGCCCATGATTCCGGCGGTCTCGGCGATGCCCGTCAGGCTCAACGCTCCCGCTTCACCCTTGATCTGATCTAGCAGCCGCGCCAGCCCGCGAACGACGATGTCGTCGGCCCGGAGCGCGGCCATTTCTTCAACCACGGCCCGGACGCGGTCGAACCGCGGCGGCAGGGTCTGCAGGTAGGCGAGCTGCGCCTGCTGGCGCGAGGAAAGCTTGAGGGCCATCCCTGAATCTCTCGTGAAGGCGTTCCGTAGGGCAACGGGTCGCATCGGCTCCCCTGTCGAACCGGGACGCCCGCGAACGACCACAGAGGCGACAGTCAGCTCCAGCCGTTCCACCGTGCTCAAGAGGGCGTCCACCCAGTGAAGCTTTCGGACCTGTCCATCCGCCGGCCCGTGCTTGCCAGCATGGTGAGCCTCGCGCTCATCCTGTTCGGCGCCATCGGCTACACCCGGCTGGCCGTGCGCGAGTTCCCCGACGTGGATCCGCCCATCGTCTCGGTGAGCACCGAGCTGCCGGGCGCCAATCCGCAGGTCGTTGAATCGGCGGTCACCGACATTCTGGAGGAGGAGCTCAGCACCGTCGAGGGGCTCCGCACCCTTACGAGCTCGAGCGCCGAAGGGTTCAGCAACATCACCCTCGAGTTCAACCTCGAGCGCGGCGTCGAGGCGGCCGCCCAGGACGTACGCGACAAGGTGGCCCGCGTGCGCGGCCGGCTGCCCGAGGAAGTACGCGAGCCGGTGGTCGCCAAGCAGGAGGCCGACGCGCAGCCGTTCTTCTGGCTGGCGCTGTCGGGTGCGAACTACGATCTGCTGCAGCTCTCCGACCTGGGCGATCGCCTGGTGAAGAGCCGCCTGCAGACCCTGCCGGGAGTGGGGCAGGCCCGCATCTTCGGCGAGCGCCGCTTCTCCATGCGGGTATGGCTGTCGGCCGCCGAGCTCTCGGCGCGCGGCCTCACCGTGCAGGACGTGCAGCAGGCGATCCGGAGCCGCAACGTCGAGGTGCCGGCCGGCCGAATCGAGTCGGAGCGGCGCGAGTTCACGGTGCGCTCCCTGGGCGAGCTCAAGACTCCCGAGCAGTTCGCCGACCTGGTGGTGTCGAGCACCGGGGGCGTGCTGGTCAAGCTGCGGGACCTGGGCCGCGTGGAGCTCGGCGCCGAGGACGACCGGAGCCTGCTCCGGTTCAATGGGACGTCCGCCGTGGCGATCGGCGTGGTCCGCCAATCCAAGGCGAATATCATCCAGGTGGCGGACGCCATCCGGAACGAGCTGCCGAAGATCCAGGAGTCGCTCCCGCCCGGCGTCAGGCTCAACGTGGCGTTCGACGAATCCATCTTCGTGTCCCGATCCATCCGCGAGGCGCAGGAGACGTTGATCATCGCCGCGGCGCTGGTGGTCATCATCATCTTCATCTTCCTCCGGAACCTGCGGGCCACCATCATCCCCGGACTCGCGATCCCGACCTCGATCGTCGCGACGTTCGCGATCATGTACTTCCTGGGCTTCTCCATCAACAACTTCACGCTGCTCGCCCTCACGCTGGCGATCGGCATCGTGGTGGATGACGCGATCATCGTGCTGGAGAACGCGTACCGCCATCAGGAGGAGCTGGGCGAGAGTCCGGAGGCCGCGGCCACGAATGGCACCCGCGAGATCGGGTTCGCGGTCATCGCCACGACCATCTCGCTGGTGGCGGTGTTCACCCCGCTTGCGTTCCTCAAGGGCTCGACCGGACGACTGTTCAACGAGTTCGGCATCGCGGTGGCGGGCGCGGTGGTGGTCTCGGGGTTCGTGGCCCTGACCCTGACGCCCATGCTCTGCGCCAGGATCCTGCGCGTGCCGGCCCGGCACGGGGTGCTCTACCGCGTGCTGGAGCGCGGCTTCAACGCCCTGGCCACCGGCTATGCCCGCACGCTCCGCGCGGCCGTGCGCCACCGCTACGCCCTGGTCGGGGCGGTGGTGCTGCTCACGCTGGGTGCCGTGCTGGTGTTCCGCTCGCTCAAGCGCGAATTCGTGCCACCCGAGGACAAGGGCTGGTTCTTCTCCATCATCATCGCCCCCGAAGGCTCGTCGCTGGCGTACACGGACGGGTATCAGCGGGAGGCCGAGGCGGTGCTCGACAAGACCAAGGACGTCGAGAGTTACTTCAGCGTGGTCAACATCGGTGACGGCGTGAGCCGGGGAATGATCTTCACCAATCTGGTGGATTTCGACCGGCGGACCCGGTCGATTCAGGACATCCTCGGCGAGGTCCAGGGCGGCTACTTCGCGATTCCCGGCGTGTTCGCCTTCGCCAACAATCCGCCGGCGTTCGGCTTCGGGAACCCGGTACAGTTCGTCATCCAGAACCCCGACTTCGACCTGCTGGTGAAGGGCAATGACACGCTCCTTGCCCGCGCGCGGCAGGTAAAGGGGTTGATCAACGTGGACAGCGACCTTCGGGTGAACAAGCCGGAGCTGACGGTAAACTTCGACCGCGACCGCGCCGAAGACCTGGGCGTGCCCGTGGGCGACGTCGCCACCACCCTGCAGGTGCTGCTCGGCGGCAACCGCACCAGCACCTTCACCCGCAACAACAAGCAGTACGACGTCATCGTGCAGCTCGACCCGCGCGCGCGCGCCACGCCGAGCGACATGACGGGACTGTACCTGCGCGGCCGCGCCGGCGAGTTGGTCAAGCTGGAGGCGCTCGCCAGCGTGAAGGAAGGGGTGGGCCCGCGCGAGCTGAACCACTTCAACCGGGTCCGGGCTTCCACCTTGACGGCCGGACTTGCCCCCGGCTTCACCCTGGGCGAGGCGCTCGACTCGCTCACCCGGATCGCGAGCGAGGTGCTCCCGAAGGGCAGCAGCACGGCACTGGCCGGGGAGTCGCGGGAGCTCGACGAGAGCGGCTCCTCGCTCTATTTCGCGTTCCTCCTGGCCCTGCTGGTGGTGTTCATGGTGCTGGCGAGCCAGTTCGAGTCGCTGATCCATCCCTTTACCGTGCTCCTGGCCGTGCCGCTGGCCGTCACCGGCGCGCTGTTCACGCTCAAGCTGGCCGGGGCGACTCTCAACCTGTACAGCCAGATCGGGATGATCCTGCTCATCGGCCTGGTAACCAAGAACTCCATCCTCCTCGTGGAGTACATCAATCAGCTCCGTGAGCGCGGGATGAGCACCCTGGACGCAGCCCTCGAGTCGGGTCGCATCCGCTTTCGACCCATCCTGATGACGTCGGTGGCCACGGTCATGGGCGCGGTGCCGATCGCCTTCGGCTTGGGCGCGGGATCGATCAGCCGCCGGCCGCTCGGCTATGCCATCGTGGGCGGGGTACTCTTCTCTACACTGCTCACGCTCTACGTCGTACCCGCCGTCTACGTGATCTTCGATGGTCTGCGCCAGCGAGTCCGGGGCCGGGGCAAGACCGGGCAGCCGTCGCTTGCCGCGCTGGAGGCCGAGTGATCTTCGGGCTGCTGCTCGCGCTCCAGGCCACGGCGTCGCTTCAAGCCCCGGTCCAGGCGCCCCGCGTGACCCTCGACCAGGCGATCGCCCGGGCTGCCCGGCTCGATCCGAACTACGTCCGGGCGCTTGGCCAGGTGGACAACGCCGAGTGGGGCCGCCGCGCCGCTCTGGCGGTGTTCGTGCTCCCGTCGCTCGGCGTCTCGATCGATGCCACCCGGTACTCGACCGAATTCTTCAACATCGGCACGGGGCGGAATCAGAGCGACGCCGTCAACGCGACCTTCCAGGCGAGCTATGACCTGTTCAATGCCAGGAAGCTCGCCGACCTCGGCCGAACGCGGGCGGAGCTCGAGAGCGCCGACGCGGGCGAGCTCGAGCAGCGGTTCCGCTCCGCGCTCCTGACCGAAGCGGATTACTACGATGTACTGCAGAACCAGGAACTGGCCCGGGTCGCGGCCGACCGGACGCGGCGGGCGGAGGAAGGGCTTGGCATTGCGCGGGCGCGCGTGGTGTCGGGCGCGGCCGTACAGAGCGACTCGCTGCAGCTCGTGCTCGAGCTGACGCAGGCGCGGACCGACCAGCTCCGGCGGGACGCGGCGCTCCGGGTGGCCCGCCTGCAGCTCGGCCGCCGGGTGGGCGAAGCGGGCCCGGTGGACGCCGAACCGGTGGACACCGCGCCGGCGCCGGAGCTGCCGCTGGGACTGGACGAGGCGGTGCAGCTCGCCGTGACCCAGGGGCCGCAGTATCGGGCCGCTCGCGCCGGCGAGCGGGCGGCGGCGGCGCTCCTCAAGGCCGAGCGGGGCCAGTACCTGCCGCAGGTCACGCTGCTCGGAACCCACGTCCGGTTCGACGATAGCTTCTTTCCGAGCGCGCGAAACGTGTCCTCCATCGCGCTGAGCGTCTCGCTGCCGATCTGGGACGACGGTCGACGCGAGCTGGCGATCTCCCAGGCGCGGGTCAACCGCGATGTGTCGCGCGCCATCCGCGAGGACCTGGAGCGGGCGGCACGTCCCGATGTTACCCAGGCCTATGAGGCGTACGTGACGGCGAGGGCCACGGCGGCGCTCTCGAGCACCGGTGTGCTGGTGGCGCAGGAAAACTACCGGGTGCAGGAGTCGCGCTACCGGGCGGGCTCCACGACGATCCTCGACGTGCTCGACGCCCAGATCCGTCTTACCCAGTCCGAGGCCGATCTGGTTCAGGCCCGCTACGCCGCCCGGCTGGCCCTCGCCGGCCTGGAGGCGATTCTGGGCCACCGACTCTTCACGAACAGGAATGTCCCGTGACAGCCATGCTTGAAATGAGGCGGGCGGCCGCGCCCTTGCTGCTGCGCGCCGGGCTCGCGATCGGCCTTGCCGCGTGCAGCAAGGCCGAATCGTCCGGGCAGCCGTCTGCCCCGTCCGGGGGCGGCCCCCCGCCGATGCCGGTCGAGGTGGCCGCGGCCCGGACCGACACCGTCGTGGATGCGATCCTGGCCACCGGTCAGATCGAGGCGATGCAGTCCATCGAGCTGCGCCCGGAAATCGAAGGCCGCCTGGCCGGCATCCTGATCCGAGAAGGCGCGCTCGTCGCCCGCGGCACGCCGTTGTTCAAGGTGGACGATGCCGAGCTCAAGGCCCAGGTGGCGCGCGCCGAAGCGGATCGTGATCTGGCCCGCCAGTCGCTCGCGCGCACGCGTGACCTGCTGGCCCAGAAGGCCTCCTCCACGTCGGAGCTCGAGCGCGCCGAGGCCACCGCGCGAAGCGCCCAGGCGGAGCTCGATCTGCTGCAGGTGCGGCTCGGGCGCACGCTCGTCCGCGCTCCGTTCGCCGGCGTCGCGGGCCAGCGGTTCGTCAGCCTCGGCGACTACGTCACCACCAGCACGCGGCTGGTGACTCTGCAGACGATCTCGCCCCAGCACGCCACCTTTCAGGTGCCCGAACGCTACGCCGACCAGCTCAGGAACGGGCAGCAGGTGACGTTCCAGGTGGCGGCGCTTCCGGGGCGGGAATTCACCGGACGCGTGGACTTCGTGGATCCCGTGGTGCAGCTTCCCGGGCGCACGATCACGGTCAAGGCGGTGGTGCCGAACCCGGACCGCCAACTGCAGGCGGGAATGTTCATCGACGTACGGCTGGCTACCGCCGTGCGGCCCAACGCCGTGGTCATCCCCGAGGATGCGGTCATGGCGCTCCAGGGATCGACCTTCGTATGGGTCGTGAGTGCGGGAAAGGCCAATCGGCGGCAGGTGGACCTCGGGGTGCGCACGCCGGGCTTCGTCGAGGCTCGGAGTGGTGTGCAGCCCCGCGATCAGGTCGTAGTCGGCGGGCAGGAGCGGCTGGGGGAGGGTGCGCCGGTGAGTCCCAAGGTGGTGCAGCGGACGCCGGTCCGCGCCCGGGAGGGGTGATGCTCGAGCCCGGGGTCGAGGCGCCCCCGTTCACGCTGTCCGATGCTGCCGGACGCGAGGTATCGCTCGAAGAATTCGCGGGCCGGGATGTGGTTCTGTACTTCTATCCCAGGGACGACACCCCGGGGTGTACGAAGGAGGCCTGCGGATTCCGGGACGCCTGGGACGAGCTGCAGTCGCTTGGCGTCGTGGTGCTCGGCGTGTCCGCGGATGCCCCTGAAACCCACCGGCGCTTCGCCGCCAAGTACCGGCTGCCCTTTCCGTTGCTGTCCGATCCCGATCACGGCGTCATGCGCACCTACGGCGCCTACGGCAAGAAGGTGATGTACGGGAAAACGGTGACGGGAGTGATCCGCTCGACGGTGTGGATCGGTCCCGACGGCCGGGTCCGCCGGCATTGGGCTCGCGTGGCAAGCGCCGCGGCGCACCCCACCAAGGTGCTGGAGGCCGTGCGCGGCGGGTAAGGGGAGCGTATCCCGTTATACTTGAGCTTTCCATCCTCACAGGACCTCCGGCATGACCGCGCGCGGCACCACCCCATCCACCGGCAGTTCCAGCTCCCGTGCCTCCCGGCCCTCGGGAACCGGCGGCCCCGCGGACCGCTCGCGCTCGGCCCTCATCTGGCTGTGGGAGTGGAGCAAGTCGATCGTCGTCGCACTCGTGGTCTGGTTCTTCCTGCGGACTTTTCTGATCGAAGCCTTCCGCATCCCTTCCGGCAGCATGGAGAACACTCTGCTGATCGGCGATTTCCTGTTCGTGAACAAGGCGCTCTACGGCGCCGAAGTTCCGATCGTCCACGCCTACCTGCCGGCAGTGCGCGAGCCGGTGCGGAACGACATCCTGGTCTTCGACTCCGTGGAGGAGGAAGGGCTCAAGGTCGTGAAGCGCCTGATCGGAATGCCCGGTGATACGCTCGCGATGGAGGCGGGCCAGCTCTACCGCGACGGGCAGCGGGTGGACGAGCCCTACGCGCTGCACGGGGATCCTCACCGCTCTGAAGACCCGATCCAGCGCGCCAAGATGCGCGAGTGGCAGATACCCCATCTGGTGCACCGCGACACCGCCAGCTACCAGCCGGACCTCCACGACTGGGGGCCGATCGTGGTCCCGCCCGATTCGTTCTTCATGATGGGCGACAACCGCGACAGTTCGTACGATGGACGCTACTGGGGGTTTCTGCCCCGGAAGAACGTCCGGGGAAGGCCGCTGGTGGTGTACTTCAGCTACGATCCGAACAGTTGGAAGTCGCTGCCGTTCCTGACCGCCGTGCGGTGGGGCAGGATCTTTACCCAGCCGAAATAGCAGCGGGATCGTGCGCTAGAGCGGGTGCCGGGGAGCTTCCGGCATGGACGAGCGATTGAGCGTGCGTGGGATATAGGCGGCGGTCCGGCCGCAGGCGGCGCAGTGGAGCGTGACCCGGCCCCCCTGCACGTCGTCGGAGGACGACCGCTCGGGGGTCCGCTCGACCTCGCTCGAGTTGCAGGACGGGCAGACGAGCGGCTTATGGTCCCGATCCGCCGCGATCAGAATCAGCGCCTCAGGCGCGCGGTACTCCTTGATGCCCCGACGTCCCACAGTCGGCCCTTCCGGCGGGGTCTGGTGGCACGGATGTAGCTACCCCACCATCGCTTCTCAATTTACGGAAAGCCGTTGCGGCACGCAAAGGTCTTCAGCTCTGACGTGGGAGGGGACTCACATATGCAGGCAGCTTTCCGTGGCCTCCTTGCGGGGATCGCCGCCGGCTTCTCGCTGGCGGCGTCCGCTGCGGCTCAGCAGACCCATGTGGTCCGGCTGATCGTCAATCAATCGAAGGACGAGTACCGCTTCGAGCCGGCCACGCTGACGGTGCATCCGAACGACCTCGTGGTCTTCCGCGTCGCCAGCGGCGCGCCACACAGCGTGGTCTTCGAACGCGCCGGACTCTCGCCGGATGTGCGGGGAGCGTTCAACGCCGTCATGCCCGGCCGGTCGGCCGAGCTCAGCAGCCCACTGCTCACCGCAGCCGGGGACGAATACCGGATGGTGGTGCCGCGCGTGCCGGCTGGATCCTACAGCTTTTACTGCCTGCCCCACCGGGCGTATGACATGCGCGGCACTTTGAAGGTCGAGTAGGTCGCTGGGACACTTGAACTTACGCATACAGCGGCCCGTCGGCGAACCCGGCGGACCGCGCTTGCTGCGCGCCCGAGGACGCAGGTTGTATTCGCAGCTACTACTAGCGTCACGGCCGTCACCATGCGAGAATTCGGTCAGGTTTTCCCCGGCCGCCGCACGGCGCTCCCGGGGCACGGCCAGGACCCGCGGGTGAAGGAGGATTCGTGGTGTCGGAACTCGGCGGTTCACAGATTTCGACGTTGCTCGAGACCTTGCCCGGCATCGCCAATGTGTTGCGGAGCCCGGTGGCCGATGCCCTGGGCAACGTTATCCGCGCCGCCGCCAGGCTGACGGAGTTCAACATCCAGGACGCCGATGAGCTGGTGCGCTACGCCACCCGGCGCGGCCTGCTGGGACAAGAAGAGGGTGACCGACTCCTGGTCGAAGTGCACGCGGCCGAGCAGCGGCGCGCCGACAAGGCTGCCGAGCGGGAGCGGGCCCACAAGGCCAAGGCCCGCGCCAAGGCAAGGACGGTGAAACCGGTCAAAGCCGTGAAGAAGGTGAAGAAGGCGGCCAAGCAGGCGAGGCGGCGCTAGGTCTTGAACTCCTGCACCAGGGTCGTCAGCCGGGTGGCGCCCTGCAGCAGATTCCCCGCCGCCGATGCCATCTGCTCGGTGCTGGCGGTCTGTTCCTCGGCGGCGGCGGTGACTTCCTCACTGGCGGAGGCGTGCTCGGTGGCGGACTGCCCCACCTCACGGGTCCGCTGCCCGAGCTGCTCGACGATCGCCTGATTGGCCGCCACCTCGCGCGCCACGGCCTCCGCGGCGTCGTGTACTTCCTCGACGGCCCGCGAGATCTCTTCCAGCGCGCGCCCCGCTGCCAGCGCCACCCCTTCGATGCCCTGCACCTTGACCGAGCCGACCTCCATCGTGCCGACCACCTGCTGCACCTGATTCCGGATGAATTTCACGGTCTTGGCCACATCCTCCGCCGCCGTGGCGCTGGAGTCGGCGAGACGGCGCACCTCTTCGGCGACGACGGCGAATCCGCGGCCATGCTCCCCCGCGCGTGCGGCCTCGATCGCCGCGTTAAGGGCGAGCAGGTTGGTCTGGGATGAGATCTGCTTGATCAGGTCGATGAAGGCGGTGATGGGCTCCGAGGCGCGCGCGAGCGCCTGTACCTGATCGGCGGACCTGCCGACGACCTCGCGCACGTCGAGGAGAGCGCGCCCTGCGGCGGCCACCTCGGCCCGGTGCTGCGCGGCCAACTGCTGAATCCGATCGCCCAGCTCCGCTACCCGGACCGACGCCTGCGCGTTGGCCTCGGCGATCTCCCGCAGACTCAGCAGCAGCGCGTCGGCTTTTTCCATCCCGCTCACCTGCTGTTCGGCGCTCGCGGCGATCTTGACCATCGCGGTAGAGATCTCGCCGCTGCTGGCGGCCAGTTCTTCGCTCATCGCCGAAAAGTCGCTGGCACTGTTCCCGATCTGGCTGGCCTCGTCCACTACCGAGACCACCACGCCGCGGAGGCGGCCACCCATGTCGTCCATGGCGCGCGCCAGACGCTCGATCTCGGTCGGCATCCCCCCGCCGAGGCGGATCGGACGAAGGTCGCCGCCGCCAAACCGCTCGGCCGCGCCGATGAGCTGATTCAGCGGCCGATCCACCGAGCGCACGGTCCAGAATGAGGTGAGCGCGCCGATGAGCAGGGAAGTGAGGAAGAGTCCCCAGAGTGCGTTTCGCCGATTGGATGCCTGGCGGCGGAGATCCGCCGCCCGGACCACCGAACGCGTGGTCTGTGCCAGACCGAGCGCGCGCACGTCGCCGAGCAGCGTGTCGGAGGGGGCGCGGGCACGATCAGCCATGCGACGCGCATCCTCCGTACGTCCGAGATCCGTCAGCGCGTGGGCCATTCCATAGGCGACCTCGATCGCGGCCTGGTTCGCCGCGATCTTGTTCACGATGTAACGGTCGGCGGTGGTAAGCGAAGCGAGCGAGCGGTAGCGACGCTGGTACGCGTAAGCCGAGTCGCCCTCTTCGAGCGTGACCGCGCGCAGGCGGGTATCCGGACGCACGAGATACTGTTCCGCCGCGCGCACTTCGGACGAGACCGAGGTCACCAGGCCGTTCCCCAGGTCGGTGCTCTCGAGCAGCAGGGACAGCTCCTGGTTGACCGACTGGTCGAGCGCCCGGATGGAGTTCACGCCAAGCAGGGCAATCCCGAAGACGAGCGCGATGAGCAGCACCATCCCCGCGATGACGCGGTGGCGCAGGCTGCGCAGGAGCTTCACCGCGTGGC
Organism: Gemmatimonadales bacterium; assembly: GCA_036262935.1. Lineage (GTDB taxonomy): Bacteria > Gemmatimonadota > Gemmatimonadetes > Gemmatimonadales > GWC2-71-9 > CAVVWJ01. The sequence continues at coordinate 28,043 of DATAHW010000025.1, read as the reverse complement.
TCCGGGCTCGTCCGCCCCGTTCACCACTTCGACCACGCCGTGGCGTACGAGTCCGATATAGACGTTCTGGTCGGGGACGTCACCGTTGCCGTCGAAGGCGACCGTACCGGTCACGCCGGCGAAGGGCGGCGTGGCCGAGCCCACCCCCGCGAGCGCGCGCCGGACGGCGGAACGGTCGGACCCCACCCGGGCGATCACATCACGCAGTAGATAGATGGCATCGTAGGTGGCCGCGGCCGGCTGATTGGGCATCCCGGCGTCCGGGTACTTCCGGTGAAATGCGGCCACGAAGCGCCGGTTGGCGGCGCTGGGGATCGCCGGGAAATAGGGGGAGCTGAGGTAGACGCCCTCCGCCAGCGCGCCGGCCTCCTGGATCCCTTCGAGACCGTCGCCGCCGAGCACCGGCATGGTGAGGCCGCGCTTCCGTGCCTGGCGCAACACCTCCTCGGCCTCGCTCCGGTTGCCCGCCACCAGGATGAACTCCGGCCGCTCGTCGCGCGCCAGGCGATCCATGTAGGGCGCGACGTCCGGCCGATCCCCGAGGTAAGGGTCCACCGCCTGCAGGCTGCCGCCGAGTCGCGTGTACTCGGATACGAACGTCTGCCGGATCCCGCGGCCGTACTCGTCATTCAGGTAGAGCACGGCGCCCCGGGTAAAGTGCAGACGGTCCCGCACCCAGTGAGCGAGCACGGTGCCGTGCGCCTGATCGCTCGGGCAGATCCGGAAGGTGTAGGTGCCGGCCCCGGTCACGTCGGGCGACGAGGACGAGGGGCTGATCGCGACGACCGGATCGTCCCCACCGTTGTAGATGGGAGCCGCCGCCAGCGTCATCCCCGAGAACAGGTGGCCGACAACGGCGGAGGCGTTGGAGGAGTAGAGATCGCTCGCGACGAAGACGGCGGAATCGGGATCGGCGTAGTCGTCGCGGGTGATGAGCTCGAGGCGGCGCCCAGCGATGCCGCCCGCGGCGTTGATCTCCTCCGCGGCGAGCTCAGCGGCCTCCTTCATCGGAAGGCCGATCGGATCGCTGAACGAGCCGGCGACGCCGATGCGGACCACGCCGGAATCTCCGCGCTGGCACGAGCCGGCGAGTGCGGCGGCGAGGAGCAGCCCGCCCACGCGCGGCGCAAATAGCCTCAGTCGATCGGACAATGGCAAGAGCGACTCCCGCACTCGAGCGTGGTTTCGTAAGGTCGTTGGAGAGAAGGGCTTGTAGCCGTGATCCGGGGTGCGGCAGAACCCCGCAAACGGCCGAGGTGCAAATCGCGTACTAAAGGCGGGAGTTGGGTGGGAGGTGCGGCGTGGCTATCGGGTGGGGGCGAGGAACCACATGAGGCGCCGGATGCGTCAGCCGCGGCCGCGGCCGCGGCCCCAGCGGTCCAGCACGCGGCCGTCCACCAGGCTGACGGAGGCCACTCGCCCACCACGCTCCACGCGCCAGGTGAGGCGCAGCATCCGGCCGGCTCGCACCCACTGCATCATCGATTGCGAGCCCTGGATGGAGGCGCCCACGCGTCCATATCGGCGCTCGATTTGATCGCGCCAGTGGTCGAGCCTGGCGCCGGCGGCGCCACCGGAGATCGTGATCACGCTGGCGATGCTGTCGACCGTCGAGATCCACAGGTTCACGGGGCCGCCGAGTGCGGGATCATCGATGGATGTGCGGCACTCGCTCACACGCCGGTCGGCTCGGGCGCCGTCACAATGAAGCCGGCCATCGAGGCTCCGCACCAGCGCGTCAAGCTCGGCGAGATGCGCGCCGGCACGGAAACCGTGGAACTCGAGGGCCGCGGTGTCTGCCGGTGCGGGGGCGGCCATGCTGGCGCCGGCGGCCTTGACCGGAGCGGCGAAGAGTGCGAGAAGCGCGAGACCGTGAGCGGATGACATACGTCGGGAGCCCTCGACGACAGATAGCCCGCCCCTCGCCGATGCGGCGAGGGGCCGGGTTGAACCGGAAGCTGCGTCGGAACGGGAGCGGCGCCGAGCGCCGGGAATTTCAGACCTTGCGGACGTTCGAGGCCTGGAGACCCTTGGGGCCTTCCACCACCTCGAATTCCACGTTGTCTCCCTCGGCGAGGGAGCGGAAACCCTCGGCGATGATGGCGGTGTGGTGAACGAACACATCCTTGCCGCCGTCTTGCGCGATGAATCCGAACCCCTTTGCGTCATTGAACCACTTGACCGTGCCCTTCGCCATTGTTGCAACCTCTTGAAAGGGAGCCCGCGGGCTCCGGGGAAACCCCCGGCCTACATAGCCGGGTGAAAACGCCCCAAGAAAAAGCCGCCCGGTTAGAACGCCCGGCCGGCCGGCGATGACTCAATCATGCAAGGGATGGACTTCGCGGAGCATAAACCAAGGTCATGCGCGCTCAGGGATTTGTCAATATGGCGCTTGGGGTGGCAGGGCTTCCGATTCGGCCTTTTATGCCTACCTCAAGACCACGCCAGCGGCCCGCAGCTCGTGGTCGAGCAGCCACCGCTTCCGGGCAAGCCCGCCGCCGTAGCCTACCAGAGAGCCGTCCTTTCCCACGACCCGATGGCACGGGATCAGAATCGCGAGGTGATTGGCCGCCACAAGCCATCCGATCTGCCGCGGATGTAGCCGGGTGGCGCGGGCGATGTCATCATACGAGCGGGTTTCGCCAAGCGGGATTTTGCGGAGCGACTTGAAGACCGCCATCTGGGCCGGAGACAGCTCGAACCAGCGCTTCAGGTATTCCGGAAACGGAAACGGGCGGGGCGAGCCGGCGAAGTACTCTTCCAGCCAGGCGGTGGTGCTCCGGCACGGTCCCTGACCGATGTGCAGCTCGGGGATAGCGGAGCGGAGACGCACCGCCCACTTCACCGAAGCCGCGCGGTGCGGGAACTCGATCACCAGCGGGCCCGCCTCGCACTCGACCACCGTCAGCGCGCCGACCGGCGAACCGTACGTCGTCCATTCCACGTGCATGCGGGCCTCCGGGGCTCCCTGCCTCGCCGAAAGGTAGTCCGCGGGCCGCGGGCTGGCCAACTCGTGAGCACGGCTCTGACGCCTGGCGGGAGCTCTACTTACATTTGTGTCATGACCTCGCCTCAGACACTCGTGGTGCGCACGTTCACGGACCGCGCCGAAGGCCTGTCGCACTTCGTGCTCCGGGCCGGCGAGGCGCCTCGGCTCCTCGCCTTCGACGACGCCCTAGGTTGCCCGGTCGAAACTGCGCTGGCGGCGCTCGAGTGGACAGGGGTGGTCGGCATTCTGCTGGATGACGACATGCTCCATGCGGCGCGACTCACCAGCGAGACGGCGGCGGCCGTCATCGAGCGCAAGGGCGCCGAGGGACGCCGGTTCGTGTATCTCGGCCCCCGGCTGGACGCGCCGCCCATGGACGTGTTCGAAGGTGCCGTCCTGTTCGACGAGCCCGGAGTGAAGGCCGTAGAGTTTACCCAGCGGGCGCACGCTCTGGCCCATTTTCTCCGCGCCACCGCCGGGGCGGGAGCGCTTCTGGCGCTGCTGGGTCGGCGGGCGCCCGAGCTCCGGCACCTGCGTCGCTGGCTGGGTGCCATCATCCAGGAGCTCGACATTCCCCGCCCCCTCGTCGCCGGCTGGTTCGCGGCCAGCTCGGCCGGGTGCCTCTTTGCCAGCTCGGAGCCTGAGTCGACCTACCGGTACGTCGAGGTCGGCCTCGAGCCCTGAGGGGTGGGGCTTCGGCAGGGAATGTGGATTCACATCTCCACATTGTGTGGACGGAACGAGGTAGGCTGAGGGGTGAGCCGGGTTTAGGTATCCACATCCCGAGCAGGCTGAGACAGCGTAACCCGAATAAAATCAGGCACTTGCGACTTACTCGCAGGTGCCTATCTTTGTTCTACGCGCTCCGTGGGATGCGTGCTGGGGCCCCGAGCCTCAGTGACGGCCGGCAGAGCGGGTTCGAGCGGGATATCAGGGGAGAAGGCCGACGCAACCAAGGGCTCAGGCCTTCGTCGATCCTGGTGATCACCCCGGCTCCAACAGGTGAAGCCAGTCGCGTGCTTCACCCGCTCCGATCTGGCGCCTCGGAGTGCAGTGCGAACGGTCGGTCCGCGACCCGATCTGACTCGCAGCGCTCGAATGGACGAACCAGGTGAGATGGCCATCCCATCTGGGGATCAAAGCCAAGGCTCCACCGCGCCCTCCCGAGCGGCGAATCAGCCAACCGGTGGCAGGTGGAAGAAGAACGGCGGCAGCAATGCCCCGACCTCGGGATAATCCATGCGTGGGACGGCCGCTTAGCCACGACTAGGCGGCCGTTCCGTTTTTCTACCTTCCGTTGTTCGTTCCCGCTTCGTTCGCCCCCCAATCGCTGCCACCCCGGTACGCGCGCCGGCGATCAAGTTGCCACAGCGTCCGAGCGCTCACCAGCGCCTCTCCGGTAAAGTTATCGGGATCGGCGAGCGCGGCGGCCATGCTGGCTGTCTTGGCGCTGGCGTTGTCCGCGAAGTGGAGCACCTCGGCCTCGAGCGTCATCGGCGGTACCGCGGCGCCGAATTCCGGCTTGCCGTGGTGAGATGCGATGAGATGGTGCAGGATGGTGAGCTCGCGGTCGGTACACGGCGCGGGATCCTCCCGGCCGACACGGCGGTCGAGCATGAGAAGGCCAAGGGCGACGTGGCCGAGCAGCGCGCCGCACTCGGTCACCTCAAAGGCTCCTTCCCATCGGTAGGACTCCAACTTGCCGATGTCATGCAGCAGCGCCCCGGCAAGGACGAGCTCGGCGTCGGCGCGACAGACCTTGCCGATGGCGCGCCCGATGGCCGCGACTTCGCAGGTGTGCTTTAGCAGGCCGCCGAGCTCCGCGTGGTGCCCCACGGTGCTCGCCGGACACGCTTCATAGCGTCGGCGGAAATCGTCATCGGCATAGAACAGGTCGAGCAGGCGCCGGAGGCGGGGCCGCTGGACTTCGCCACGCCAGCGGTCGAGGGTGTCCCAGTAGGGGGCCACCTCGCCCACCGAGGGGAGGAGCTGGCGCCAGTCGATCGTGCCGCGCGGCAGCACCCGGATTGAACTGACCTTGAGTTGGCGCCGTCCATTGTACTGCCCGACCTCACCGATGACCTGGGCGACATCGCCCCGCGCGACTCCCGCGATGCGCGGCTGATCCTCCGCCCAGAACGGCGCGGTAACGAGCTGGCCGTGACAATTGCCGAGCGTGAGCGTGGTGAAGCCGCCGCGGGCCGACTCGCGCTGATCGATCTCGAGCACGAGCAGCGAATCCTGCACGCGATCGCCGAGGGCCAACTGCTTCAGGTCGGGTGGTGGCATGCCGGAACTCGGGTGTTGGAATTGGCCAGAAGATAGGGCCGTCTGTCTCCCGCCGGAACTCGGCTGTAGCTTGGAGCCATGGTCCCGATGCACCTGCTCGTGCTCGAGCGCGACCCCGTACGTCGCGACGCACTCATCGGAGTGCTGCGCGCCGCCGGCCACCATGCAGTGGCGGCGCCGGACCCCTGGGCTGCCGCGGCCGCGATCGGCCAGCCGGGGTTCGACGCGCTGGTTCTCGACCTCGGGCTGCCGGAGCTGGACCCGGCGCGGCTCCGCGAGGCGCTGGTCCCGGCCGAAGCGGCGGCACCAGGCACGCTGGACGCAGCCGAGCGGCGGCACATTGCGCTGGCGCTCCGCCATACCGGCGGCAACAAGCGCCAGGCGGCGCTGGTGCTCGGGATCTCCCGCTCGACACTGCTTCACAAGGTGCGCAAGTACGGGCTGGCTGCCGCGCGCGTGGTGGCCGTTGCACTGGTGCTGCTCGCGCAGCCGACCGCCTCGAGGGCTCAGGAGACAGCGGTGCCGCCAGGGCGAGTCAAGTCCGGCACGCTGTCATTTGACGGCCACGGCACCCCGGGTGACTTCATCGGACGCACCAGCACGGTATCCGGCGAGATGACCGGCGCCAGCGACCTGGCCGGGGTGCGGGGGTGGGTCGAGGCTCCCGTGCGGACGCTGGTGACGGGGAACGGCCGCCGCGACCGGGACCTCGCGAAATCGATGGAGCCGGACAAGTATCCCAATTTGCGATTCGATCTGCGCGGCGTGAGGACCGGGGCGGGCACTTCCGACAGCGTGCCTGTCATGCTCGAAGGCGCCCTCACGATTCACGGAGTAAGCCGCGACGTCGCGCTTCCCGGCTACGTGCGCGCCGAGGGAGGAGCGCTCCGGGTGCGGACCGATTTTCCACTGAATCTCAAGGATTATCGGATCGGCGGGTTGTCGAAGCTGCTCGGAGCGCTCAAGATGGACGAGCACATCGAGGTGCACGTCGACCTGACCTTCGCCCCGGCGGCCTGAGCACGCGGGCCGCGCGCTCACGGCACGATCCGCACGCGGCCGAGTCGGGAGACGACGACCGTGCGCACCACCGCGCCGCGGCTCAACTGGAACGACGCGTTGCTCAGCCCCATGCTCAGCCCCACGGGCGAGAAGGTGATGCGCCGCTCGGGGCCGGCAAGCACCACCTGGCTGGCGGCCGGGCCCGGAGCATGCCAGAACTCGGCGGCCCCCCGGGGCCGAATGGCGAGGTCAGTGGCATTCACGGTGAGCTCGACGACCTGGCTTCGAAGCACGGCGGCGATTCGCGCACGACGGTGGGCCGCGACGATCTCGTGCGCGGCGCGGTCCACGGCCAGACTATCTGCCAGGCGGCTGGCGCGGGGGAGGGCGATGCCGAAAAGCAGCCCCATGATGGCGAGGACGAGGGCGAGCTCGAGGAGGGTGGTGCCGCGTTGCATGGGTGCACGGTACCTCCGTTCACCCGCCCGATCGGGACCCAATTTCCGCTAGCGGCTGCCGGAAATTGCGTCCCCTTGCCTGGGGGGCGCCCGGTCGCGATACTAGCTCTGTACCCCAACCTTCTGATGGAAGGACGCGCCCTGTTCACGCCGCAGCAGCTTTTCGGTGAGGCCGAGCCGTCGGCGGACGTACTGGCGCACGCTCCGTTTCTGGAACGCGCGCGGGCGGAGCACCAGCGCGAGCGAGACGTCTCAGCGCGGCTGGCGCTGGGCGCGTATCTGGTTTCGCGGCTGGTGGACCGGCTGCTCGTCAAGGGAAACGACGCCGAGGCCCAGGAGGGCCTTCTCTGGCAACTCGATGCCGTGCGCCGCCATTTGCGCGAACTGCCCACCGACCTGCCCGAGAGCGCGCATCTGCACGGCATCACGGACGCCATCATCGTGGGGGTGCAGCCGTTCGCGGGCTTGCGCCTGAGTCTGATGGCCTATGCCTACTTCCTCGAGCACGAGGGTCGGCTCGAAGAGGCGCTCGAGGTGCTCGCCCTCGCGGTACGCAGCCACGGCGGCGACGTCCCCGTGACGGACTTCGCCGCCTCGGCGCTGTTCGCCGGGCGGCTCAACCGCCTGCTTGCCCGATGGACGGAGGCTACCTCCTGCTATCTGGCGGCGGAAGCGGCGGCCACCGGAGCCGCCGATCGCGCGCTGGCGCTCCGCGCTCAACTGGGCAGAAGCGCCGTGCTGCGCGGACAGGGCAACCTCCCGCTGGCGCGGGCCACGGCCGGGTCGGTCATCGAGGCCGCCGCCGCCGCCGGGTTGCGCGATGTGCAGGCCATGGCCCTGACCGACCTCGGGGCCGTCCACGCGCTGGAGGGGTGCCGGGTCGAAGCGCTCCAGGCCAACTACCGGGCGTTTCTGCTGACCGAGGACGAGCTGCAGCGCATGCGGGTGCTGGGCGATCTCGGCATCGGCCTCAAGGAGATCGGCGCGATCGACGCCGCGCGCGTGGCGTTCGAGATCGTGGTGCTCGCGCGAACCAGCTTCCTGGTGCACACCAATGCCCTGCTCGAGTTGATGGAGCTCGAGTCGAGCGTCCGCAACCGGATCGCGTTCGAGCGCCGGCGCGTCGAGGCAGAGCGCATGCGGGACCGCATGCCCCCCAGCATGCTGGTGGACCTGCACTACAAGGCCGGCGTGGGACTGGCGCGGTTCGGGCAGCTCGGCCGCGGGCGGCAGTTGCTCCAGGCGGCCGTGGAGCTCGCCGAGGCCCACCAACTCAATGCCTGGTATTTCCGGCTCGAGAAGGTGCTCGCGAACCTGGCGGGCTGCGAGGCTCCGGAGCCCGAGACTATATCGGAGCCGGGGCTGGAAGCGCTGCCGGCAGTCCGGGAAGTAGCAGTCGGGCTCCGCGAGTACGCCGGTTCGGCAACCTAGTTATTGGAGCCCTGGTTCTCGAACGCAGGCGCGGTCTGGTCCGACGGCCCCATGGCGTCATTCCGCGTGCACGCGGCGGAGGTGATGCCGGCGATGGTCAGCGAGGCGAGCAGGATCCACCTGGTGGTCGTGCGAGACATGGTCGGTTCCTTTCGGTCTGACGGGCGAGCGTGAGGGGTAGGGCCAATCTGGGGTGAAAACGCGGGCCCGTTTAGGCCCTTTTTGCGACAAATAGGGGCCGTTTTGCGACATTTGCTTCTTGCCGCCGTGCCCACCGAGCGCCTTTTCAGGCTGCGCTCCCTCGATCCCGACCGGTTCGTCTGGGAGGCCGTGGGCACGTGGCCGGAGGCGGTGGAGGCCATCCGCGCCAAGCCGGTGCAGATGGCGGTCGTCGACCCGTTGCTGGGCGGGACCGTCCCTCGGACGCATGGCATCGGGCGGCTGCGGCAGTTCTTCCCCTCGCTCCCGCTCCTGGTGTACACCGAGCTGGCCCCCGCCACGGCGGGCGCCTTGCTGGAGCTCGGCCGCACGGGAATTCGCCGGGTGGTGGTGCACCGTTTCGAGGATACGCCCGGCGCCCTGCGCACCGCGCTGCTGGCCGAGCTGGAGCAGAGCGCCTCGCAACAGGTGCTGCTGGGGTTAGGTCCGCTGCTCCACGAGCTGCCCGCCTCCCTGCGGCTGGCGCTCGAGCAGATGCTGCACGCGACCGGCGACGGGCCGACGGTCACGGCGCTGGCCGAGCGGGCTCGGCTGACGCGCCGGACCTGCGAACGCTGGTTCACCAAGGTGGGCCTCCCCTCGCCGCGCGTGGTGATGGTGCTGGCCCGCCTGCTCTACGCCCATCGGCTGCTGCTCGACCCGGGGTATACCGTGGAGGACGTGGCCATCAAGCTCGGCTACAGCAAGACCAAGACGTTGCAGATGCACCTCCGGGCTGCCTTCGGGTGTACGGCGGGTGAGCTGCGGGTGTCACTCACGACCGATGACGCCCTGGCGGCGGTCACCGATCGCTACCTCCGGCCGCTCAGCCGGGCCGCCGCGTCGTGACCTCGCGAGTGCTGATCGTCGACGACGAGCCCGCGCTGCGGCGCGCGCTGGACCGCGCGCTGCGCGGAGTCGGGTGCGAGGTGGTCACCGCCGGGGACGCGCACCTGGCCTATCAGGTGCTGGACGAAACCGACGTCGATCTCGTGCTCCTTGATCTGCATCTGCCGCAGATGTCCGGCGACACCTTCTTCCTCGCGCTCACCCGCCGCTGGCCCCGGCTCGCCCACCGGATCATCCTCATGACCGGGGACAGCTTCCCGGAGACGGAGCACTGGCCGGCCGAACTGCTGCGCTGTCCCCTGCTGCTCAAGCCGTTCACTCTCGACGTGCTCCGGCGCACCGTCCTCGAGGTACTGGAGGGACCCGCCGAGCGGCGCGCCGGAAACGGGCCGGCATGACCGCCGGGCTGTCGGTCGCCGCGCCGCCGGATCCGCTCGCCACGTTGCGCGAGTACAGCGCGCTTGCGCCCTGGGGGCTCCGCGATCTGGCGGCGTTGTCGGCCGGCGTGCTCGACGCGTCCGGGGTTGTGCCGGTGAACGCGGCGGCGCGCGCCCGCCCCAGTGAGCGCACCATCCGATTCTATGTCGCCCGGGGGCTCGTGAGTCCGCCGGACGGCCGCGGTACCGCCGCGGTGTACTCGTATCGCCATCTGCTCCAGGTCCTGGCCATCAAGCTGCGCCAGATGGAGGGCGCGACTCTCGAAACGATGACCCGTGAGTTCGCCGGGCTCACGGGAGACCTCATCGAGCGCCGCGTGGCCGGGGTGCTCGGGCCGGCGCTGCCGCGGCCCGACCGGCTGGCGCTGCTGCAGGCGCCCGGCACCGGGCGCGGCCGCGTGGGCCGGGCGGTGCTCGGCTGGCTGGCTCCGGTCGAAGGCGCGGCCGGCGCGGCCTCGTCCTGCCGCCGCATTCCCCTCGGGCCGGGCATCGAAGTGCTGGTCGACGAGCGGCACCCCGTCCTCCGGCTCAACGGCGATATTGCCGCCATCACGGAGGTCTTCCGCCAGGCCCTCGCCGGACTGGTGGCGCCATAACCCCTCTCGCCGCAAGGACCGCCCATGGCCGCCGCGCTCATCCTGCTGGTGCTCCTCGCTGCCGTGGCTCTCTGGATCATCGGCGCCTATAACGGACTGATCGGGCTCAAGAACCAGGTCGCCAACGCCTGGAAGCAGATCGACGTCCAGCTCAAGCGCCGCCACGACCTGATTCCCAACTTGGTCAACACGGTGAAAGGCGCCATGGACTTCGAGCGTGGAACACTCGAAGCGGTAATCAGTGCCCGCAACAAGGCGGTCAGCGCCACCGGCGTCCGGCAGACGGCGCAAGCCGAAGGCGAGCTGACTCAGGCCCTCGGCCGCCTGTTCGCGCTGGCCGAGGCGTACCCCGACCTCAAGGCGACGGGGAACGTGGCACAACTGCAGGAGGAGCTGACGAGCACGGAGAACAAGATCGGATTCGCTCGGCAGCTCTACAACGACGTCGCGACGCAGTACAACATCCGGCAGGCGACCTTCCCCACGATGCTGGTGTCCGGCATGGCAAAGGCGGCGCCCGCAGAGTTATGGCAGATCACCGACGGCGCGGAGCGTGAGGTGCCGGTGGTCGACCTGTCGGCCGACAAACCGGCCCCGTGAGCGGGGACGCCAACCTCTTCGCGCAGCAGGAGGCCAACCGGCGCCGCTCGAGCTGGCTTGTCGTCGGGTTCATCGTGTTCTTCGCCTGGGTCGGGTTCGGCGGCGACCTGGCCTTCGGGCTCCTGACCGCGGACGCGCCGCCGACCGCGTATCACCACGTTTTCCCCCTCATCGGCATCGCCACCACGCTCGCCGCCGGCGGGATCTGCTGGTATTCCTGGCGCTATGGCGCGGAGCGGGTGCTCTGGTCCACCGGCGCGCGCGAGATCCTCGACCCGGCGACCCCGGAACAGCGGCAACTGGTCAACGTGGTCGAGGAGATGGCCATTGCCGCGGGGCTGCCGAAGCCGCGGATCTGGGTGGTTCCGGACGAGGACCCGAACGCGTTCGCCACCGGGCGCGACGCGGCGACGGCCAGTATCGCGGTGACCGAGGGACTGCTCCGGACGCTCTCGCGCGACGAGCTGCAGGGTGTCGTTGCCCACGAGATGGCCCATGTGCGCAACCTCGACGTGCGGCTGATGACCTTACTCGCGGGCATGGTCGGCGCCATCGCCCTCATGTCGGACGGCATGGGGCGGATGATACGGGGCACGGGCAACGCCGGTCGGAGCGGCGGCGGCCGTGGGCGGGGCAAGGGCGGGAACCCGCTGGCGCTGGTGATCCTGGGGCTCTGGCTGCTCACCCTGGTCGCAGCTCCGGTCATCTCCCGGGTCCTGGCGTTGGCCGTAAGCCGGAAGCGCGAGTACCTGGCCGACGCCACCGGCGCCCAGCTCACCCGCAACCCGACGGCGCTCGCTTCCGCCCTCGAGAAACTCGCGGCCGCCGGCTCGCCGACGCGGGCCATCACCCGCGGCGCCGCGCACCTCTGCATCATAGATCCGGCGCCGGGCGTGCTCGCCTCACGCGAGGGGCTGCTGGCCGACGCGCTGGCCTCGCATCCGCCGATTCGCCAGCGGATCATCCGGCTCCAGGCCATGGCCTATGCCGAGGCCAAGCGCACGGGTGAGCCCGCCGGTCAGCTCCCGCCCGGCTGACCGCGCCGCCCGGCGACTCGACTCACCGGCGGCCCGCCACCACGGCCCCGAGCGCGGCGTGGATTGCGGGGTCGATCGCGGTGCCCACCAGATCGCGCATCCGCTCCACCGCCTCCTCGGGCCGCATCTTCTCCTGATACGAGCGGTCGGTGGTAAGGGCGTCGTAGATCTCGACCGCGCCGATGATGCGGGCGCCGAGGGGAATCGCCTCCCCGACAAGGCGATCGGGGTAGCCAAACCCATCCCACCGCTCGTGATGGCTCCGGACGTAGTCGATCACGTGCCGCAGGTGGACCAGCGGCGCCAGAATCCGGCAGCCCACCAGCACGTGCCGCTTTACGTGCTCGTACTCCTCGTCGGAGAGCGGGCCCTGCTTACTCAGGACCTCATCCCGAATACCGACCTTGCCGATGTCGTGCAGGCGGCCGGCGGTGCGGACGGCCGTCACCTCCTCGCCGGACGCGCCCAGATGCGCCGCCACGGCGGCCGACAGGTCGGCGACCCGGACCGAATGTCCAAGGAGGTAGGGATCCTTGGCCTCGAGCGCATTGACCAGCGCTTCCAGGGTGGCTACGGAGATCCGCTCCTGCGAGTGAGCGACCCCGGCGTCCAGCCCGGGGCCGGGCTGCTGCTGCTCGAGCATGGCCCGGCGCTGGGCGAGCGCCCGCGCCACGGCGCGGCCCAGGCGGACGAGCTCGATCGGCTTGATGAGGTAGTCGAGCGCGCCGCGCTGCATGCAGAGGGCGGCCGTGGACGCGTCGTTCACGGCCGTCAGCATCAGCAGAGCCACTCCCGGCTCCCGTTCCATTATTCGCGGGACGAGGTCGATGCCGCTGATGCCGGGGAGGTTCACGTCGAGCAGGATGCCGGTGATCTTCCGCTCCGCGAGCACGCCGAGCGCGTCCTCGCCCGAGGCGGCGGCCTCGACTTCGTAGCCCTGCCGGACCAGGTACCTGAGGAGGGCGCTGCGGATCGCTTCCTCATCGTCGACGACGAGGAGCGTCACGGGACCGTCCGTGGGCGACACGCGGACTCCTCCGCCGCCTCAGGTGGGGCGGTTTTCCGATGGGATCAGGGTCCCCTGAAGGTAGGAGTCGGCGCAGGAGGGGTCAATTACCCAACGAAGTCCACCACCACCGGATCCGGGATCAGCCCGGCGGCGTGTCCCCGGTCGAGCAGAGTCTGCACGGCGCGGCGCCCCCGCGGCCCGTAATCCACCGTCCACTGGTTCACGTACATCCCTACGAACGTGTCGGTCCGCTCCTCGCCGATGCCCCGGTTGAACTGCTGGGCATGGGCCAGGGCGGAGGCCCGGTGCTCGAGAGCGTACACGATGCTGGCGCGCAGATCCCGGGCGATCTGGTCGATTACCACCGGCCCCAGATCGCGGCGCACGACGTTTCCGCCGAGTGGGAGCGGCAGCCCGGTCTCCTCGAGCCACCAGGCGCCCAGATCGGCCCAGAGGTGCAGCCCGGCGTCGGCGTACGTGAGCTGGCCCTCGTGGATCAGGAGCCCGACGTCCACCTCGCCATGATGCACCGCCTCCTCGATTCGATCGAACGGGATCACCACGGTGGTGACATTCGGCTGGTACAGCTTGAGCGCGAGAAAGGCCGTGGTGAGCGGGCCGGGAACGCCGACGCGGAGTCCCCTCAAGGCCGCGCGCGGATCGGCCGGGCGCGGCCGGAGCGAGACCAGCCGCGGCCCGTATCCGTCGCCCATGGACGATCCCGAGCCGAGCAGCGCGTAATCGCGCCAGAGATAGGCGTAGGCGTGGATGGACACCGCGGTGACCTCAAGCTCCGCCTGGCGTGCGCGCTGGTTGAGCGACTCGATGTCGGAGAGCTCGTGGGCATACCTCAGGTCGCCGGTATCGAGCTTCCCTTGGGCGAGCGCGTAGAACATGAAGGCGTCGTCGGAGTCAGGGCTGTGGGCGACGCGGATAGTTCTGGGCATGGGGCGCTCGGGTGGAAGGACGAAAGGACGGAGAGACGAAGGTCGGCAGGACGGAATAAGGTCGGCACGCGGACGCTTAGCGTCCTTCCGTTTTTACGTCCTTCCGTCCTTCCCCGCCTTCCGTCCGCTGCTTGAAGTCGGCGATGACGCCTGCGTGCTCCTGGTACTCCACCCGGTTCGCACGCATCTCGGCATCGTAGTGGGTCAGGAAGTCGCGACCGGCGCGGCCGGCGGCGGCGGTGTCGCCCTGGAGGTCGGCGGCATCGCCGCGGACGAGATAGCCGAACAGGTGGCCGGGGGTGCGCGCCAGGATGGTATCGGCCAGGGCGAGCGCGCCGGGGACGTCGCCCACCTGGAGCCGGAGCACGGCGGCGTGATAACGCGCATCCGCGTCGACCGAGTCGAGTTGCGCGTAGGCGCCGAGCGCCATGGGGGTGAACCGCACGACTTGCGCGCTGTCGCCCGACTCCGCCGCCTGCATGATCCGGTTGAACAGCCGGTCGAACCGCTCGCGCGGGGTCATCCGGCTGATGTCGGGCGCCGGGCCAGCCGGGCCCTGGCTTCCGAGCGCCTCCGCGCTCGCGGCACCGGTGTTGGCCATGTCCGGGGCAACCGGCGCGGGCGGGCGCCAGACCCGGAACAGAATCATCGCCAGAAGCGCGACGCACAGCGCCCCTGCCACGATCCACGCCCGGCGCTCGCGGGCCGGCAGGGCGGCCCGCGCCGGAATTACCGGATCCGCGCCGGCGGGCCGGCCGCAGCGGTGGCAGAAGCGGGCCTGAGGCGACAGGTCGGCCCGGCAGGCGGCGCAGGTACGCGCGACCAGGCTCGCGCCGCAGGCACCGCAGAAGTTACCGGTGCCGGGCGTGCCGCAGGCGGGGCAGGGAGCAGGCGAGGCCGTCATTGCGGGAGAAGCGTAACCGGGTCCGCAGGCGGGGGAAAGATCGGTGGCCCCTTACCGGGGCGCGCTTCAGCGGATTTCTTTACGGCTCAGCCACCACCTCAGCGGGAGATCGGATTCCATGGTGCACGTCAAGCAGCAGCCGAGCGACTCGGCGGGGCCGCCCGGCCTGGAGGGCTTCCCGGACGACCTGAGCGGAGCGGGCCGGGACGATCTGCTGGAGTTGTCGCGACGCTTCGGCGTCGATTTCATCCGGCTCCAGTTCACCGACATCATGGGCATCAACAAGAACATCGAGGTGCCCCGCAGCCAGTTCGCCAAAGCGCTCGACGGCGAGATGATGTTCGATGGATCCTCGATCGAGGGTTTCGTCCGGATCGAGGAGTCGGACATGCTGCTGAAGCCCGATCTGGGAACCTTCCGCATCCTGCCCTACGAAGACGAGGGCGGGCGGGTGGCCCGGCTGCTGTGCGACATCTACACGCCGGACGAGGAGCCGTTCGCCGGCTGTCCCCGGACGACGCTCAAGCGACAGCTCGCCCGGGCCAGGAAACTGGGCTTCACGATGATGGCGGGGTGCGAGGCGGAGTTCTTCCTGTTCGAGAAGGCGCCGGACGGGTCGGCGACCCTGACGACGCACGATTCGGCGTCCTACTTCGATCTCGGGCCGCTCGACAAGGGGGAGGAGATCCGGCGGGTGATCGTGGAGCAGCTCGAGCGGATGGGGTTCGAGGTGGAAGCGGCGCACCACGAGGTGGCCACCGGGCAGCACGAGATCGATTTCCGATATGCCGACGCGCTGGTCACCGCCGACAATCTCACCACGTTCAAGTTCATCGTCCGCAACGTCGCCAACCGGTACGGCTACATCGCCTCCTTCATGCCGAAGCCCATACAGGGAGTGAACGGCAGCGGCATGCACACGCACCAGTCGCTGTTCCGGGGGAAGGACAATGCCTTCTTCGATCCCAAGGGCGAGTATCAGCTTTCAAAGGTCGCGCTGAGCTACATCGAGGGGCTGCTGCAGCACGCACGCGGCTTCTGCGCGATCACCAACCCGCTGATCAACAGCTACAAGCGGCTGGTGCCGGGTTACGAGGCGCCGAGCAACGTGGCCTGGTCTACCAGAAACCGCTCCCCGCTGGTTCGGATTCCCGATCGGCGCGGACTCGGGACCCGGTGCGAGCTCCGCATGCCGGACCCGGCGTGCAATCCGTACCTCGCGCTGACGGTGCAGCTCGCCGCCGGGCTCGACGGGATCGAGCGGAAGCTCACCGCACGCCAGCCCGTCCACCGGAATATCTTCACGATGAGCTTCCGCGACCGGCGCAAATTCCGGATCGACGAGCTGCCGCGGGATCTCCACGAAGCGCTCGAGATGTTCGAGAAGGACCGAGTGGTCAAGGAAGCACTGGGAGCGCACCTGACCGAGCGCTTTCTCGAGGCCAAGCGGAACGAGGTGCTGCAATACAACCTGCAGGTGAGCCAGTGGGAGATCGACACGTATCTCGGGAGATATTGAGCGTCCGGCCGCCCGACGTCATCCCGCGCTCGTCAGCGCCAGCGTGATCCGCCCGAAGGGCAGGGGCAGCTCCATCTCGACCGGCAGTCGTCGCGCGTCATCCGTCATCCCGACGCTCATCCGGAGCGAGCGTGAGGTGACCTCGAGCTGCAGCACCGGCGCGGTGCCGCCGCCGGGCAGTGCCCGCATGTCCCGGCTCACCACGCGCACCTGAATCGGATTGTAGCCGGTCTTGAAATAGCGCGGGAACTGGTAGGTGGCCCCCAGCTTGAGCGGGACCGTGCGCAGGTAGTACAGGAACGCGAGCTCATCCAGCGGATCGCTGGGCGACTGCCAGTCCTGCGGGTTGCCGTCTTCCCGGTAGCGGCTTGAATCGGGGATGATTTCGTACTGCGACTCCTCGACCCGGCTGCCCTGGAAGAAGCGGCGGTGGAATCGAAGCGAGTTGAACCCGCGGCTGCCGACGTAAGAGGTGAGCTCGGCGCCCACCCGGATCCCCATCGGCCGGCCCTGACCCGTGGCTTCGAAGACGAACGCTTCCCGCCCGCGCTCGCGCGTCATCGGGTTCACCGTCATCCTCGCGGTGCCGATCGGGATCATTCCGAGCGTCGCGTCGTACTGCAGGGTCTCGCCGACGGCGAAGGGGAGTGGGACGGCCAGGCGTGCGAGCAAGGCCGCGTGGATGAGCAACGGGGCGAGCGGCATGTGCGATCCTGTGATGAAACCTGGTGGACGATAATCGATCTGGACGGCACGCGACAACCATGCCAGCCCCCGCCGGCTACCTCCTCGATCTCGAGGGTACGCTCTACACCGCCGGCGCCGTGATGCCCGGCGCGGTGGAGGCGCTCGCGCGGCTCCGCGCGCGGCAGGTGCCGTTCCGCCTGGTCACCAACACGACCAGCCGCTCCCGGCGCATGCTGGTCGAGCAGCTCGCCCGCTATGGCTTCGCGGTGGCCGCGGAGGAAATCGTGACCGCCACACTTGCCGGGGTGGAGCTGCTGCGGGGGGGCGGGTACGCGCGCGTGGCGCCGTTCGTCCCCCCGGGGGCGCTGGAGGATATGGCCGCGCTCGTCCTGGCGGGCGGCACCTCGGGCCGTCCCCGGGCTGCGGCCGATGCCGTGGTGCTCGGCGACCTGGGCGAGCGGTGGACTTTCGCGCTGCTGCAGGAGGCCTTCGAGCAGCTGACCGCCGGTGCCGCGCTCATCGCCCTCTCGCGCGACCGCTACTTCCGTCAGGGGTCGCGACTGACGCTCGACGCGGGTCCTTTCGTGGCCGCCCTCGAGTATGCTGCGGGGGTCGCGGCCACGGTGGCCGGCAAGCCGAGCGCCGCGTTCTTCGAGTCCGCGGTGCGCGGTCTTGGCGTGACGCCGGACCGGGTCGCGATGGTCGGTGACGATCTCCGGTCCGACGTGGACGGCGCGCAGCGCGCCGGGCTGCAGGGCTGGCTGGTGCGCACCGGCAAGTTCCGCGAGGAGGAGCTTCGCGGCGGCGGAATTACTCCGGATCGGATCCTCTCCAGCGTGGCCGACGTAGGCTGAGCGTGATGGTATCTTTCCGGCCCTCGTGACTGGAGTGCCTTTGCGGTTCCGGCGCGTCCTGCCGCTGCTCGCCATCCTGCTACCCGTTCGCCTTGCCGCCCAGGCGTCGGCGGACGACACCGTGCGCGCGATCGTGCTGGACCGCCGAGACATCTTCGATCCCGATGAGCGGGGATGGATTGCCCGGGTGGGAAACGCGCTGCATGTGGAGACGCGGGCCGCGACGATCCGCCGCGAGCTGCTCTTCCGCGCGGGCGCGCCGTTCGACTCCGCCCGGGTGGCCGAGTCGGAGCGCAATCTCCGGGCGCTGGGCGTCTTTCGCCGCGTGGTGATCGATACCTTCCGCACCGATTCGGGTCTCGTCGCGCGGGTCCTCACCAAGGACGGCTGGAGCACCAAGGCCGACTGGCGCTTCCGGAGCACCGGGGGCGAGGTCGCGTTCACCATCGGGCTGGTCGAGGACAATCTGCTCGGGACCGCGTCGTCGGCGGCCGTGCGCTACCGCAAGACACCGGATCGCTCGACCGTGACGCTCGGGCTCCGGCGCCCGCGGCTCTTCGCCGGCTCGGTGGGGCTGGGGCTGGAGTACGAGGACCGCTCCGACGGCCGCCTCGCCGGGCTCACCCTCGAGCAGCCGTTCTACTCGCTGAGCTCGGCCGCCGGGTTCCGGTTCGATACGGAAGACCGGGACGAGCGGGTGCTGCGCTTCTTCAACGGCGCGAACGTGGCGCGGGACACGATCTCGCATCGGTATACCCTCGTCCGCGCGTCCGCCGCCCGAGCGCTCCGGGCCTCCTCCGAGGGATATCTCCGGGTCGGCCTCGAGGCCCAGGTACGCCGCGAGGACTTCCGGCCGGAAACATCGCCCGCGCCGTTCGGGAAGACGATTACCGGCGCCGCCGGGCCATACCTGGCCTGGAGCCGCGCGAACTATCTGGTGACCCGCGGCTTCGCCGGGTTCGCCCGCGAAGAGGACGTGGATCTCGGCCTCACCCTCCGGCTCGGCGTGCTCGCGGCGCCCAGGCTGTTCGGTTACGACCGCGACGGCATCGGCCCACAGTTCGCCGCGCGGCTGGGCGCGAGCCTGCCGAGCGGGTTCGGCTATCTCGAGGCCGCCGGCGGCGGCGTGTTCACCGCCGGCGGCCTCGACAGCGGCTCGGTCCAGCTCGCGGCCACCGCGGTCCTCAAGCCCCAGCGGCACCAGGTGGGCATCGTGCACGTCGAAGCCGGCTGGCTCAAGAATCCGGTGCCGGGCGCGGAGTTCGATCTCGGACTCGGCAGCGGGCCGCGGGCGTTCCGAAGCCACGCGTTCACCGGTGACCGCTCCTACTTCGCTACCGCCGAGTATCGGGTTACGGTGGCGGAGGACTTCCTTGGCATGATCGGTCTGGGGTTCGCCGGCTTCGTGGACCATGGAGGTGCCTGGTACTCGGGCTCTCCGCGACGCACGGGCTGGGACGCCGGGCTCGGACTGCGGCTTGGCGCGAGCCGGTCCACCGATACCGAGGCGCTCCGGTTCGACCTGGCGCGACGATTCGGCAATGATTCCCAGGGCCCCGGCTGGGTGGTGACGGTGGGCAAGGGGTTCGTCTTCTCGTCGCTCGGCCGGATTCCGCTGTGAGCGGGAGGCGGCGCCTCACACGGGCGCGTGCAGGAGCACCCGGGTCAGAACCACGGCCACGATGATGACGAGAATGATCAGCAGGGCCAGCGCCAAGACCGTGATCCCTCGCCGGCCTCGGGCCGACGCGCCAGGGAGACGCATGTCGCACTCCAGTCGATGGTCAGCGCATAGTATGCGCTGGAGCGGCGGTTCACCAGCACCGGCGGCCCGGCGGTGATGGATGTCGCCGTGGTGGTCAACCCCGGCTCGGGCAACGACGATCGCGGGAGCTCTCCCGAGCAGCTCACGGCGCTGTTCGCCGACCGCGGGCGCCGGGCGACGATCCTGCCGGTCCGGCACGGTACGACGATCGCCGCCCAGGCGCGGGCGGCCATCGCCTCGGGGTGCCGCGTGCTGGTGGCCGCGGGCGGCGACGGCACCGTGAGCGCGGTCGGTGGCGTCGCCGTGGGCGGCGAGGTGCCGCTCGGGGTCCTGCCGATCGGCACGCTCAACCACTTCGCGAAGGACCTGGGTCTTCCACTCGAGCTGCCGGAGGCAGCGGACGTCGTGACCGGCGGAACGGTGCGACGGGTGGACGTCGGCGAGGTCAACGGACGGATGTTTCTCAACAACTCGAGCCTGGGCGTCTATCCACGCATCGTCGAGCTGCGGGCGCGCTACGGCGGGCGCGGGCGAGCCAAGTGGGTGGCAGCCCTGTGGGCCACGCTCGCGGTGCTCCGGCGCCAGCCGTTCCTCAGCGTGCGGATCCGCACGGCCGACGACGACGTCGTTCGCCGCACTCCGTTCGTCTTCGTCGGCAACAACGAGTATCGCATGAGCGGACTGCATGGCGCGTCGCGCGAGTCGCTGACGGGCGGCAAACTCGCCGTCTACGTGATGGATGCCTCGCGCCGCCCGAGTCTGCTCCGGCTGGGCTGGGAGGTGTTCCGGCGCGGGCCCGAGGAGGTACGCGAGCTCGAGCTCCTCCGGGTGACGGAAGCCGTGGTGGAAACCAGGCGCGGCGCGCTCAAAGTAGCGCTCGATGGCGAGGTGGTCGTCCTCGCCTCCCCGCTCGAGTATCGCGTACGGCCGCAAGCCCTCCCGGTACTGGCGCCCTGAGCCGCCGCTGCAGTGCCGCAGGTTGCCTTCCGGCGTGCGCCGGGACATGTTCCACTGGTTCCCGCCTCCTCTGACCGGCCCGCTCGTCCCCCCCGGTCGCCGCGAAGTCGCCCGCACAGCCTGGGGATCCGACGCGCAGAGGACATTTCCCGCTGCCGGAGAGCCGCATGCGTCGTCTGCGTATAGGCATACTGGACCTGGTCACGAAGAGCCCCAATCCATCGTTGTACGGCCGCATCATGAACGCCAACCTCGCCAGCATCATGCCTCAGGTGATCGGCGTCTGGTGCGAGCAGGAGGGTCACGACGTGACCCTCGTGTGTTATACCGGTCTCGAGAACCTACTGGAGGAACTGCCGAAGAATCTGGACGTGCTCTTCGTCGGTGCCTTCACGCAGTCGGCGCTGCTGGCATACGCGGTGAGCAACCTGTTCCGGCGCACGGGCACCGTCACCGTGCTCGGCGGGCCGCATGCGCGGTGCTACCCGGAGGACGCGCGGAAATATTTCGACTACGTGCTCGGATTCACCGACCGGAGCGTGGTCGCGGAGATGCTGCGGGACTGTCAACCCCACAGGCCGTATGGCGCCCACCTCTCGGCCGCCTCACAGCCGCTCGAACTGCCCACGCTGCGTGAGCGCTGGAAGTTCACCGAGGCCGTCCTGACCAAGGCGCCGACGATCAAGATCGTCCCCATGATCGGGAGCCTGGGGTGTCCCTATAGCTGCGCCTTCTGCATCGACTCGACAGTGGAATATCAGCCGCTCGGCTTCGAGAGCCTGCGGGACGACCTGGCATTTCTGCTGACCAAGATGAAGAACCCGATCGTGGGGTGGCACGACCCCAACTTCGGGGTACGGTTCGACGATTACATGGGGGCGGTGGAGGCGGCGGTCCCACCGGGGCGGATGCGCCATATCGCGGAGAGCAGCCTGTCGCTACTCGCGGAGCCGCATCTGAAGCGGCTCAAGGCAAACGGCTTCCGCGCCATCCTCCCGGGCATCGAGTCGTGGTTCGATCTGGGGAACAAGTCGAAAACGCGACTGACCGGGATGGACAAGGTGCGGCAGGTCGCGGATCACGTCAACATGATCCTGCGCTACATTCCGTACATCCAGACCAACTTCGTGCTGGGACTTGACGGCGACCGGGGCCAGGAGCCGTTCGAGCTGACCAAGACGTTCATCGATCTGGCCCCGGGTGCGTTCCCGGCGTACTCGCTGCTCTCGGCGTTCGGCCGTGCGGCCCCGCTCAACCTCGAGTACCAGCGGACCGGGCGTGTCCTGCCGTTCCCGTTCCATTTCCTCAACAACAACCACGCGATGAACGTCCGGCCCAAGAACTACGCGTGGCCCGAGTTCTACGACGGCCTCGTCGACGTGACCCGTCACTCGTTCTCCCTGCGGGCCATCGCGAAGCGAATCCCGGCAACCGCGACGGCGATCCCCAAGTGGATGAACGTCGTGCGCGCCATGTCATCAGAGGGTTGGGGACGCATCCGGTATCACACCACGATCCGGAAGCTCCTCGACAGGGACGCCTCAGTGCGGGCCTACATGGACGGGGAGACCACGGTCCTGCCGGAGTTCTACGCGAATCGCATCCGGCAGGAGCTGGGGTCGATGTACCAGCACCTGCCCGAAGGCGCGATGTACCACGATCCGAACGCGTATCTCGCCACCGCGGGCGACCAGGTCGAACCGGTGGCGATCGGCGGACGGGGCAAGCGCAAGGCGAGCTGAAGCGCGAGCCTCACTCGTCGGCGAGGCGGGTCCGCATGTTGATCCAGGAGCCGACCCGCTTCCGCCCGCCGCGGAACTCGAAGTGCCCTTCCGCCATCAGCCGCTCCCCCTGCGGCGTCGCGGGCGCGGTCAGATGCCACAGCAGCAACTGCTGGCCGATGGCCGACGCCGCCATCCAGACCCCAGGCTGGACGCCGGGGTAGAGCGCAGCGTACTCGGGCTTGAGTCGAGCCTCGCGGATGTTGCTCTGCACGCTGCTCCTCCATCAGGGTTGACGCTGCTTCCCGGCGCCGCTCTCTTGTGGTCCATGGACGACGCGGCGGCCGACACCCTCTGCAAGCGGGCCATGGTGGAGCTGGTCTTCCTTCTGGCCCACCAGCGGCAGCCGAAGACGCGGGAGCGCCGGGACTGGTCGCTACTCAGAAGCCTGGTCCGCGAGGCGCTCGCCGCGGCTCCCAGGCCGGATCAACTGCAGGAAGGCCCGTGGCGCGTGGGGCAGCGTCCGCTCCGCAAGCCGGGACGCCACGGCCTTCGGTTCGTTCCCCTCGTCACACGCGGCACCACCCAATTCATGATGCCCACCCCGGCGGAGGCCGAGGAGCTAGTGGCGTTTCTCAACTGGTGCGGAATGCCGGAGCTCGGAGAGCGTTAGGCGATGATGCGAAGATGCTGCCGGAATCGGCCGGGCGGAAGGGCTCCGCGTCACGCCGCCGGTGGGACGGTGAAGCAGCACTGCGGCTTTGATCCCTGATGGCAGCACTGGCCAACCGGCACCCCCGTGATGTCCGACAGGAGTGCCTGGACCATGCGACAGGTCTCGGGCCGCCGCGACACGGCCACCGAGAGCGGACACCCGCACCCCCGCACCAGGAAGCCGGCGCCGCTCGGCTCGAGTGAGGCATCCCCACCGAGATCATTGAGCAGGGTCACCGCCTCACGGGCGCGGCCCTCGAGCGTGCCGCGCCGCGGCACGGTGGCCGCGAGACGACGGCCGACCGCCGCCAGCAGGCTCTCCGTCTCTTCGTCCGGCAGCCGCTCGACCAACTCTTCCAGCAGCGCCGCCAGTACCGGCGCGTAGGCCCGCGAGAGGCGAAGCTCAGCCTCCGCGGTGGGCTCGTAGACAACCGCGGGCTTTCCGGCCCCGAGCCCGCGCCGCAGACCTTCCTGCTTGACCAGGCCGTCCCGCTCGAGCGTGGCGAGGTGGGCGCGAATGGCGTTGTCGGTGAGGCCGAGGTCACCCGCCAACTCCTCGACCGTGCGGGCGCCGCGGCGGAGCAGGCCGAGCACCTGGCCGCGAGTGGACTCCATGAAGCGTCTGGACAGACCGGGTAGCATGCGGGTTCGCTCCGAGAACTGACTCTGGGGAATGTAGCCGGCTGGGTCACAGGATCAAGTTTGTCAAGTAATACCTTGACAATTTGTTCTTCCGAGTGCATCGTGGGTGCGCAGGCCCACCCACCCAACCGGAGGCTGTAATGCGCAGGTCACCCCTCATTCTCGCTCTTGGAATTGCGTTCCCGCTCGTCACGGCAGCCGCCATCCAGGGCGCCCCCGCCACCCGGACCGGGGCGCCCGCTCTCGATGACGCCACCATCGTGGCCATTTTCGATGCCGCCAACACCGCCGACATCGAAACCGGCAGCCTGGCCGCCCAGCGCGGCGCCAGCAAGGAAGTCCGGACCTTCGGAGCCATGCTCGCCCGGGACCACAAGCAGGTCCGCCAGCAGGGCCGGGATCTCGCCGCCAAGCTGCACGTGACGCCCACGCCGCCCGCGGACGATCAGGGTGCCAAGGCGCATGCCGCGGCCATGGCCGAGCTGCGCACCCTCAAGGGCGCCGCCTTCGACCACGCCTTCCTCGAGCACGAGTACACCTTCCATCGGGACGTGATCGACGCGATCCAGAAGACGCTGCTCCCCGCCATTCAGAACGAGGAGCTCAAGGCGCTGGTCGTGAAGGTCGCGCCGGCGTTCCAGGCGCACATGGAAATGGCGCAGCAGCTCGAGAAGCAGGTCGCGAGCAACACGAACTGAGCCGGGATGAGCCGCCGGATCTCGTCAGACCAGATCCGGCGGCTCATGTAAACGCCGCTTCATCCGGGATTCCCGGCGGTTTCATCCACCAGGTTCATCTTGGGCGCATCCTCCGTCCGGGATCGTCCCCGATGCGCGTGCTCCCCCTCGTCATAGCGATTGCCGTTGCGGTGCCGCCCCCCGCCAAGGCGATCCCTGCGTTTGCGGCGCTACAAGGTGAGCTGCCGCCTCTGCCACGATCCCGTGCCCAAGCTCACCCTCTTCGGGGAGCAGTTCGCCGCCGATGGCTTCCGATTCGGGCCTGAGCGATTTCGTCGGATTGAGACAATCGTCACGCCGGTGCCCCGCGGAAGGGGCGATCGTTGGATTCAGTGAAATGAATGGGGGCACGGTGCGCGAAACGACAACTGCAGAGTTCGAGTCCCCGGAAGCCACCGATGCCGGCGAGCTCACCGGCGAGCGGGTCCGCGAGCTGCTGGCCACGGTCCGCTACCCGGGGCTCAGCCGGGATCTCGTCTCCTTCGGGATGGTGGAGCACGTGAGCGTCTGCGACCGGCGGGTGAAAGTACGGCTCGCGATCGCCACCCGCGATCCGGGCATCCCCGCGCAGCTCCGAACCCGCATTGCCGACGCGCTCCTTCCACTGGGCGCCACGACCGTTGCGGTCGAGATCGCCCCGCCGAACTCGACGCCGAAGCCCACCGCGCGCGGCACGCCGGACCCATGGGCGGAGCAGGTCCGACTCGCCGCGGTGCGGCACGTGGTGGCGGTCGGTGCCGGCAAAGGCGGCGTGGGGAAGAGCACGGTCGCGGCAAATCTGGCGCTGCTGCTGGCACGCGAGGGACTGCGCGCGGGCCTGCTGGACGCCGACATCTATGGTCCGAGCCTGCCGTTGCTGCTTGGCATCGAGGACGGTGCCGGGCGCGTCCGGATGACGCCGGACAAGCACATCCTGCCGCTCGAGGCGCACGGGCTCCCGCTCATCAGCTTCGGCTTCTTCCTGGGCGAAGGCTCGCCCGCGATCTGGCGCGGACCGATGGTCTCCAAGGCGGTGAAGCAGTTCTCGCGCGGCGTGGCGTGGCCCGAACTCGACGTGCTGATCGTGGACCTCCCGCCCGGTACGGGTGACATCCCGCTCAGCCTGGCGCAGGCCGTCGTGCTGTCCGGCGCGGTCGTGGTCACCCAGCCGGCCCGGGTGGCCACCGCCGAGGCGCGGAAGGCCGCCCAGATGTTCCAGACGCTGGAGGTGCCGGTACTCGGCATCGTGGAGAACATGACCGGAGCGTTCGGGCACGGAGCAGGCGCGGCGATCGCCGCCGAGCTAACGGTGCCGTTCCTCGGCTCGGTCCCGTTCGACGAGGGCATGGTGGCGGAAGGAGACGCCGGGATCCCGACGGCGCTCGCACGGCCGGACAGCGAGGCTGCCCGGGCGATGGAGGTCGTCGCACACGCGGTCGCCTCGGCGCTGGGATGGCGGCACGTGGCCGACGCGCCGGTGTCCGGAGGCGAGCGGTGACCCCGACAGCGCCGGTGGCGCCCACCCGACCGGCCTTCACACCGGGCCCGGGCGCGCCGGGCGCGCTCGCACCCGCCGCGGGGTCCATCCGCCTGGCGGCCGAGCACTTCGTTGCCGCGGCGATCTATCTGCTGGCCGGCGCGCTCGGACTCCTCTGGGTGGCGCCGGAGCTCGCGGGCGGCGCGTACCTCTCGCCGCACGTGGCCGGAGTCACCCATCTCTTCACCCTCGGCTGGCTCACGATGACGGTGTTCGGGGCGCTCTGTCAGCTCCTGCCGGTGGCACTGGGCACGCCGGTGCGCTCGACTCGTCTGGCCCATGCGGCCTTCTGGGTATTCGCGCCCGGCGTCGGCCTCTTCGCCGCCGGCGTTGCGACGAGTCAGGTCGCGCTGCACCACGCGGGGATTCTCCTGGTGGCCACCGGCATTCTGCTCGTACTCTCGAACGTCGGCGGCGCGCTCCCGCGGGCGCGCACGCGGGACGTGACCTGGGCCGCGATCGCGCTGGCGCTCGGGTTTCTCGCGTCCACCCTCGTGCTGGGCATCATCCTGCTCCACAACTTGCACACCGGCTTCATCGCCGGCGCACGGGACCGGGTGCTGGCGACGCACCTCCACGTCGCGATCGTGGGATGGCTGCTCATGATGATCGTGGGCGTGTCCCATCGGCTGCTGCCGATGTTCCTCCTGTCGCACGGCGCGGACACGTCGTGGACCCGGCGCGCGCTCGCGCTGCTCGCTTCCGGCGTCGTCGTCCTCGGTACGGGTCTCACGCTGCAGCAGCCCGCGGCGGCCTGGGCCGGCGCGCTCCTTCTGCTCGGCGGGCTGGGGTGCTTTCTCCGCCAGGCCTACGGGTTCTATCGGGCGCGGGTCCGGAAGAAGCTCGATGTGGGCATGCGGTTCGTCGCCACCGCGCTCGGGTTTCTCACGACGAGCGCCCTTCTGGGCGTGGCGGTGCTGGCGACCGGCGGCTCGGCGCCGCGGCTGGCCACTGCCTACGTGATTACCGGCCTTCTCGGAGGCATCGTGCTCTACGTCATCGGATTCTTCTACAAGATCGTGCCGCTCCTGGCCTGGACCGCCCGCTTCCGCGGCCGGATGGGAAAGGAGCCGGTGCCGACGGTCGCCCAGCTCTATTCGGCGCGACTGGGCTACGTGCAGCTCGGGCTCATGGCGGGTGGGGTGGCGATCCTGAGCGCCGGCACCGCCGCCGGCTCCCCGCACGCCGCTCGCTGCGGCGCGGTCCTCTTCCTGGGCGGAGTGCTCGTGTTCCTGGCCCAGCTCGGCCGCGTCGCCCGGGGGCGGGGAGCGGCGGCATGAGCGGCGGCATCGGAGTCCGGCCAGTAGCTGCCGGCGATCGGGTCAGTGACGTGCTCGCGCGCGACGAGGCGCTGGTGGAAGTGTTCGTGCGCCAGTCGCACCACTTCACCAAGTTGCGCAACCGTACCATGCGCAAGGTGATGGCGCGGCTCGTCACCGTGGAGGATGCGGCCCGGATTGCGGGCGCCGACGCTGCGGCCCTCGTGGGAGAGCTCAACGCGGCGCTGGGCATCGTGTCGGATTCCGGGGCGCCCATCGGCAGCGTCGACGAGGGCCGCGCCCGCCGTCCCGAAGCTTCGCCGGCGGGCGCGGCCCCCGGACGTCCCAGCGGCGCGACGGTCGTGGAGGTCGATGTGCGGGAGGATCTCCGGACCGGCCGAGAGCCATTCTCCAGGATCATGGCGGCCGTCCAAGCGGCAGGCGCCGGCGAGGTGCTGTGGCTCCGTGCGACGTTCGAGCCGGTGCCGCTCTACACCGTGCTCGCCAAGCGTGGATACGTGCACGAGGCGAGAGCGGAGGGCCCGGAGGACTGGTCGGTCTGGTTCTGGCGGCCGGCGACGTCCGGCGGCGAGCCGGCCGCCGCGGCCCCGCCGGCGGAGCCGGCCGATACGGAAGCTGCTTCGGAGGCTCCGCGGGAGCCGGCCACCGCAACGGTCCGCCTAGACGTGCGCGGTCTCGAGCCGCCGGAGCCGATGGTCCGCACCCTCGCGGCACTGGAGACGCTGCCGGAGGGCCACACACTGGTGCAGATCAACGTGCGGGTGCCGCAGTTCCTGCTCCCGATCCTCGCCGAGCGCGGCTATGCGTGGGAGGTGGACGAATCGCCTGCCGACCACGTCGTCGTGCGGATCCGGCGGCGCACTTGATCGGATCTTCATCATCCAAATCAAACAGGAGAATCAACC
>DATAHW010000024.1:0-26479 GCA_036262935.1 Gemmatimonadales bacterium | reverse complement strand
CAGGCGGGCAGGCGGGCAGGCGGGCAGGCGGGCAGGCGGGCACGCGGGCAGGCGGGCAGGCGGGCAGGCGGGCAGGCGGTCATGCGGTCAGGCGGTCAGGCAGTCAGAACGACAATTGCAAACCGGCCCCCGGGCGTGCTGCTTCGCCCGGGGGCCCTTCGCTTTCCTGACCGCGCGACCGCGTGGCCGCCCGCCTAGAACTGCACCTTCGGCGCCTCCCCCGCTCCCTGCGCCGCCTCGAAATATTCCCGCGGGTGCCCCAGCCCGAAGACTTTGGCCGTGATGTTGTAGGGGAACCGGCGGATGTAGGCGTTGTACTGGCCCACCGCGCTGTTGTAGTCCTGCCGGGCGACGGCGATGCGGTTCTCGGTGCCCTCGAGCTGGTCCTGAAGCTGGCGAAAGTTCTCGCTGGAGCGGAGCTGCGGATAGTTCTCCGAGATGGCGATCAGGCGCCCGAGGCCCTGGGTGAGCTGGGTGTTGGCCGCCGACATCTCGGGCACGTTGCCCGCCTGAATCGCGCCGCCCAGCCGGGCCCGGGCGTTCGCGATCGAGATGAAGACCGTGTCCTCCTGCTTGGTGACGCCCTTGACGGTGTTCACCAGGTTGGGGATGAGGTCGGCTCGGCGCTGCAACTGGGTCTGGATCTGGCCCTGCGCCTGGTTCACCTGCTCGTCCATCGTCTGGATAGTGTTGTAGCCGCATCCCACGGTCAGCACCGCGAGCGCGGCGAGGACGGGGGCAATCGCCGACGAGCGCTTCATCACTGGCCTCCGGGCTGAAGTTGGTCCACGTATCCCGCGGCGCGCGCCACGGCATCCATGTACTGCTCGAATTCCGCGGCGCTGCAGCGCCAGGCGCGCTCCCCGCGATGCTCCACCGGCCCGAGCAGCGCGCCGGCGGGCGCGCCCACCAGGCTCACGGCATCCGCCGCGAGCGCGGCTACCCCTGACGGTACGGGACGGCCCGCCAGGGCGAGCAGCGAGCGGAACAGGACCAGAATGGTGCCGGCGCTGGCGGCGGCCAGCCGGCCGAATGACCGCTCATCCCCCGCGGCGGCCGCGTAGCCCTGCCTCAGGCGCAGCAGCTTGCCCCGCAGTTCGCGCTCGAGAGCCTGGCGCAGGTCGGCCGGGTCGACGCTGGTATCGGCCAGCGGGTCGGGGCCGCGGAGAACCCGGTAACCCGCCCGCATGTCGGTGATCTCGATCGGGAACACGTCCGAGGCACGCGCCCACTCGGCGCGGCTGATGAGCAGGGGCGGCTCAGCCGCGCCCTTTCGCCAGGCCTCGAAGCCGGGGGCCAGCGCTCGAAGGCGTGACGGTGAAGGGTCGTCCAGCACCAGCATGAGGTTGATGTCGGACCGGCCGGGCACGTAGTCGCCCCGCGCGGCGGAACCGTAGAGTAGCGCGCTGTAGCCGGCCCCGAGCGCCGCGTCGGCCGCCGCGAGGAAGGGCGTGACTACCTTGTCGATCGCTGGCTGCATGCTCAGAAGCTCCTTCCGCCGCCGCCGCCCATCGCGCCGCCGCCGCCGCCGAACCCTCCGAACCCTCCCCCGCCGCCGAAGCCACCTCCGCCGCCCCAGCCGCCGCCGATCCACGGCCCCCCCCAATATACCCCGCGACGGCGTCCGCCCCGGCTGGCCAGCATGATGAAGAGCAGGAAGAGGAGAATCGGCAGGAAGGAGAGAAACTGGCCGCGCGAGCCCTGCACCGGGGCCGCCGGACTCGCGTTGGCGAGCGTGGAATCGGTGACGCCGTAGGCGCGGGCGATGCGCTCGGTCAGCGCCTGCACGCCCGTGAGGAGACCGGGGCCGTACTCGCCGCGGCTCAACTGCGGGAGCATCAGGTCGCTCACCTGGCCCGCCTCGGCGTCCGTGATGACCCCCTCCAGGCCCTGGCCGACGGAGACGTAGATCTTGCCCGAGTTCGGCTCGCCCTGCCGCCGAGGGACGAGCAGCACGGCCAGACCGGCGTTCCGGGTGGAGTCGCCGATGGCGGCCCGGGCACCGATTCCCCAGCGCCGGATGATCGCGACGCCCACCTCGTTGGGCGAGCGGTCGTCGATGGTGGGAAGGGTCACGACCGCTACCTCGGCGCCGGTGGCATTGCGGAGGCGCCCGAGCAGATCCTCCATTGCCGACTGCGAGGCGGGGTCGACGACCGACGCGAAGTCGTTCACGTACCCGACCGGCTGCGCCGGGAAGAGCTGGTCCACCCCGGTGCTCTGCGCCAGCAGCACCGCGGCCGTCAGTTGTAGCACCGCCACGAGCGCGGTAGCTTTGCCTCGTGTTCCGCTCACACGCATTCCTCCGGCTGGCCCCCGCCCCCGCGCTGACCACCGCGCTGCTCGCCACAGTCGTGGCATGCGGGGGCCCGCGTGAGGTGGCGGTGCGCGTCTCGATCCCGGGGCCCGATTCGGTCGAGACCCCCGTAACGGGCGTGGGGCTCGTCGCGCTCCCGTACGACCGTGACAGCGTACTGCGTGCCCTCGAGGCTCGGGCGCGAACGCCACGGCCGCCGAGCGCGCCGCTCGAGAGCCTGTTCGCCGCGTTCCGCGGCCCGTTCACCGCGTACTCGGCGACGACCTACCGCCTCGGCAAGCTCCGCGATTCGCTTGCGGCGTCGAAGGCGGAGCTCGACACCCTCCCCCGAAACGCGCCGGCCTATGCCCGCATCCACGAGGAATTCGGCCGCCTCAGCGACTCGCTGTCGGCCGGCCAGGCGCGCGCGGAACGTGCGCGCGACGAGCTCGACCGGGCGCGTCGCGAATTCGTCACGCGCAGCGACACCCTCCGGCTCCGGATGCGCCAGTGGGAAGATAGCACCTACCAGGGATACGACAGCATCGTGCGGGGGCTGGCGCTCCGGGCCGGGCACGACGCGGTGACGGACACCACCGGTGCCGACGGGTGGGCCCACCTGAAGCTCCCGCCCGGCCGCTGGTGGGTGTACGCGCGGTCGTGGGACGCGACGGACCCCAACGCCGAGTGGTACTGGAACCTGCCGGCGACGGACGACACCCTGCTGCTGTCGAGCCGCAACGCGCGGCGGCAGCCGCGATATTGAGGAGCTTTGCGCAGGGCGTTCGGGAAGTTCTGTCGTCGCGAGTGACGGCGTGCCGTGGGGGCCCGGTCATCCCGAGCGAAGGCGTGTTGTCATCCCGAGCGAACGCGTGTTGTCATCCCGAGCGAACGCGAGGGATCTCGCCCGGGAATGGTTCGAGAATAGCCGTCAAGATCCCTCGCTCCGCTCGGGATGACAGCAGTTGGGAGGACAGCACTCGGGAGGACAGCACTCGGGAGGACAGCACCTGGGCTGACAGCGACCGAGACGACAGCACCGAGACGACAGCGACCGGAATAGCCGCGCGCTAAGCAACTTTCCCGAAGCACAGTAGAGAGCCGACACATGGCCCGTGGCATAGCAGCCCTGTCGTTCCTCCTCGCGCTGGTGCTCGCCGCTCCCGCGGCGGCCCAGGCGAAGCGCGACACCGCGGCCGCGAGCAAGGCCGCGAGCGGGGCCGACAGCACGGCCACCGACCCGCTGGCCGGCCGCACCCGCGGCTCGGCGCGGGCACCCGTGACCGTGTACGAGATGTCCGACTTCCAGTGCCCCTACTGCCGTCGCTTCGCGCTGGAGACCTTCCCCGCGCTCGACGCCGCCTACGTCGCCACCGGCAAGGTCCGCTGGGTGTTCATCAACTTCCCCCTGACCAGCATTCATCCGAACGCGCTGGCGGCGGCGGAGGTCGCAGTGTGCGCGGCACAGCAGGATGCGTTCTGGCGAGTGCACGACCTGCTGTACAAGTATCAGGAGGTCTGGGCTCCGCTCAAGGAGCCGGCCGCGTTCTTCCTCACGCTGGCGGACTCCGCAAAGATCTCGAGGCCCGCCCTCCTGGCTTGCGTGCGCTCGCCTGCCACCCAGGAAACGGTCGCCGCGGAGGCGCAGGGTGCCGAACGCTCCGGCGCCAGCAGCACGCCCTCCTTCTACATCGAAGGCGGCCTCCTCACCGGCGCGCAACCGGTGGGGGTGTTCCGGCAGGTGCTGGATTCCGTACTGAACAGCGGTAAGCGGTGAGCGGTGAGCGGTGAGCGGTAGGAGGTAAGCGGCAAGCACCAACGGTTTGGGACAGAGCAGAGCCGAAGCCACCTCTTACCGCTCACCGCTTACCGCTCACCGCTTACCTCTTACCGCAGTACGCTCACCGCCAGCATCACGTCGTAGAGCGCATGCGTCCACGCCGTGATGCCGAAGCCGCGCAGCAGGTACAATCCACTGAACAGCACGCCGGCGACCGCGCGGAAGGTGAAGGAGGCGAGGTCGAGCCGGTCGCCGTAGGGGCCGATGTAGTGGAAGGCGGAGAAGACGAGGGCGCCGGCCAGCGTCGCGAATATCCCGGCCCCCGTGGGGCTCCAGCCGAACAGGCGCCGGCCCACCCAGGCGAGCATGCCCACCAGCAGAACCCGGAAAAGCAGCTCCTCGTAGATCCCGGCGCCGAGCGAGATCATGAGCTGCGTGGCAAGCCCCAGGCCCGCCGGGCCGAGCGCGAGGCCGCGCACCAACACTCCGGTGAGTGTCCCGACCACGAGCCCGAAGACCAGCGCATACACCACCGACTCCGCGGCCATCAACAGGAAGACCCTGCCCTGCAGGGGTCCTTCGCGCCGTCGGTCGCGCCAGACCAGTGCCGTGCCGGTCCCCAGCAGCACCACGCCGAAGAGAATCAGGCCGTCTCGTCCGCCGAGCAGGACGAAGACGCTCTTGAGCAGCACGTCGGCCCCGTTTCGCACGCCGGTGAGGGCGTCATGTGACAGCGCGAACGCCAGCGCCTCGTAGGCCACCAGCAGCGGGAAGGCGAACGTCAGGCTGTAGCGCGGTTGAGTCGCGGCGCGCCAGTACGAGGTGGTGGTGGACGAGGTCAGGCGCATACTCGCGAGGGTACGGGGCAAAAAAAGGGGCCGCTCATCGCGGCCCCCCCAGGTTCGAAGTGTCGCCCGGGTCTTGGCATGCAGTGCCGCTCAGCGGCCGCAGGCGACCCTTGACTCTGTAGACAATGGATCACCTCCCTCGGTAGCAGGTGGAACATGAACTTCGTGGCTGAATTCTAGACCGTGCCCCCGCTCGCGTGCAACCCCGCCGCCGCGGGCAAGCGCGATTGACGCGCGGCCCGCGCCGCCGCGACATTGCCCCCGTGCCCTCCACCTCGATCGTCTATCGCGCCGCCGTCCGAGTGGGGACGGCACTGGCTCCCGCGCTCGCGCTGGTCAACCGGAAGGTGGGCGAGGGCCACCGGCTGCGGGCCGGCGCCGCGGCCCGGCTCGTGGCCTGGGCCGCCGCCCGGCGCGACCGGGCGCGCCCGCTGGTCTGGTTTCATGCGGCCTCGGTCGGCGAGGGACTCCAGGCCGAGAGCGTGCTGCTCGAGCTGCGCCGCCTGCTGCCCGACTGCCAGCTTGTCTACACCCACTTCAGCCCGTCGGCCGAAGCGCTTGCCCACCGGCTGCCGGTGGACGCCGCCGACTACCTGCCGTACGACCTCCCGGACTCGGCCGAGCGGCTGCTCGGCGCGCTCGCGCCCGACCTGCTGGTATTCGCCAAGCTGGACCTCTGGCCCGAGCTGGCCACGCGCGCCGCGGCCGGCGGCGTCATGGTGGCGCTCGTCGCCGCCACGGTGAGCGCCGGCAGCGGGCGGCTCCGCTGGCCCGCGCGTCCGCTGCTCCGCGCCGGCTACGCTGCGGTCGGGGCCGCGGGTGCCGTGTCCGAAGCAGACGCAGCGCGGCTCGCGCTGCTGGGCGTGCCGGCCGAGCGCATCCGCGTGCTGGGCGACCCGCGATTCGACAGCGTGGCCACGCGGGTCGCGGATGTCGCGCCGGACGATCCGCTGCTCGCGTTGGGCCGGGGCGCCCCCACGCTGGTAGCCGGATCCACCTGGCCGGCGGACGAGGTGGTCCTGCTGCGCGCGTTCGCCCGGCTGCGCGAGCGCCGGCCCGACGCACGGCTGATCGTCGTCCCGCACGAGCCGACGGTCGCGCATCTAGCCGCACTCGATCGGCGCGCCGCGCGTGCCGGGCTCCCCGAACCACTGCGGCTGAGCGATGCAGCGGGACCGGTGCCGCTTCTGGCGGTCGACCGGGTCGGCGCGCTCGCGGCGCTCTACGGGGGAGCGGTGGTGGCGTACGTGGGCGGCGGCTTCGGGCGCGCGGGCCTGCACTCGGTGCTCGAACCGGCGGCGTGGGGCGTCCCGGTGGTGTTCGGGCCAGGATGGCGGAACAGCCGGGACGCGGGCCTGCTGCTCGACGCCGGCGCCGCCACGGCTCTCGAGTCGCGCAGCCCGCGCGCGGCCGCCGACCTGCTATTTGGCTACTGGGAGGCGTGGCTCGCGGACGAGGCGCGGCGTGCGGCTGCCGGCGGACGTGCGCGGGAGATCGTGCGGGAGGGGATGGGTGCCGCGCGGCGTTCGGCCGGGATGCTGGCCGCGCTCATTTCGTCACGACTCCCTCGAACGTGACGGTGCGGGGCACGATGAGCCCCGCGGTCAGCGCGGTGATCAGGACGTCGGTCCAGCGGCTTCGCACCCGAATCCGGACGTCGGCAATGCCGTTGCCCCCGCCGAGCTGCGCCGCGAGCGCCTTCCGAAGCGAAGGCTGGCGGAATCGTGCGATGCCCCAGAGCGCGAACACCGCCTTGCTCGAGACCCGGAACCGGTCGCCGGCCGCCGGCTGGCCGGCCGCCGTGGCGAGCGTGGCCGGGACGCCGAGCGTCGTGGCATCGAAAGTCTGGGCACAGGCGGTGAGCGAGAGGACCAGCAGCAGCGGGACGGCGGCGCGTGGCACCGTCACAGGCCCGGCACCCGGAAGCTGTAGTGCGCCCCGATGCCGAAGGTCGAGGGGTCCGCGACGTCCTTGGCGAACACGCGATCGTACGCGGCGTGGACACCGAAGCCGTTGAGGAAGTTGAGCTCGAGGCCGCCGGACAGCCCGAAGTTCGTCGCGGTATTCGACGCGGAGCCTGCCGTCCGGTAGTCGACGTCCACTCGCGGCGCCAGCCACGGTCGGATGGCGAGCACGGGGTTGGGAATCACGAGCGCGAAGCCCACGCCGACGGGGAAGTGATACGCGCTCACCTCGCTGCCGGGCAGCAATCCATCTCCCGGCTTGGCGTAGCTCACACCGCCCTGGAGCGTGACCGAGAGCGGAACCAGCGGCCCGCCGAGGAGCCGGTAGTTGAGCGTACCGCCCACGGACAGATCGCTGCCGGCCGGACCGTCGGGATTGAGCGAGGAGAGCGTGGCCGTCGCGCCCAGCAGGCCGAAGCCGGCGCGGGCGGTCACGCCCAGCGCGGTGCCGCCGCCGGCCGCGTCACCGGGAAAGGCGACGTCGCCATAGATGCCGATCCCCCGCGGCACGCCGATGTTGTACACCGGAAGTCCGGGGTTCTGGGCGTGCGCCGGAGGGGCGCCCAGCACCAGGGCCGCGACGAGTGCGCACACGATGTGCCTCAAGCTGTCTCCTCCGCGTGAGCGATGCCCGACGCTGTGGTGGTGGGAGCGGCGCCGCAAGCTACCCGGGCGCTTTGCGGGAAGTCAATCGCGTACGGACGCGACCACGCCCGGCCGCGGAAGGATGCGGCCGGGCGTGAGGTGACGGGAAGGGACCGTCAGCGAATATAGGCGATGCTGATGCCGACGCCCTCGATGTCACCGAGACCGCCGCTCGCCCGGATCACCCACTGCTGGCTGAACCGGACGTCCACGCCAAGCCCCAGCGCGAAATCGATCTCGCTGTCGCCCCCGCCGAAGGTGGGGACGATCACGGGATGCACGTAGGGGACAAAGGTCGTGTTCGAGTTCTCGACGTCGAACCGGCGGCCGAGCGAGACGCCGACCGGGATGTAGTAGGCATCGGGCCCGTCGCCGACGTTGGCGCCGAAACCGAGGGTAAGCGAGCCGTCCAGCGGGAAGCTCTCGCTGTAGCTGACCACCTGGGTGCGGAAGTCGCCGCCCAGCAGCGCCCGGGTGCCGCCGCCGATGTTGACACCGTTGACGCTGTTGCTGAGATCCTCGAAGCCACCGCGGACACTGAAGTCATTGGCTCCCGACCCGTAGCGATAGAACCCCTCGAGGGCGAAGCTGACCCCCGAGCCCGGGTCCGAGAGCGATGCACCGAACTCGTGGTGCTGGAACGCCCGGTAGGGCGCCTTGAAGATGGGAGTGCCGGTCTCCTGGGCGGCCGCCGACCCCGCGCCGCCCGCGAGCAGCACCAGCGCGAGAATGCCACCACCGATTTCACGCCGCATGAGACTCTCCTTGTACGTGTTCGGCCACCACGCGTACCCGATTGTCCACCACCTGCAGAAATCCACCGCGAATCGTGAATCGCCGGACTGTGTCGGCTCGCCGGACGACCAGCGTGCCCTGTCCCAGCAGCGTCATGAACGGAGCGTGATTCGGCAGGATGCCGACCTCGCCGTCGAACGCGGGCGCCACGACCCCGTCCGCGTCTCCGTCGAACATAGACGCCTCGGGTGATATCACCGTGACACGCATCACCCGCTCGCCAGCTTCTTGGCCTTCTCTACCGCTTCGTCGATGCCGCCGACCATGTAGAACGCCTGCTCCGGCAACTGATCGAACTCGCCCGAGAGCACGCGCTCGAACGACGAGATGGTTTCCTCGAGCTTCACGTACTTCCCGGGGAAGCCGGTGAACTGCTCGGCCACGAAGAACGGCTGCGAGAGGAAGCGCTGCAGGCGCCGCGCGCGCCCGACGACCAGCTTGTCCTCCTCGCTCAGCTCGTCCATGCCGAGAATCGCGATGATGTCCTGCAGCGCCTTGTAGCGCTGCAGCGTCTTCTGTACGCCGATCGCCACGTTGTAGTGCCGCTCGCCGACGAACTGGGGATCGAGAATGCGGCTCGAGCTGTCGAGCGGGTCCACTGCCGGGTAGATGCCGAGCTCGGAGATGGCGCGCGAGAGCACGACGGTCGCATCGAGGTGCGCGAACGCGGTGGCCGGCGCGGGGTCGGTCAGGTCGTCGGCGGGCACGTAGATGGCCTGCACCGACGTGATCGAGCCCTTGTTGGTGGAGGTGATCCGCTCCTGCAGGTCGCCCATCTCCGTCGCCAACGTCGGCTGGTAGCCCACCGCGCTCGGCATCCGGCCGAGCAGCGCGGAGACCTCGGAGCCCGCCTGGGTGAAGCGGAAGATGTTGTCGATGAAGAGCAGCACGTCCTGCCCCTCGACGTCCCGGAAGTACTCGGCCACCGTGAGGCCGCTCAGACCGACGCGGAGCCGCGCACCCGGCGGCTCGTTCATCTGCCCGTAGATGAGGGCGCAGCTCTTGATGACGCCGCTCTCCTCCATTTCGAGGTAGAGGTCGTTCCCCTCGCGGGTGCGCTCGCCCACGCCGCAGAAGACCGACTTGCCGCCGTGGCCCTTGGCCACGTTGTTGATCAGCTCCATGATCACGACCGTCTTGCCCACGCCGGCGCCCCCGAAGAGCCCGATCTTGCCGCCCTTCACGAAAGGAGCGATCAGATCGACGACCTTGATCCCGGTCTCGAAGATCTCGGTCTTGGGCTCGAGGTCGGTGAATTTCGGAGTCTCGCGGTGGATGGGCCAGCGCGGCGTGGAGGCCGGGATCGGCGTGCCGCCGTCCACCGGCTCGCCCAGGACGTTGAGGATGCGGCCGAGCGCCGCGTCACCCACGGGCACGGTGATGGCGGAGCCGGTGTCGGTGACCGCCATGCCGCGGGTGACGCCGTCGGTCGTGCTCATGGCCACCGCGCGCACCTGGTTCTGCCCGATGTGCTGCTGCACTTCCGCGGTGAGCTTCACCGGCACGGCGCCGCTCGCGTCCTCGATGGTGAGCGCGTTATAGATCTCCGGCAGGTGCTCGGGCTCGAATTCCACGTCGAGCACGGGGCCGATGACCTGGACGACGTGGCCGATGTTCTGCTGCGTCTTCGGCGCGACGCCGGTCTTCTCGGTTGCGATGGCAGTTGCCATGATGTGGCTCCGTGTGTGTCTGGTTGACGGAGCGTCCCGCTCCGTCGTGCTCAGCCCTGCAGCGCCGCGGCCCCGCCCACGATCTCCGCGATCTCCTGCGTGATCTGGGCCTGCCGCTGGCGATTGTACGTCCGCTTGAGCAGCTCGAGAATATCGCCCGCATTGTCGGTGGCGTTCTTCATGGCCGTGCGCCGGGCGCCGTGCTCGGCGGCGGCCGTCTCGACCAGGCCCCGATAGACCGCGTTCCGCACGTACTGCGGCAGCAGCTCTTCGAGGATGGCCTCCGCGCTCGGCGCCAGCAGGTAGTCGCGCGTGGCGGCACCCGCGGCCGGCGCCTCCACCGGCAGGATGCGCACCGCGGCGGGCGGCGTCTGCAGGGCGCTGATGAACCGCGCCTGCACCAGGTCCACGCTGGCGAGCTCACCCGCGGCGTACGCCTCGAGCAGCGGGGCCACGATCTCGGCGGCGTGGCCGGCCGTGGGCCGGTCGCCGATGTCGATCCGCTCGCTGGCGAGCGTCCGGCCCAGGTAGCGGAAGAAGCCGATGCCCTTCCGGCCCACGCCGTGGAGCTCGACCACGTAGCCGTCCGCCTCGAGGGTCTCGATCCGGCGGCGGGCTTCCTTGATCAGGTTGGCGTTGAAGCCGCCCGCCAAGCCGCGATTCGAGGTCAGCAGGATGACGGCGGCGCGCCGCGGCCCGCCCCGGGCGATCGGCGCGGGTTGGCGGAGCAGCGGGAAACGCTGGGCCAGCTCCGGCGTGACCAGGTCGGCGATGACGTCGCGCAGGGCGTCGGCATAGGGTCGCGCCGCCACCACGCGGTCCTGCGCCCGCTTGAGCTTCGACGTGGCCACCAGCTCCATCGTCTTGGTGATCTTGCGGGTGTTCTGGACGGACCGGATCCGTCCCTTGAGCTGCCGGCTCTTCGCCATCAGTCGGCCACGAAGAGCGCTTTGAACGTCGTGATGGCGGCCTTGAGCCGGCCGGTCAGGTCGTCGTCCAGCGCCTTCCGGGTACGGATGTCGTTCAGGATGGCGGGGTGCGACGCGCCGAGGTAGTCGAGAAAATCGCGCTCCCACTGCCGGATGTGCGCCACCTCGACGTCGTCGAGGTAACCGTTGGTGACGGCGAAGATGATCGCCACCTGACGCTCCACCGGCACCGGCTGGTACTGCGGCTGCTTCAGCACCTCGACCAGGCGCGCGCCGCGGGCAAGCTGGCGCTGGGTGGCGGCATCGAGATCCGAGCCGAACTGGGCAAACGCCTCCAGCTCGCGGTACTGCGCCAGCGAGAGCCGGAGCGGACCCGCGACCTGCTTCATCGCCTTGATCTGCGCGTTGCCGCCCACGCGGCTCACGCTGATGCCCGCGTCCACCGCCGGCCGCACATTGGCATAGAACAGGTCGGTGGTGAGGAAGATCTGGCCGTCCGTGATCGAGATGACGTTGGTCGGGATGTAGGCGGAGACGTCGCCCGCCTGGGTCTCGATGATCGGGAGGGCTGTGAGCGAGCCGCCCGGCTTCCGGATGCGCGGATCGAGTTTCACCACCTCGGCGTTCTCGCTGATCTTGGCGGCGCGCTCGAGCAGACGGCTATGGAGGTAGAACACGTCACCCGGGTACGCCTCGCGGCCGGGCGGGCGGCGGAGAATCAGCGAGAGCTGACGGTACGCGGCGGCCTGCTTGGAGAGGTCGTCGTACACGCAGAGCGTGGGCTTGCCCTCCTCGTACATGAAGTACTCGGCCAGCGCGGTGCCGGTGTACGGGGCGATGTACTGCAACGGCGCCGGGTCGGAGGCGGAAGCCACGACCACGATGGTGTAGTCGAGCGCGCCCGTCTCTCGCAACCGCTCGACCACGGTGGCCACGGTCGAGCGCTTCTGCCC
This sequence comes from Gemmatimonadales bacterium, assembly GCA_036262935.1. Lineage (GTDB taxonomy): Bacteria > Gemmatimonadota > Gemmatimonadetes > Gemmatimonadales > GWC2-71-9 > CAVVWJ01. The sequence goes on along the minus strand of DATAHW010000024.1, from coordinate 14,599 downwards.
GATCGCGACGTAGACGCAGACGACGCCGGTGCCCTTCTGGTTGATGATCGTGTCCACCGCGATGGCGGTCTTGCCCGTGCCGCGGTCGCCGATGATGAGCTCCCGCTGCCCGCGCCCGATCGGGATCATGGCGTCGATGGCCTTGATGCCCGTCTGCAGCGGCTCCTTGACGGGCTGGCGGACGATGATGCCCGGGGCCACCATCTCCACCTGACGGGTTCCCGCGGCCTGGATCGTCCCCCGCCCGTCGATGGGCCGCCCCAAGGCGTCCACCACGCGGCCAAGCATCGCCGGACCGACAGGCACCTCGAGGAGCCGACCCGTGCGGCGGACCTCGTCGCCTTCCTTCAGCTTGAGGTAGTCGCCCAGGATCGCGGCGCCGACGTTGTCCTCTTCCAGATTGAGCACCAGGCCGGCCACCGTCTCGCCGGTTTCCCGGGCGGTGAACTCGAGCATTTCGCTCGCGATGGCCGACTGCAGACCGTAGATGCGGGCGATGCCGTCGCGCACCTCCAGCACGGTCCCGACCTCGGCCACGTCGGTGGCCGTGAGGTCGGCGGCTTCGATCTCCCGCAGCAGGATGTCCTTGAGCTCGCCGGGACGGAGAATGGAGTCGGTGGCCATGTCGTGAGCAGCCTGGCTTGAGGATTCGGAGTGCCCTGAACGGCTTGTGAAAATAATCACAATAGCTGGAGCCGGGCAAGGGTCCGGTTCCAGGCAAGCCGTAGAAGCTACACGCGGAGGCGCTCCGGCGCGCGGGGCCGCGGCCGGTCTAGCGCCGGCTGCGCGTGTTTCCGCGAACGAATGCCTGCAGCACACCCCGCGGCCCGAGCTCGCCAAGGCCGCGGGTCGGCACGTTGGCGATGCGCCGGGCGGTGCTGCTCAGATGGCTGGAAGAAGCGAAGTGGAGCACCCTGACCACGAGCGGAACGGCATAGCCGGGGTTGGCCAGCAACTGCGCGGCGCAGGCGATCCGGGTGAGATCGATGACGCGCTTCAGGTTCGGCGCGCCGCCCGCGCCGAACTGGCGGGAGAGATGTTCCCGGCTCACCGCGAGTTGCCGGGCCAGACTCGTGGTGCGAACCGGCCGCTCGACCTCGCCTACCAGCAGGCTCCACGCGGCCTGCTGCAGCGGCTCGGTGAGGCGGAGCACGCGTGGTGCTTCGGCCAGCGCGCGGCGCCGTTCGGCGGTGATCGACGCGCGCACCACCATGTCGCCCACGACCGGGTCGTCTACGCCCTCGACCGCCACCGCGGCGACCGCGTGGCGCCGGCACGTGAGCAGCAACTCGCCGTCGTCGGGACGGAACGGCGCGTAGGCCACGACCGGGATGCCGGGGAGCTGGCGCCGGAGCTCGACCAGCTCCGGCAGCACGGCGGCGCTGGGCGTGAGGACCACCGCGTCCACCAGCCGGCGCTGCAGCAGCCGGCGGAGGCCGGCCGGCGTGCGACAGGCGACCACCGTGGCCCCGCTCTTCGGCAGCGTTCGGCGGAGAGCGAGGAGCGCGGCGCGGCTCTCGAGCAGCGTGGCGATTACGGCCACGGTCAGCTCGACGCCCTGCGCTCCGGGGCGGGGCGCGAGCGGCCGGCGCCCACGGCCACCAGCGTGCGGACCATCTCGCCGGCGCGCTTCAGCACGCCGCGCGCGTTGTCATAGCTCAGCGTCTCGAGCGCCTCCTCGAGCGTGCGCCACTGACAGTCGGTGATCCCTTCGGCCATCTGCGGCGAGGGGTCGCCTTCGGGACTCTCGAACAGGAAGAAGTGGCAGTACTTGTGGATGTGCCGGCCGCGGAAGCGGAAATGCCAGTCGATGACGCGAATCGGACCCTGCAGGGTCAGCCGCTCGAGCCCGGTCTCCTCCGCGGTCTCGCGCACCGCCGCCTCCGCCGGCGACTCGCCGTCCTCGAGGTGCCCCTTGGGAAACCCCCAGTTGTCGTACGAGTCGCGGATGAGCAGGAATCGCGGCCCCAGCTCGGGCAGCCGGCGATAGACGATCCCGCCGGCGCTCACTTCCAGTTCGGCCCGGCGCTTGATCATCAGAAGACCGAGATCTTGAGGTATTTCTTCGGGTTGGCCTGAATGTCGGTGAGCAGCTCCCGGAACTGGATGACGGTCGCCGTCGTCTCGCGATAGAGGGTCGAGTCCGTCGCCAGCATGCCGAGGGTGCCGTTGCCGCTCTGGATCCGGGTCATGAGGGTGTCGGCCTGCTGGATGACGCGGATCAGGCTCACCTGATTCTCGCGCGCCGCGGTCATGACGGAGCGGAGATCGGCGGCCGCCTGCCGCAGGTCGGCGCTCGAGGCGCGCCCGTTGTTCAGGATGTCCTTGAGCTGATCGTCCTTTGTGGCCGTGTCGAGCCGGGCCACGGCGCCCTGGAACGTCCGCGCCACGCCCGCGAACGCGTCGGAGGTGGTGGTCACGTTCCGGCTCACGCGGTCGATACGCGTGGTTTGCGCGTTGGCGAACGTCACCAGCCGGCCCGAGATCGCCGCCAGATCCTGTACGCTCTTCTGCAGGTTCTTGAGTGCCGTGCTGTCGAACGCCTGACTGATGCGCTGGGTGACCACCCCCACGTCGCCGGCGATGCGGCTGGCCTGGGCGGTGAGCTGTCCGATGTCGGGCAGCGTGGCGCCGGGCCACGCGGCGCCGCCTGCGCGGTCCGACTCGGCCAGCGCCGCCCGCAGATTCGGGTCGGACGGCGGCTCGTCGTAGGGCACGATGGTGGCGCTCCATTCGCCGAACAGGCTGGCGGAGGCGGAGATGACCGCCGGCTTGGCGGGCAGCTCGACGTTCTTGTCGATGCTGAGCTCGGTCTCGACCCACTCGTCGGCCACCAGCCGGATCGCCTCCACCCGCCCTACCCGGACGCCGCGCAGCGTCACCGGCGCGCCCACGCCGAGACCGCCCACGGTGCGGAAGCGCGCCTGGGCGTTCACCTGCTTCTGGTTGACGTCGGTCTCGCTCAGCCAGAGCGCGCCGGCGACCACCAGCGCCAGTGCCAGCAGCACCGCGAGACCGACCGCGAACTCGTTCGTGCGTCTCATCCCGGGGCCCTCCGCGGGGCCGCGGCCGCCATCTGGCCGGGCCGCCCTTCGATGAACTGCCGGACCACCGGATCGTCGCTGGCCTGGATCTCGGCCCGCGTGCCGACCTGGCGGATCCGTCCCTCGTACAGCATGGCGATCCGGTCGCCGACGCGGAACGCGCTCCGCATGTCGTGCGTCACGACGAGCCCGGTCACGCCGAGATCGCGGGTGCGCACCATGAGCTGGTCCATGACGGCGGAGGTGACCGGGTCGAGCCCGGACGTGGGCTCGTCATAGAGAATGTAGCGCGGCTTGAGCGCGATCGCGCGGGCGATCCCGACCCGCTTCCGCATCCCCCCGCTCAGCTCGGCCGGGTACCGGTCCCCCGTGCCGGGGAGCTCGACGACGGCGAGGCTCTCCTCGATCCGGCGCGCGATCGTCGAGCGATCGTGGCCCCGGCGCGCCAGGCCAAGGGCGATGTTCTCCGCCACGGTCATGGAGTCGAACAGCGCCGCGAACTGGAAGACGTAGCCGATCCGGCCCCGCAGCTCCGCCAGCTCCTCGCGGCTCATCTCCCCGACGACGCCGCCATCCACCAGCACGCGTCCGCCATCCGGCTCGATCAGCCCGACGATGCACTTGAGCGTCACGCTCTTGCCGGAGCCGGAGTAGCCGATCACGACGGTGTTCCGGCCGTCGGGAACGTCGAGGCTGAGGCCGTCGAGGACCCGCTGGGCGCCGAAGGATTTCGTCAGACCGTCGAGCTCGATCATGACGATGATGGCAGGACGGAAAGACGGAAGGACGGAATGGCACAACAGCCCCGTATCGTGCGCGTCCCTTCCGTCCTTTCCTTCCGTCCTTCCGTCACAGCAGCACCAGCGCCCAGAACGCGTCCAGCACCAGGATCGCCTCGCAGCCGAGCACGACGGCGCGGGTGGTGGACTGGCCCACGCCCTGCGCGCCGCTCTTGCTGTCGAGTCCCTGCAGGCAGCCCATCAGGGCCACGGCGGCCCCGAAGCTCGCGCTCTTCACCAGGCCGAACCAGATGTCCTTGAACTGGTAGAACATCCTGAGCCCCTTGAAGAACTCGGGGGTCGAGAGGTCGAGCAGGTTGACCGCGGTGATCCAGCCCGAGGTGACACCCACGGCCATGGCGAACGCGGTGACCACCGGGAACATCAGCGTGGCGGCGAGGACGCGGGGGACGACGAGGTAGGCATTGCGGTCGTAGGCCAGCGTCTCGAGCGCGTCCACCTGCTCGGTGACTTTCATCGTACCGAGCTCGGCGGCGATGCTCGCGCCCACACGGCCGGCGAGCGCCATGCCCGTGAGCACCGGCCCCAGCTCCATCATCACCGTCTTGCCGACCAGCGCCCCGACGAAGTAGAGCGGGACGGCGCCGGTGAAGATATAGGAGGAGAGGAGCGAGAGGACGATGCCGGTGAAGACGGCGATGAACAGGGCGATGGGCACCGAGTCGACGCCGAGTCGCCGCATCTGCCCGACGAGGAGCGGCGACCAGGTGGGCACGTCGGCCACCGCCCGAAAGGTCTCGAGGCTGCGGCGGCCGATGTGGGTGATGAACCCGTCCCGGGGGGGGCTGTAGGTGGTGAGTCGCGAGTCGTGGGTCATGAGCCATGGCCCATGCGTTGAATCTCTGTCCCTACGCCGCAAAGCTCGCCAGCGCCCGACCCACGTCGCCGTCGCGCAGGCGCTTGAGCGCGCGATCGCGCAACTGGCGCACGCGCTCGCGGGTGACGCCGAGCATCCCGCCGATCTCCTCGAGCGTGTGCTCGCGGCCGCCATCGAGACCGAAGTAGAGCCGGAGCACCTTCGCGTCGCGCGGCGGGAGGGTGCGGAGCGCGGACTCGATCTCCTCGGAGAGGAACTGGTCCATGGCCCGCTCCTCGGCGTCGCCCTGATCGTCGGCGATGAAGCGGTCGATGAGCGAGCGGTCGCCCTCGGGATCGAGCGGGGCGTCGAGCCGGACCTCGGCGGTGTTGAGGGCGGCGAGCGACTGGACGACGTCGAGCGACAGCCCGGTCGAGTGGGCGATCTCCTCGGGCGTGGGCTCCCGCCGGAGCTCCTGTCTCAGCGTCTCCGCGGTGCGGACGATGCGTGAGAGGTCCGCGGTGCGATTGAGCGGCACGCGCACGGTGCGGCCCTGCCGCGCGAGCGAGGCCAGGATGGCCTGGCGAATCCACCAGACGGCGTAGGAGATGAACTTGACGCCCTGGTCGGGATCGAATTTCCGGGCCGCCGTGAGCAGACCGACATTGCCTTCGCCGATCAGGTCGGTGAGAGCGAGGCCGCGATTCTGATATTTCTTGGCCACGGAGATCACGAACCGGAGATTGCGCTTGACCAGCTCCTGCATCGCCTCCTCGTCACCCGCGCGGACGCGCTTGGCGATGGCGATCTCCTGTTGGCCGGTGAGGAGCGGCGTCCGGCTCACCTCATAGAGGTACTGGTCGAGGATGTCGCCGTCGGCGTCGTACACGCCGAGGCTCTTGGCGGTCTCGCGCTTCCGCGGCCGCGCGGGCGGGGACTGCGCCAGGATTTCGGCGGTCGTCAGATCGTCCGAGTACGCCTGGGGCGAGGTGTCGGGCGGCCGCTTCGAGGGACGCGGGGACGCGCCCCGGTCGTCGGGGTTCTTCTTCGGCATCCGGTGCAAGATAGGTATTCCGCTTGACGCTCGCTCGGGCGGCGGCTAGGTTTCCGTGCTGCCACGGCGCCGGGGGATCCGCAACTCGAGGGCGGGTCAATAATAGCGGGGGCGTAGCTCAGTTGGGAGAGCGCGTGAATGGCATTCACGAGGTCAGGGGTTCGATCCCCCTCGCCTCCATTCCCTCGGATTCGGGCAGACGGATGGGCGTTGCGCGCGCCGTGAGCGGACGCTAGACTCCTACCCGCTTGACGAGTGTCGTTTCGACGAGTGTCGTAACGCGGGATGTCGTACCGCGGGAATAGCTCAGTTGGTAGAGCACAACCTTGCCAAGGTTGGGGTCGCGGGTTCGAGTCCCGTTTCCCGCTCTCGATGGCCCGGCTCGGCGCAGTACAGGGCGGGCGGCAGGATCCGAGGAATGGCCGGTGCAAACCGGCACACGTCGCGGGGTGGAGCAGTCTGGTAGCTCGCCGGGCTCATAACCCGGAGGTCGTGGGTTCAAATCCCACCCCCGCTATTGCAGAGGTCAGGCGGTCAGGCGGTCTGGCGGTCAGTGGCCCCGGTGCCGGAATGCTTCCGCTCCCGGAGCGCCCTGAACGGCCGAGCGTCTGACCGCCTGACCGCTCGCTATCGGGCGGTTAGCTCAGTTGGTTAGAGCGCCACGTTGACATCGTGGAGGTCACAAGTTCGAGTCTTGTACCGCCCATCGAGCCGCGCCCTTAGCTCAATTGGATAGAGCATTTGACTACGGATCAAAAGGTTGGGGGTTCGAGTCCCTCAGGGCGCATGAGGACTGCGGGACAGACGGTCGCGGTTCCCGCTCACTGCAGTTACGGGGCGTAGCGCAGCCCGGTTAGCGCGCCTGCTTCGGGAGCAGGAGGTCCCGGGTTCAAATCCCGGCGCCCCGATGATGTAAGGTCAGACCCCGTCGCCGCTTCGCGGCGACGGGGTTTTTCGCTGCCCTCGACCGCGTCCATCGCGAGTGTCGATCGATTACACGGCCATCCCGACTCGTGCCGATCTCCCAAGTTGACATAGCCCCGGGGGGTATATATGATCATACCCCGGCGCGCTGTCGCGCGCCCGGAGCCCTTGGTCGCGCTCGCGCGGCGTGCGCGTGGAACGGAGAACCGCACCATGAACCGCACCACCCTGAAAATCGACGGCATGTCCTGCGGGCATTGCGTGAAGGCCGTGAAGACGGCTCTGGAGGCCCTTGACGGCGTCACCGTCGAGAGCGTCTCGGTCGGCGCCGCCACGGTCGCCTACGACCCTGCGGTCGCGACGCCCGAGAAGCTCGCCGAGGCGGTCAACGACGCTGGCTACGCCGCCGCCCCGGCCTCCTGACGGGAGGCCGGGGCGCCGCAGGAGGGCAGGATGACGATCGACGGAACCGACTGGCTGGTGATCCTCACGGGACTCGCGGCGATCGCCTGGGTGAACTGGTACTTCTTCGTCGCCGGGCGTGTCCCCGCGGCCGCCGCGGTGTCGGTCGGCGGCAGACCGGGCACCGGGGCGCAGGAGCAGACCATCACGGTCGATGGTGGCTACAGCCCCGCGGTGGTGAGGGTGAAGGCGGGTCGCCCCGTGCGCCTCGTTTTCGATCGGAAGGACACCGGGAGCTGCTCGGAGGAGGTCGTCTTCCCCGACTTCGGCATCCGCCGCTTCCTGCCCGCCGGTGAGCGGACGATCGTGGAGCTCACCCCGCCAGCGGCGGGACGGTACGACTTCACGTGCGGAATGAGCATGCTGAGCGGCGCGCTCGTCGCCGAGGATTGAGCGTACGCGTCGAGGAAGGGATCATGTCGAGTTCGACCAGCACGACCAGCAGCACTGTCACCCCGGGCATGACCAGCGCGGGCGCCGCTCCGGCGGCGGCCGGCGGCACCCACGACGCCATCCGCATTCCGGTGACCGGAATGACCTGCGCCGCCTGCTCGTCGCGGGTCCAGCGTGCGCTCCAGCAGCAGCCTGGGGTGACCGACGCGAACGTCAATCTGATGATGAAGACGGCGACCATCCGCTTCGACCCGGGCACCGTGACGCCGGAGCGGCTCGTGGAGACGATCAGGGCGACGGGCTACGGCGCGGAGCTCGCCTCGCCTGACCAGAGCGCCTTCGAGGAGCAGGTGGCGCGCGACCGCGCCGGCGCCGCGGAGTTCCGGGAGCTCAGGAGCAAGGCCATCGTGAGCGGCGTCATCGGCGCCCTGGCGATGGTGCTCTCCATGCCGCTCATGCGCCAGATGACCGGCGCCGCGGGCCCGCACACCCACATCTCCGACCCGTTCATGCGCCGGGCGATGGCGGTGCTCGACCCGATTCTCCACGCGGCGCTCCCCTGGCTGTATGCGATTCCCCCAGTGCTCATCCTCTGGCTGCTGCTGCTCGGCACGCTCGGCGTCATGGCGTGGGCAGGGCGCCATTTCTACACCCGCGCGTGGGCCGCCTTCCGCCACCACTCCGCCGACATGAATACGCTCGTGGCCGTCGGCACGGGCGCGGCGTTCCTCTACTCGGTCGTGGCGACCGTGGCCCCGAGCTTCTTCCTGCGCCGGGGCGTGCAGCCGGACGTGTACTACGAGGCGGTGGTCATCATCATCGCGCTCATCCTCACCGGTAACGCCTTCGAGGCGCGCGCCAAGAAGCGGACCGCGTCCGCCCTGCGCGCCCTCGTCCAGCTCCAGCCGAAGACGGCTCGCGTCGTCCGCCAGGGGCCGGACGGTGCGGACATCGAGGTCGACGCGCCGATCGAGACCGTCGAGGCGGGCGAACGAGTGCTCGTCCGCCCCGGCGAGCGGCTCCCGGTGGACGGTGAGGTGCTCTCGGGCGAGAGTGCCGTGGACGAAAGCATGCTCACCGGTGAGTCGCTCCCGGTCGCGAAGAAGCCGGGCGATGCCGTCATCGGCGGTACCATCAACCGCACAGGCGCGTTCCGCTATCGCGCCACGACGCTCGGCTCCGACAGTGTGCTCGCCCGCATCGTGAAGCTGATGCGCGACGCGCAGGGGAGCCGCGCGCCGATCCAGCGGCTCGCCGACCGCATCAGCGGGATCTTCGTGCCGGTGGTCATCTCGATCGCGATCGCGACGTTCGTCGTGTGGTTCGTGGCGGCCGACAGCGCGCCGGCGGTGCGGGCGTTCGCGGCGGCGGTGGCGGTGCTGATCATCGCCTGCCCCTGCGCGATGGGGCTCGCGGTGCCCACCGCGGTGATGGTCGCCACGGGTAAGGGCGCCGAGCTCGGCGTGCTCATCAAGGGCGGCGAGGCCCTCCAGCGCGCCGGCGACCTGCGGACGATCGTGCTCGACAAGACCGGCACGGTAACCGAGGGACGCCCGACGGTCACCGACCTCGTGGTCGCGCCTGGGTCGGCCCGGGCGGCGGACGACGTGCTCCGGCTCGTCGCCTCCCTCGAGAGGCTCTCCGAGCACCCGCTCGCCGACGCGATCGTGCGCCACGCGCGCGATCGCGGCACCCCGCTCGCGACGCCCGAGGCGTTCGAGTCCGTGACGGGTCGGGGGGCAGTGGGGGTCGTCGAGGGCGCCGCGGTCGCCGTGGGCAACGCCGCGCTGATGGACGACTACGCCGTCGACCCGGCGCCGCTCGCCGGCGAAGCCGAGCGGCTCGCGATGGACGGGAAGACGCCGATATACGTGGCGATCAACGGTGCGCTGGCGGCCGTGATGGCCGTCGCCGACCCGATCAAGGACACCTCGCGCGAGGCGATCCGCCGCTTCCACGCGCTCGGCCTCGAGGTCGTCATGCTCACGGGCGACCACCGCCGCACCGCGGAAGCCGTCGCGCGGCAGACCGGCATCGATCGCGTCGTGGCCGAGGTGCTGCCGCACGGCAAGCTGGCCGAGATCGAGCGACTGCAGGCGGAGGGCAAGGTGGTCGCGATGGTGGGTGACGGGATCAACGATGCCCCGGCGCTCGCGAAGGCGGATGTGGGCATGGCGATCGGCACCGGGACCGGCGTCGCGGTCGAGGCGGGCGACATCGTGCTCATGCGCGGCGACCTGCGCACCGCGGCCCAGGCCGTGACGCTGTCGCGCCGGACGATGCGTACGATGAAGCAGAACCTCTTCTGGGCGTTCATCTACAACGTGATCGGCATCCCGGTCGCGGCAGGCGTGCTCTACCCGGCCTTTGGCGTGCTCCTGAGCCCGATTCTCGCGAGCGCCGCGATGGCCTTCAGTTCGGTCAGCGTCGTGACCAACAGTCTGCGGCTGCGCGGAGCGCGGATCTCGTAGCGCTGCGTCGGGCTGTCGAGCGGGCTCTGCCCCACAGAAGGACAAGGAGGAGTCGACATGGCTAGCAACCGGACCCATGAACGGAGGCAGGCCGACCATGGCTCGAACGGCGCGTCCGGCACCCAGGAGAGCGGCGGCGGCGAGGCGCGCACGGCGGTCGGCGTGGACGCGGCCGTCAAGGAGCGCAACCTCAAGCGCCTGCGCCGGATCGAGGGGCAGGTCCGCGGCCTCCAGCGGATGGTGGAGGAGGAGCGCTACTGCGCCGAGATCCTGACGCAGATCTCCTCAGTACACGAGGCGCTGCGCGCGGTGGGGCGCGAGCTGATGCGCAACCACCTCAAGCACTGCGCGACATCCGCCATTCGCACGAGTGCGGCCGATGCCGAAGCAATGTACGACGAGCTGGTGGATTTGATGTACAAGCACAGCCGCTGACCTCGCGAGCGGTCGCGATGCAGGATTGCCCGAACTTCCGGCCCACCGTATCGTAGCGGGGAGTCCGGGCACGCCACGGAGCAGCTCGTTCCGTTCGCAGCCCGGCGGAGCGAGGGTTGGCGGATGGATGGCGGCGAGGCGGTCTGGATCCCCGGGGGCACCTTCCGGATGGGCTCGGATGAGTTCTATCCCGAGGAGCGCCCGGTCCACGGCGTGAGCGTCGACGGGTTCTGGATGGACCGGTATCCCGTCACCGTCGCCGAGTTCCGCTGCTTCGTCGAGGCCACCGACTACGTGACGGTGGCCGAGCGCCCGCCCGACCCGGCGGACTATCCCGGCGCCGACCCCTCCCTCGTCGTGCCCGGCTCCCTCGTGTTCCGCCGGCCGCCCCACCGAGTCAGTCTCCGCGATTACCACGACTGGTGGACGTACGCGCCGGGCGCGTGCTGGCACCGGCCGGAAGGCCCGGGCAGCACCACCACCGGCCGCGACCGGCACCCCGTCACCCATGTAGCCTGCGAGGACGTCGAGGCCTACGCCGCCTGGGCCGACAAGGCGCTGCCGACCGAAGCCGAGTGGGAGTTCGCCGCGCGTGGCGGGCTCGAGGGAGCCGCCTTCGTCTGGGGCAACGAGTTCGCGCCCGGCGGCCGCATGATGGCCAACACGTGGCAGGGTGAATTCCCCTGGCAGAACCTCGCCCCCGGCGGCCGGGAGGGCACCTCGCCAGTGGACGCGTTCCCGCCCAACGGGTACGGGCTCCACGACATGGCCGGCAACGTGTGGGAGTGGACCGCCGACTGCTTCACCCCCCATCACCCCGCCGAGCCGGCGAAGGCCTGCTGCATCCCGAAGAACCCGCGAGTCACGCCAGGTGAGCCGAGCGCCGTGGCCGGGCAGCCGGTCGGCGCCATCCCGCATCGAGTGCTCAAGGGCGGCTCACATCTCTGTGCCCCCAACTACTGCCTGCGCTACCGGCCGGCCGCGCGCCAGGGTCAATCGGTGGACTCTTCGGCGTGCCACATCGGCTTCCGCTGCATCGTCCGCCCCACGAAGGAGCAGCCATGACCTCCCCCCGGACACCCGCAACAGCCCGACCCAACATCCTGATCCTCTGCATGGACCAGTGGCAGACCCACATGCGGGTACCCCCGGAGGTCCGCTTCCCCGCCATGGAGCGGCTCGAGTCCGAAGGCGTCTCATTCGACCGCCATTACTGCACTGTGCCCGTCTGCACGCCGTCGCGGGCCACGATGTGGACCGGCGTACACGCCAAGGAAACCGGGCTGTGGGACAACACGAACTTTGCGTGGATCACCGAGCTCTCGAGCGACGTACCCACCATCGGCCATCTGTTGCGCGAGCAGGGCTACTACACCGCGTTCAAGGGCAAGTGGCACCTCTCGGAAGTGCCCCGCAGCGAGGACGCGCTGGAGCGCTACGGCTTTGCCGATTACCAGCAATGGGGCGAGATGTTCGGCGCGCCGCTGCAGGGCGCCCAGCTCGACGGCAGCGCGGTATTCGAGACGGTGGACTGGCTGGAACACCGGGCGCCGGAGCTCGATCGGCCCTGGCTGCTCGTGTGCAGCCTGGTGAACCCCCACGATATCATGTTCTACCAGTCGGGCCCGATCGAGCGCCCGGACCCGAACGGTGCCATCGCCGGCCTGCAGTCCACCCAGCAGCGGCTGAGCTGGTTCGACCAGGAATGGGACGTGGAGATGCCCGACAACTTCGCCGACGACTACCGGCGTCAGCCGCTCGGCGTGCGGCACTACAAGGAATTCGTCGACCTCAACTACGGGCGCGTGCCCGATGAACGCACCGACCTCTGGCTGCGGCGGCGCAACTACCTGATCAACTGCATGTGCCTCGTGGACCACGAGTTCGGGCGAGTGCTCGACGCGCTCGACCGGCTCGACCTGGCAAAGGACACCGTCGTCGTGTTCACGGGGGACCACGGCGAGATGAACGCCGCCCACCGGATGACCCAGAAGGGCGCGATCCACTTCGACGAAGCGGCCATCGTGAACCTCACCGTCCGGGTGCCCGGCGGCCCGCGGGGAAAGCGCACGGCGGCCGTGGGCTCGCATCTGGACCTCGCCCCCACCCTGCTCGAGTTCGCGGGGCTCACCGAAGCGGAGGTCCGCGAGCGTTACCCGCACCTGAAGGGACGGAGCCTGCGCTCGGCCATCCTCGACCCCAACTTGAACGGCCCGCGCGGCAGCGGCCGGGCGGCTGGTGACGGCGCCCTCCTCTGCTGGGACGGGCTCCACTCGCTCGACAAAGACTGGGCGATCAGCGGCGCGCTGCAGTCGCTGACGAACATGGGCGTCGAGGAGGCGGACCCGGATATGGATCCGCTCGAGCGTCGACGATCGCAACTGCAGGCCGCCGGCTGGGAGTACGGCGCGCCGGACTTCCGGAAGCGGACCTTCTTCCGCGCGGTGGTGGACGGCCGGTACAAGCTGGTGCGCTGGTTCAGCCCCGAGGAGTACGGCAACCCGGCCACGTACGAGGAGCTGTACGCCACCGCCGACGTGACACTGCACGACCTCGCCCGTGATCCCGGCGAGCTGGAAAACCTGGGCGACCCGGAGCACCCGCAGCACGACCGCGCCCTCGTCGAGCGCATGCTCGCCAAGCTGCACGCGCTGGTCGAACGGGAGATCGGTGAGGACCGCGCGCCGTTCCCGCTCGACCTCTTCGGCACGCGCGAGGTGCGCGATCGCGACCGCGGTCGCGACCCGCGCACCGCATCCCAGGCGACGAGCTGAGCGGCGGGGGACAGATCCGTGTCCGCCGTCATCGCCAGCCTGACCAGCGCCTTCACGCTGGCGTTCGTGATCACCAGCATGTTCGGTCTGGGGCTCGGCCTCACCGTCGGCGAGATCCTCGCGCCGCTGAAGAACGCGCGCCTGGTACTCCTGTCGCTCCTGGCCAACTTCCTGGTGGTGCCGGCGGCGGCCTGGGCCCTCCCCCAGGTGTTGTCGCTCGGACCCGACCTGCGGATCGGGCTCATCCTCATGAGCGCCGTGGCGGGGGCGCCACTCGCGCTCAAGGCCGCGCAACTCGCCCGGGGCGACGTGCACTTCGCCGTCAGCCTCGTCACGCTGCAGGTGGTGGCGACGGTGCTCTTCCTTCCCCTCGCGCTCCCGATCCTGATCCCCGGCACCACGGTAGACGCCGTGGCGCTGGCCATGCCGCTCATCGTGCAGGTGCTGTTGCCGCTCGGCCTCGGGCTCCTCATGAACGTGCGCTACGACGAAGAAGCCGAGATGACGCGGCCCCTGATGAGCACCGTGAGCAACATCAGCCTCGCCGCCCTGCTCGCTCTCAACCTGAGCAACGTCGGCCAGGTGCTCGGCCTCCTCGGCACCGGGGCGATCTTCGCCACGATCCTGCTGATTCTCGTCGGCTTCGGGGCCGGCTGGGTGCTCGGAGGCCCGGACGTGCGGACCCGGCGGACGCTCTCCCTCGGCACCGCGCAGCGGAATTTCGCCGCCGCGTTCGTGATCGGCGGCGGCAACTTCGCCGACCAGCCGAGGGTGATGATCATGCTGCTGGCGGCCGCCCTCATCAGCATGGTCATGGTTCTTCCCGCCGCCGGCGAGATCGGGAGGCGGGCCCGTGCCGCGGCCGGTGAGCCACCCCGGGCGGCGGTAACATCGCCGGCGGCCGAGCGGCGCGCGGCCGTGTAGCGGCGGCGACCAGCGGAGACGTATGTCGACGGATGCGGGCGAGACGGCGGGAGCGCTGACGGACACCAACGAGGCCGAGCTCGACGGGGCCGAGCTCGATCAACCTGGCCTCCGCGAGCTACGCGAGGCCGTGGCGACCAGCTTCCGGCGGGGCCTTCCGCCGCGTGCCTCGCTCGTTCAGGACGGGGTCGCCGGCCTGAGCGTGGCCGTGGCGAACGTGCCCGACGGCATGGCGAACGGCCTTCTGGTCGGCGTGAGCCCGATCCATGGACTGTACGCGACGATGATCGGACCCCTCGTCGGCGGCAGCTTCTCGAGCACGCAGCTCATGGTCATCACCACCACCGCGGCGGCGTCGCTCACGGCGAGTCAGTCGCTGGCCCCCTTGCCCGCCGAGACCCGGGCGGCCGCGCTGTTCGTCCTGGTGGTCCTGGCGGGCGTGTTCCAGATGGCCATCGGCCTGCTCGGCCTCGGCCGCCTGACCCGGTTCGTCTCCTACTCGGTGCTCGCGGGCTTTCTCGC
>DATAHW010000023.1:0-45239 GCA_036262935.1 Gemmatimonadales bacterium | reverse complement strand
TGCGCCGTGAGAACGCGTATACGGAAGCGGTGACCCGGCACACGCGGGCGCTGCAGGATACGCTGTTCCACGAGATGGTGGGCCACATCAGGGAGACCGACCTCTCCGTCCCCGAGCTGGTGGACGGGTTCTACTACTACTCCCGGACCGAGAAGGGGAAGCAGTACCCGATCTTCTGCCGGAAGCGGGGCAGCATGTCGGCCCCCGAGCAGGTGCTGCTGGATGAGAACGCCGCGGCACGAGGGCACGCGTACTCGCGCATCGGGGCGCGGCAGGTGAGCCCCGATGGGAAGCTCCTGGCATACACCCACGATACCACCGGCTCCGAGTGGTACACCGTTCGGGTCAAGGACCTCCGCACCGGCCGGCTCCTCCCCGATGTGGTGGACAGCGTGAGCTACGGCCTCGAGTGGGCGGCCGACAACCGGACGCTCTTCTTCACCCGCGACACCCCCGCGCACCGGCCCGACCGCATCTACCGTCGCGCTCTCGGTGACTCGGCCGAGACGGTGGTCGTGCGCGAGCCCGACTCGCTCTACTTTCTCGCCCTGGGCAAGTCCAGGGACCGGGCCTATCTCCTGGCGCAGAGCTCCAGCTTCACCACGGGCGAGGTGCGCTATCTGCCGGCCGCCCGGCCGGCGGACGAGTGGCGAGTCCTGCTGCCGCGGCGAGAGGGGGTCGAGTACTCGGCCGAGCACCACGGCGACGATTTCCTCGTGCTCACCAACGACGGCGCGGCGAATTTCAGGCTGATGCGCGTGCCGACCGCCGCTCCCGATTCTGCTCACTGGACCGAGCTCGTCCCGGCCGA
This sequence comes from Gemmatimonadales bacterium, assembly GCA_036262935.1. GTDB lineage: Bacteria > Gemmatimonadota > Gemmatimonadetes > Gemmatimonadales > GWC2-71-9 > CAVVWJ01. The sequence goes on along the minus strand of DATAHW010000023.1, from coordinate 44,428 downwards.
CGACTCCACCCTGCTCGAGGGCATGGACGTGTTCGAGCACCACCTCGTGCTCTACCGCCGGGGCGACGCGCGCCAGCAGATTCGCGTGCTCCCGTTCGGCGGCGGCGCACCCTACGACGTGGACTTTCCCGAGATAGTTCACGCGCTGGAGCCCGGGCGGAATCCGGACTACCACTCTCGTACGCTGCGATTTACCTACAGCTCACCGCGCACGCCGCCGACCGTGTACGATTACGACCTCGTCACTCGCACGCGCACGCTGCGGAAGCGGACGGAGGTCCCCGGCTTCGAGCCGACGCGGTACGCGACCGAGCGGCTGTGGGCTCCCGCCCCCGACGGTGTGCGGGTGCCGATCTCACTCTTCTACCGGACGCCGCTCCGCCGGGGCCGGCCGCGCCCGATGCTGCTCTACGCCTACGGATCCTACGGGGCGAGCACCGACCCGGGCTTCAGCCCGCGCATCCTGCCGCTGGTGGACCGGGGATACATCTTCGCCATCGCGCACATCCGCGGCGGGCAGGAGATGGGGCGTCGCTGGTACGACGACGGCAAGATGCTCCGGAAGAAGAACACCTTCACCGATTTCGTCGCCGCGGCGGAGTGGCTCGAGCGGGAGGGCTACACCGCACCCGACCGGCTCGCCATCCGCGGCGGAAGCGCGGGCGGACTCCTCATGGGCGCCGTCACCAACATGCGGCCCGATCTGTTCCGCGTGGTGGTGGCGGACGTCCCCTTCGTCGACGTGATCAACACCATGCGCGACCCGACGCTCGAGTTCACCACCCAGGAATGGCAGCAGTGGGGCAACCCGGGCGTGCCCGAGCAGTTCGCCTACATCCGCTCGTATTCGCCCTACGACAACGTGGAGGCGAAGGCTTATCCCGCGATCCTTGCGACCGCCGGGCTCAACGACCCCAGAGTGAACTACTGGGAACCGGCGAAATGGGTGGCCAGGCTCCGAGCCATGAAGACCGACGCCAACCCGCTCCTGCTCAGGATCAACATGGACGCGGGACACGGCGGGAGGTCGGGCCGCTACGAGGCGCTCCACGATGACGCCTTCCGCTACGCCTTCGTGGTGGACCAGATCCGGAGGGCCGACCCGAGACTCACGGTGCCGCGCCCGTAGCCGGCACATGCCACCATCCTACGAGCCGGCGCTCCGCACAGCCGTCGATGCGGCCGTGCGGGCCGGCGCGCTCCTCCGGAGCGAGTTCCACCGGCCCGGCGGCCCGCGCGGGAGTGGCGGCCACGCGCCCGTGGACGACGAAGCGGAGCTCCTGATCCGGGGCCTGCTCCGTTCGGCATTCCCCGGGTGGTCCTACCTGGGCGAGGAGACCGGCAGGGACGGGCCGGCGGAGTCACCGCACCGCTGGCTGGTCGATCCCAACGACGGCACCGTTTCGTTCATCAAGCGCCGCCGCGGCACCGCGGTGTCGATCGGTCTCGTCCATGACGGGGTGCCGGTGCTCGGCGTGGTCTACGCACCCGTGGCGCCGGACGACGCGGGCGACCTGATCGCCTGGGCGGAGGGGCTGCCGCTCACGCGGAACGGGAGGCCGGTCGCGCGCGCGCCGCTCCCCGAGGCGCTGGGACCGTACGACATCGTCCTGCTGAGCGGTGGCGCCGACCGCAACGCCGAAGCCAACGCGCGCTGCTTGGCGCCGGCCCGCTTCCGGGCCATGCCGAGCATCGCCTACCGGCTGGCGCTCGTCGCGGTGGGCGAGGGCGAGGCGACCGCGTCACTCAGCGGGCCGGTGGCGTGGGACTTCGGCGGGGGCCACGCGCTGCTCCGCGCCGTCGGCGGCGAGCTGATGGACGAGTCGGGCCGGCCGATCACCTACGCCCTCGATGGGCAGGCGACCTCCCGCCGGATCTTCGGCGCGTCGCTCCCGGTGGGGAAGGCCCTCGCGGCGCGCGGCTGGGGCGCGGTCTTCGAGGCCATGCCGCCCGACCCGCTGAGCGCGCGATTTCCGCGGCGGGTGACGCCGGCAGTCCGCGTCACCGACGCCGGCCTGCTGAGCCGGGCACAGGGCTGCATGCTCGGCCAGGTGGCGGGCGACGCGCTCGGCGCGCAGGTCGAGTTCCGCACCGCCGCGTCGATCCGGGCGGAGTTCCCCGATGGCCTGCGGGAGCTCAGGGACGGCGGCTCCTGGAACACGCTCGCGGGCCAGCCGACCGACGACTCGGAGCTCGCGCTCCTCCTCGCGCGCACGCTCGCGCGGGACGGCGGGCTCGACTCGGATGCGGTGCGCGAGGTGTACCGGGCGTGGATGCACTCGGGCCCGTTCGATATCGGCAGGACCACGTCGGCGGGGCTGCTGGGCCGACACGATCTCGACAGCCAGGCGAACGGCAGCCTGATGCGGGTGAGCCCGCTCGGGATCTGGGGTCACGCGCTGCCGCCGGACGAGCTGGGCCGGCTGGCGCGCGCGGAGAGCGCCATTACCCACCCTCACCCGGCCTGCAGCGATGCAAGCGCCGCCTTCGCGATCGCAATCGCCCATGCGGTGCGCGCGGGCGAGGGCGCGGCAGCGGCCCACGGCACCGCGCTCGCGTGGGCGCGGGCTGCCGGGGCGGACGGATCGGTCGTCGGCGCACTGGAGGCCGCGGCCGCCGAGCCGCCGGCGGAGTATGCGCGGCACATGGGCTGGGTGCTGATCGCCCTGCAGAATGCGTTTTACCAGGCGCTGCACGCGGAGACGCTCGAGGAGGGTGTGGTGCAAACCGTCATGGCCGGGGGCGACACCGATACCAACGGCGCGGTGGCCGGCGCTCTGCTTGGCGCCGTACACGGCCGCGCCGCGATCCCGCCGCGCTGGCGCCGGCTGGTCCTGAGCTGCCGCGCGCTGCCGGGCACCGGCCGTCCGCGCCCCCGCTGCCTCTGGCCGGTGGATGTGGAGGAGCTGGCGGAGGCGCTGCTCGGGGCGTAGAGACGCCGCCCTGGCGCTCGCTCGAGGTTACTCCTCCCGCCGCACCCGCTCGAGCAGTCCGGCCAGCGTCTCGAGGGCCGGGCGTGACATGTGCTGGAGTTGCCGTGCGTGCATCCGGCGAACCGGTTCGTCGAGTGCCTTGAGGACCTGCAGCCCCTCGCGCGTGATCCGCGCGTTCACAAACCGCCGGTTGTCCGCCCGCCGTTCCCGCTCGATCAGGCCCAGCCCCTCCATCCTGACCAGCAGCCGGGTGACGTCCGGCTCGCGGCTCACCACCATGCGCTCGCCCACCTCGCCCGTCGGGAGCCCGTCGGGCCCGGCCCCGCGCAGGATGCGCAGCACGTTGTATTGCGGCTGGGTCAGCCCGTGGGGCCGGAGCAGCTCCACCAGATCCTGCACCATCGCGTTTCCCGTCCTGAGCACTTCCAGAAACACCTCCTGCTGGAGGCTTTCGAAGGGCTTTCGCTGCTTGATGATCTGCCGGAGACGTCGCATGCCGGGCAAGGTACAAGCATACCGCCACTCGACCAAGAGCCGAGATGGTCGGGCGTCTTGACGGGACCTGTGATAACAGATATGCTCAGCGTCGGCGCAAGAACCGAGGAGGGCATGATGCGACCCACGCGTACCCTGATGCTGGCGGCCGCCGCAGCGGTGGCCGTCGGCTGCTCCGATAACAGTACGTCCCCCACCGACGGTGGCACTCCCGCCGGCGGTGGTGCCGCCGCCGGTGCCATCACCGTCGGGAACATCTTTTTCCAGAGCGGGCACAACGGCACCCGGAATCCCGCCGTGGACACGGTGGCCGCCGGCACCACGGTCACCTGGACCTGGACCGGCACCGGGAGCACGCCCCACAGCGTGCAATCGCAGGGCTCGCCCGGTTTCCCCAGCAGCGCCACGATGACCGGCGACGGGCAGACCTATACCCAGGTCTTCACCACGCCGGGTACGTACCAGTATGACTGCGCCGTGCACGGCGCCGCCATGAGCGGCACGCTCGTGGTGCAATAGCCTCGAGCACGGTGCGGCTTACCCGCCGGACCGCGAGTCTGGCCCTCCTCCTGGGGGGCCTGGCCGCGTGCGTCAGCGAGCGCCCCGCCACCGGGCCCGAGCCTCCGCCCGGCGGAGGCTCGACCGTCGCCATCCAGAACTTCGCGTACGTTCCGCCGAACCTGAGCGTCGCCAGCGGCACATCCGTCACCTGGACCAATCAGGATGACGTGTCCCACACCGTGTCGGCCGAAGACGGGACGACGTTCGACTCGGGCGCGCTCGCCAAGGGAGGTACCTTCCAGTTCACCGCGGGCGCGCCGGGCACGTACACCTACTTCTGCCGGATTCACCCGTTCATGAAGGCCACGCTCACCGTCACGCCGTAGCCGGGAGACGCCATGCGGAAGTGGGGAGTGCGCCGGCCCTTGCTCGCGGCGCTGCTATTCGTCATCGGTGCGCCCGGCCTCGCCGCGCAAGCGGTGGTCAACCGCACGCCGAACGTCGACGACGGCTGGACCGTGCCCCCCGGCGTGATCCAGTTCAACTTCCTGCACCGTTTCGAGGTGAGCCCGCCACCGCCCCGGAAGGTCACCAGCTTTCCCAACTTCCATCTCGCCACCGGGCTGCCGCTGGCGTTCAACCTCCAGCTCGATTACGCCACCAACTCGAGCGTCTTTACCGGCATCCCCAACGAGTACCAGCTCGCGCTGCGGCGTCCGCTGCTGCGTCAGGCGCGGGGGAGCCCGCTCGACGTGACCGTGACCGGCGGGTACAACTTCGCTCCCCAGAGCGTGGACGGCGAAGTGGGCCTGGGCCGCCAGGTCGGCCCCGTGCACCTGCTCGGCACGGTGCGCGGGATCTCGTCGGGCTACGACGTCCAGCGGTCGATGTGGGGCGCGGGCGGCGGGGCGGTGGTGCGGCTGACCAACTGGCTCAGTCTGGCGGGCGATGTCTTCGGCCTGGTCAACGCTCCAGGCTCCTCACCCGCGGCGTGGGGCGCCGGAGTGCAGCTCCGGATCCCCTACAGCCCGCACAGCTTCTCGATCCAGCTCACCAACACGCAGAGCGGCTCGATCGAAGGGGCGTCGCGCGGGGTTCGGGGCGCGCACATGGCGGGGTTCGAGTTCACCATCCCGATTACCCTTTCTCGCTACTTCGGGCACCGGGGCAAGCCCCCGGCGACCGTGCCACCCGCGGCTCAGGCGCCGCCGGCTCAGGCACCCGCTCCCGCGGCGGGCGGCGCGGCCGCGGCTGGGGCCGCGATGGTGCGGATCGCGAACCTGTCGTTCACCACGAAGGAGCTCCAGGTGCATGTCGGGACCCGCGTGCGGTGGGTCAATCAGGACCAGTTGCAGCATTCGGTGACGGCCGATGACGGGTCGTTCGACTCCGGCCTGATCGAGCCGGGGCAAAGCTACGAGCGGGTGTTCGCGCAGCCGGGCAGCTACGCGTACCACTGCACCCCGCATCCGTTCATGACCGGGAAGGTCGTCGTCGAGCCATAGTCGTCGGGGCGGTTATGGGGTCCCGTGCAGGATCGTCCCGGCCGCCCCGACCGCGTACACGTCGCCCGGCGAGCTCCCCCACACGCCTAGCAGCCCGGCCCTCGTCGGCGTCGCCAGCGTCCAGGCGGCGCCGTCGTAGTGGAGCACGACGCCGTCCTCGCCCACCGCGAACACGTCGGAGGGCGAGGTTCCCCAGATTTCGTTCAGCACCGACTTGCTGGGCAGCGGCATGGAGGTCCAGGCGCCGCCGTCGAAGTGCCACACCGAGCCCGCCACCGAGAAATGGATGGGGTCCAACTCCTCCACCTGGAACCCGGCCACGAAGACGCTCGTCGCCGAGCCGGCCCACACCGCGTTCGGCACCAGTCCCTCGTGCTGCAGCACCGGCTTCCACGTGGCGCCATCGTAGTGCAGGACCACGCCGTCCGAAGGGTCCACCGTGACGTCGCGCCCGACGGCCCACACGTCGGTGGCGGAAACGCCCCGGACGTCGCTCAGGCTCGGCAAGACGTCTCCGGTGACCGGCATCCGCTGCCAGCTCGACCCATCGTAGTGAAAGATCAGCGACAGGTCGAACCCGCCGTTGGCCCCGCCCACGGCCCACACGTCGGTGGCGGAGCTGCCCCAGACCGATGCCAGGGTGAACGACTCAGAGCCGTCGATTGACGCGAAGCCCGGGATCTCGCTCCATCGTGTCCCGTCGAAGTGCAGCACCCGCGCTACCGGCTGGAAGGGGTCGAACCCGACCGCGTATACGTCGGCTGACGAGCTTCCCCATACGCCCTGCAGCGCCAGATTGGTCTGATCGAGCTGCCCGGTCCACGCGCTGCCGTCGAAGTGTATGATCACGGCGGAGGACCGGCGCGGCGTGTCGAGCTCACCGATGGCGAACACGTCCGAACCGGAAGTTCCCCACACGTCGATCAAATCGGCCTTCGTCCCGCTGGTCACCGCCGTCCACTGCTGTACGCTGCCCGCGCAGGCGACGGCGAACGTCACCACCGCGACATCGCCGGCGGACACGGAAACGGTCCGAGGATTGTCCCCGGCCACGCTGCAGTGCGCATCCACGTCCGACAGCATCACGGTGTGGTTTCCCGCGGCGAGCCCGCCCACGGTGATGGAAGCGTTGTCGCCGATCGGCTGGGCCGCCCCCTGGTCCACCGCGACAGCGTAGCCGTTCGGGTCCAGAACGTCCCCTGCCGTGGTGGTGACGATCGTGATTCCGCCCGCCGTGGTGCTGCACATGACGGTGAACGTGACCGCCACGCTCCCGCCGGCCGGGACCTGCACCGACTGCACGGCCTCCTGCTGCACGGCGCAGTTGGCGGCAAGGCCGGCGAGCTCGACGGTGTGGTTCCCTTCCTGGACCGTCAGCGTGCGGGTGGCGTTGTCGTCGATGGCGACTCCCTGCAGGCCATCGAGGCTGAGCGTATAGCCGTCGGGGTCCTGCTCGTCACCGGTGGTCGCAACCGTGACCGCGATCTCGCCGGTGGTGGGCGCGGTGAGGTCCTCGCCGCCGCACCCCTGCCAGAGCAGTGCGAAGGCGCCGAAGAGGGCGGCGCGGGTGACGATGGATGCAGCGGGCGTGGGACAGAACTGCATGGCTGGCCCATCCGAGGCAGGGAGGGTTCGCGGCAGCGGCTCGCGCCGACTCGACGAGTTGAATTTACGAGGGTGCCGGCCCCTCCGACGTGTCCTGGGTTACTATCCCCGGCTCGTCCGGCCGGGAATCGTCGGCCGGGGGAGCGGCGCGCTCGAGCTTCCGCTGGCGCTTCTCCTCCCGCTTATGCTGCTTCGTGAGCTCCTTCTGACGCTTTTCGTAGCCATAGTTGCGCTTGGGCAAGGCGGGGCGCTCCGGGGGAGGGACGGTTGGGCGGGCAGAATGCCGGCCGGGGCTCTGGCGATGCCGCAACCTAGCCGGACCGGCGCGGCATTGTGCAGGTCAGCGTGCCCGGGCCATCCGGACCAGCCCCTGGGTCTTGAGCCACGCGGTCAGCTCGCGCTCGATCTCCTCGTCGCCCTGGCCCGCCACCTGGGGCATCACCGGCCAGCGCTTGCCCGGCCCCATGAGATACCACATCGCCGGCACCTCGGGATCGCCGCGTCGCTCGTTGGCGGGCTGGCGGTCATAGGAGACGAAATGAAAGGTGCGACCACCCCAGGTGACGCGACACTGCTCGACTTTATAGCTGCTCACTGAAACTCCCGGCTCGAGACGGGCGACGGATGGAGGCGAAGGCCGCCTGCTGAAATCTAAGCCCGGTCGCCCTTTAAGACGAACGAGCCCCCGGGCACACGCCCGGGGGCTCGCAAATCACGGAGGCGTGGCCGCGTCAGCTCACGACGCAGGACGCCGCGTTCCGGCGCCGGGCCACCGTCGCCACCGAATCGAGGGCCTCGCGAATTCCGCTCTGCCCCAGGTAGCCGGCGTCGTAGCTCCAGCCCACGAGGGCACAGGCCGATGGCTCCTGGGCCAGGATGGTGCCGAACTGCTTGATCTGGCTCGCCGTCATCGCTCCCGAGCTGGCTCCCTCGAGCAGATTGAGGCCGACGACCAGCCCCAGCCCCTCGAGCTTGGCCTTGGCGGCCTCGTTGGACACATAGGTGCGCAAGTCACCCTGCCGGGTGGTGTACTGTGCCCACCCAGCGTCAAGGTAGGTCCAGCGGAAGCCGGCCGATGCCAGCGCGGTCGGGGACACGCGGGCCACGGTCGGGAGCGACGGCCAGATCGACTTGCTGTAGCGCGCCATGGCCTCCAGCGTCTCCCACGGGATGGCCTGGCCGCCCCAGCAGGAGGCACAGTCGGGCAGATCCACCAGGTGATGCAGGTAGAACGTCCCATTGGAAACGTAGCCGTCGAGCGGCAGGCTCCGATACCGGTCCACCGCGGCCTTCCACCGGGTCAGGCTGAAGGTGCCATCGGCATTCTTCGACTGTCCCCGGGCCGCCAACTGCACCACGATCCGCATTCCGGCGCTCTCCGCGCGGTCGAGGCGTGCCACGACTTCGGCAGGCCGGGCCCGGTAGAGCGTTCCCGTCCAGCGGGTCGAGTACTCGGTAGTGGGCGCGAAGGAGAGCCCGAAAGGCAAGGCGGACGCCGAGGCCGACGGGGGAGGCGGAGGCGGCGGGGGCGGCGAGCCCGCGCTGCCGCAGCTCCGGGTGGACCGGTTCTCCGCCTGCGCACGCAGGGCATCCATCGCGCTCTTCACGCTGCTGGAGGCCAGGTAGTTGGCGTCATACTGCCAACTGATGAACGCGCACGGATACGAGCTGCCCAGCAGCGCCGAGCCCCACGCCTCGACCTGGCTCGCCGTCATCGCCGATCCGTTCACTCCGCCCAGGATCAGGTTGAGCCCGACGATGAGTCCGAGACCCCGGCTCTGCGCGTCGGCGACGTTGCGGCGGATGTAGTCGCCGGCATCGCCCTTCCGGTTGACGTACTGGGCCCACGCGGCGTCCAGGTAGGGATGGCTGTCCCCGAAGTACCCGGGCTCGGCGCGGACGATCGTCGTCATGCCGGGCCAGAGCTGCTTGCTGTACTGCGCCATCTCCTCGACGGTGGACGGCGAGATCGGCTGGCCGTTCCAGTTGGCCGGATCGTTCGGCTCGTCGATCAGGTAGTGGCCGATGATCGTGCCGTCCTGGACATACGCGGAGAAATTTACGCCGCGGAACCGGTCCACCCGCTGCTTCCACTTGGTCAGGCTGAAGTGGCCCTCCGCGTCCTTGTAGTTGTCCTCCTTGCCGGCGAACATGAGCACCACCCGGCCGCCGCGCTCCCGGATCGCCGCGAGCTCCTGGACGAGGTACTCGGGCCAGATGTTGCGCATGGCGCCGTTGTACCGATCGCCGAACTCGCTGGTGGGCAGAGCGGAGGTCCCGAACGGGATGCCGCCGGCAAACCCGGTCGAGGCGAACGCGGGCTGAACCTGGGCTCCGGCCGTGGCCGGGGTGCTGGTGTCGGGCTCGAGGGAGTCGGTGCCGTTACAACTGACGAGGGTGAAGAGGAGGGCGGCGAATACGGGCGCTCGAAGGCGAGCAATCCTGCGGGACAGCTTGAACGTAAACGTCATGGCGGCCACTCACGAGCGAGGGTACTGGAGTGAACTGCGGGCGAATCGAGGGGGGAGCCGGCCGGGACGTTCCGGCCGGCGGGGCGGAGAAAGCAAGACCCAGGCCCGACCGGCCGGCCGGAGTCGTGGGCGTGGAGGCCCGAGCGGAGCCGCTCTAACCCCCGCTCTGGCGGCGAGATCGCCGCCAGCCGGGGGTCCACAGTGCAGCTCGTTGCACTCACTCGGACGGCCCGTTCGAACATCTCACGCGGAGCGGTGCAAGAGCTCTGGCGATTTGTGGCGGTGCGTCCGTGCCGGCTCAGCGAATCCGGCGCAGCTCGCCGCACGCGATCGGAAGGGTGAGTTGCGCCGGCACGCCCGGCAGCGATTGGACGCTCGCCGGAAGCGGCGTGTTCAGGTCCACGCCGTGGATGACGACGTGTCTCGTCGGCAGATCGAGCGCGTGGTGCAGGGCGGCTTCGAGCGCCGCAATCGATGCGCTCGCGGCATAGTGATAGCTGCCCCGGACGCCTGAGGCGAGCGGGAACGTGGGGATCTGCGAGCTGGTATCGGCCAGGTCACCGTCGAGCGGGATCATGATCGGCCCGTAGAAGGGGAGACCCTCGATGACGTCCACGATGCCGTCGCCGTTGACGTCGGCCGACATCGTGGGACAGCTGGCCGCCTCGTGAATGTGCTGCGGGTGCAGCCCTTCGGGAAACGCGGCATCGGCCGGCTCGGCGCCGCGGACGTCCACGACCGCGTCCAGCATGCCGTTCACCACCCGGAAATACGCCTTCCCTTCCGCCACGCCGCGGGGGGTGCGCGGGTCGGGATCGAGTGTCTGCTGGATGCGTGGATTGAGGGGGTGGAGCTCCGCCACGAACAGCGCGCCCTCCGGGAGGGCGTGAGCCCCGGCGTCGTGTCCCGCCGCAAGAGCGGCCGGCGCATCGGGCGCCGTCCCCTCGGGATCGGAACAGCCGGCGAGCGAAGCGAGAGTAAGCGCGGTGCCGAGCGCGAGCAGATGGTGGTGTCGCATGGTAAGCTCCTCCAGATCCGGACGATGGGGTACCCAGGTCACCCCCGCGGGGGGACAGACGGTATACGGGCCTGGCTCCGCATCGGATCTGTTTTATCCTACAACCACCGTGAATTCACCCCTCTCCCGCCGAGACCTGCTCCGGCTGGCCGCCACCACGGCCGCCGCCGCGCTCGTGCCGGTGCGGCTGCCGGCGCGCGACCCCGACCGGGCCCGGCTCACGGCCTGGGCTGCGGCGCTCCGCGGCATGGGCCCGGCGAGGCTCCAGGCGCCGCTCGGCGTCGAGGCCGCCCGGGTCGGCGAGCTGGCTGTCGGCACGCCGTACGAGCCGTACACGCTCGAGGCCTACCTCCGCGCCGGCGGCAGTCCGTCCGGCACCGAGCCGCTGACGCTCTCGCTCACCCGGTTCGACTGCGCCACGCTGGTGGAGTCGTGCCTGGCGGTGGCGAGAGTGGCGGACGCGGGCGCAAGCCCGTCGTGGGAGCGCTTCGGGCGCGAGATCGAGCGAATGCGCTATCGCGGCGGTACGCGCCGCGGGTACGCCTCCCGGCTGCACTACTTCAGTGAATGGATGAGCGACGGCGAGCGCCGGGGCCTGCTGCGGAACCTCGGCGCGACACTGGGGGGCGCCGAAGACTCGCGGCCGCTCCGCTTCATGACGGCGCATCGCGAGCGCTACCCCGCCCTGGCCGACGACGGCGTCTTCCATGAGATCGAGGCGATGGAGCGCCGCCTCGACAGCCACCCGCGTCGGGTGGTGCCCACCAAACGGATCCCGGAGGTGGTGGACCGGATCGAGACTGGAGACGTGCTCGCGTTCGCGACCGGGATCGCGGGACTGGACGTGACCCATGCGGCGCTCGCCTACCGGGACGCCCGCGGGATCCTCCGCGTGCTCCACGCTCCGCTGTCCGGTGGGCTGGTGGCGATCACGCGCACCACGCTCCCCGAGTACGTCGCCGCGATCCGCCACGCGACCGGGATACTCGTCGCGCGACCGCGGCGTGCGTAGGAGGCCCGGGGGGCAGAAGCTGCCTGCTTGACGCGGCCCGCACCGTCTCGTAGAGTGGGCGCGCATCAACCGTTATCACGCACAGCACACCCGGCGAAAGCCGGGGCCGCAAAGCTACGGGTCCTCGTCTCCTCCACCGCCGGCGTTGCGGCGCGCGGAAGACTCTCAAGACCGCCGAGCTGCCGGACTGGTGGCGCGGCGGCGTTCAGTTCCAACCGCCCCCGCCAGCCGCCCCGTTGGTTTCGGCTCATCTACTCCGAGGTGTGTCATGCACACCAACAGCGCAGTGCTCCTCTCCGCGGCGGCCGTCCTCCTGCTCGCCTGCGACCGTGACACGGAGCCGTCTGCCGTCTCGCCGACCCCGGATCTGGCGCAGCAGCAGTTGTCCCCTGAAGTGCGGAGACGGGTGACGGCCCAGCTCGACCGCTTCAGCACCATGCCCATGCTCCTGGCCGCCGAGCGCATGGACATGGCCAAGGTCCGGGGGAAGTCGGTCACAGCCAGGCACGGCGACAGGACTCACGACCGTCCGAAGGCACTGACCGACGTACCCGTCGCCGCCGCTCCGAACGCGGATGAAAATGAGCCAACGGTCGCGGCGAACCCGAAGAAGAAGAAGCTGCTCGTGGCCGGCTCCCATTTCGTCACCGACGTGGTGCACTGCGAGGCGCGGCATAGCTCGGATGGCGGCAGGAGCTGGTCCGCGCCGGCCGTGATGCCGCAGCTCACCGCGACGAGCCAGTGCAGCGATCCGGTCCTCGCGTACTCGCCGGATGGGCGACGGGTGTTCTACGCCTACATGGATATCAAGGACTCCCCCGCCGACTACGACATCCTCGTGAGCTACTCCACCGACGATGGGGCGTCGTGGGTCGGCCCCTTCATCGCGCTCGACGCTGCGGGCGACGTGTTCCTGTACGACAAGCCATGGATCGCCACTCCCGACGACGCGAGCAACTATGTCTACGTGACCGCGACGCGGTTCGACCTCACCGGTGACGGCGACTGCCACATCGCCTTTGCCCGCTCCACGAACGGAGGCACAGCCTACGGGGCGCCCCAGGCGCTCGACCACAGCACGGGCGGATGCGGCGTCGATACCAGCCCGGTCGTTCAGGGGTCCCGGCCGGCGGGCGGCAGGCACGGCAATGTGCTGGTAGCATGGTACAACTCCGGCAACGATGGCTGGCTGAACGGCTCGTTCAACATCCGCACCAGCCACTCGGCGGACTTCGGGGCGACGTTCGGGCCCGCGGTCGATGCCGTCACCGACGCCTCCGAAACGCCATTCTGGAAGGGGCCGTTCTCCTGTTATGCCCGCTGGTGGCTCTCGATGGGCCCCAGCGTGGACATCGACGCGGGCGGAGGCGCCCACATCGCCTACACTCACGACCCCGTGCCTGGCTCCGAGACCCCTGAAGATGGCGATATCCGGTATGCCACGAGCAGGGGCGCGCCGTACACCACCTGGTCGCGGCCGATTACGATCAACGACGACGGCACGGCCAGCGCCCAGGGGTTCGTGGCCCTCGACGTGAAGTCGGGCAAGCCGCAGGCGAGCTGGATCGACACACGACTCCCGACCTCGGCCGCCCCCGAGTGCAACGGCGATGTGCAGAATCTTTTCTACGATGTCTTCTCCTCGACGCGTCAGGGCCACGGCTGGAGCACCAACGTCCGGGTCACCGGTGAGTCCTCGCGCACCGACTTCATCTTCATTGGGGATTACATCGACCTGGCCGCTGCCGCACGATATTCCGTCTGGACGGATCGGCGGGACAAGTTCAGCATCTTCGACTTCGAAGACGACGTCTGGGGAAGCGGCACCCATCGCGTGCAGTCTGTCGTCCTGCGCTGACCGGCGCGGAGGCGCGCGGCCCGCGATCCTCCTTTTCCGGAGGGACTCCCTGCGCGCAGCAGTTGGTCTGGTCACCGCGCTTTCCCTCTGGCCGTGGCCTCCGCCGGCCCGGCATGCGCCGGGCCGGCTCGCGCAGCCGGAGACGCTCAGCGATTCCGCCGTCCAGACCATCTACCGCGCCGGCGTCCCCCATACCGACAGGCACGGGACGTTCCGCACCCGCTACGACACCGCCTCCTTCTTCCCCCGCTGTATTTATCACGCCATCGCGGGCTCGTTCCGGACCATCCGGGAGGCCGGCTTCAACTGCGTGCACACCTGGGAGGGCTACGGCCTGGCCGGCGCCATCGCCGAGCTCCGGGGCTCAGGCCTGCAACTGATCCGGCACTGGCCGACCGACGCAGAGGTGAGGGAGTTCGCGGCCGATCCCGACATCCTCGGCTGGTATCTCGATGAGGAGCCCACGGCGCAGACGTACTTCGACATCCGGCGCACTGGCAATGCCGATCTGATGGGCGTGCGGTACCAGGCGTTCCTGTCGAGAATGGCCGCCATCAAGGCGATCGACCCGCGGCACCCGGTGTTTCCGCTGGACGGGTCCTGGATTCCCCCGGGATTCGAGGCCTGGTGGGAGCGGTGGAGCGTGTCGGGAGACATCTCCGCGCACGACGACTACCCCCTCGAGGCGAATGCCACCGACATCGCGGCACTCCCCCGATCGATTCTCCGTTCGGTTCGACTCAACGGCGAGCGGAAGCCGGTGTGGCTCACCCTGCAGGCGTTCGGCGGCGCGGCCGAGCTGCGGCCCGCGATGCGGCTGCCCACGGCCGGCGAGCTCCGCGGGATGGTCTTCACCGCGATCATTCACGGGGCGACCGGGATCATCCTGTTCGCGTACGACAGCGATGTCACCAGGCAGGGCCACGTCATCGGCATCGCGCCGCAGACGCCGGAGAGCTACGGCGAGGATGCCCGGGCCACGCCCCGACAGGTCGCCCAGAGCCGGGCCCTGTGGGCGGGCGCGGTCGAGCTGAACGCGGAGCTGGACCGGCTGACGCCGCGGCTGCTGTCGCCCACGGCGGGCCTGCACTACGACGTCTACTTCTCGGGAAACAGCCCCACCCGAAGCCCTATCAGAACGATGTTGAAGGAGACGGACGGCCGCTATACTCTGCTCGCGGCCAACGTCGAGGGGCGGCCGCTCGGCGGCCGCTTCCAGTTCACCCGGGCCATCGCGTCGGTGGTCCGCCTGAACGGGGACGGCTCGCAGACGGCCATCGAGCCGGCCGGATCGATGTTTCGCGACGCACTGAACGCGCTTGCCGCCGCTGTGTACGAGGTCCGGTTCCGGTAAGGCGAACGAGTCGGCCGGGGGTCTCCAACCTTTCAGCGGCTCCACGCGTCCAAGTCCCGGAGCGTTTCCTACCAGCACCGGCCACCCGTGGAGTCTCATGCCCTGCGGAATCCTCGTCCCACTGGCGCTTGCCCTCGTCACTGCCTGGCAGGCGCCCGCAGCCCAGAACCGCGACTCCGTCGCCCCCTGGGGCCACGCCGCCGCGCCGCAGGTGAGAGCCGCGCGCCTCGAGGGCGCCATCGTCATCGACGGCCGCCTCGACGAGGCCGCCTGGACGCGCGCCGAGCCGGCGACGAGGTTCACCCAGACGGACCCGTCCGAGGGTCTGCCGGCCACCGAGCGCACGGCGGTGCGAGTGCTCATCAGTGACGACGCGCTCTATGTTGGCGCCCGGCTCTACGACCGCGAGCCCGGCCGGATCAAGGCGGCGCTTGCCCGCCGGGACGACGACGTGGAGGCCGACGAGTTCGACCTGTACCTCGACACCTTCCACGACCACCTGAGCGGCGTGCGCTTCCGGGTCACGCCCGGCGGCGCGGTCCTGGACGGGATCCTCGGCTCGTCGGCCCAGGGCAGCGACGAGGACGACTCGTGGGACCCGGTCTGGGAGAGCGCCACGCAGGTGGACTCGCTCGGCTGGACCGCCGAGCTCCGGATCCCGCTCTCGCAGCTTCGCTACAGCTCCACGCTCGACGGCACCTGGGGGATCCAGCTCTACCGCAAGATCCTGCGGAAAGGCGAGGAGGACTGGTTCGCGTTCGTGCCCAAGAGCGAGGTAAGCGGGGTGAGCCGCTATGGCCATCTCGTGGGGCTCGGGCCGCTCCAGGCCCAGCGCCGGCTGGAGCTCGCCCCCTACGTGCTGGCCAGTGCCACCTACGCACCCACCCCGGCCGGCGACCCGTTCCAGAGCGGGCACGACTACCGCGGCTCGGCCGGGCTCGACCTCAAGTACGGCCTGAGCAGCGACCTCACGCTCAACGCGACGGTGAACCCGGACTTCGGCCAGGTGGAGGTGGACCCCGCCGTGGTCAACCTCAGCGCCTTCGAGACGTTCTTTCCCGAGAAACGTCCGTTCTTCGTCGAGGGCGCCGACGTCTTCCGCTTCGGCGGCATCCGCGCCTCCAACAGCTTCGACTTTCCGCAGTTCTTCTTCAGCCGCCGCATCGGGCGTCAACCGCAGCGCGACGTGGGCGGCGACGGCATCAACTTCCTCGACGTGCCGACCGAGACCTCCATCCGCACCGCCGCCAAGCTGAGCGGCCGGACGCGCTCGGGCTGGTCGCTCGGCGTGCTCGACGCGGTGACGGCCGGCGAGGAGGCGCGCTACGTCGACGCGGCGGGCGCGCGGGCGGCCACGCCGGTCGAGCCGCTGACCAACTACTTCGTGGGGCGCGTGCGGAAGGATCTGCGGGGCGGGAACACCACCGTGGGCCTGATCGCGACTGCGGTCAACCGCGACCAGGGCAGCGCCGAGCTCATGTCGCTCCTCCGGGGGAGCGCCTACCTGGTCGGTGCGGACTTCACCAACTCCTGGGGCAACCGCGCCTGGTCGCTCGACGGCTCGATCGGGGTGAGCACGGTGCGCGGCACGCCGGACGCGATCGCGCTGACCCAGCGGTCCAGCGCGCGCTACTTCCAGCGCCCAGACGCCACCAGCTTCCACTACGATCCGGCGCGCACCTCGCTCACCGACTATGCGTACGAGCTGGCGCTCGGGAAGAACAGCGGCCGGCACTGGCTGGGCGGCCTGGTCTACCAGGAGACCGGCGCGGCCTTCGAGGCCAACGATCTGGGGTTCCAGTCCAACGCCGACCGGCGCGCGGTCTCGACCGCGCTGCAATACCAGGAGACGCGCCCCGGCCGCGTGTTCCGGAACTACCACGTATTTCCGTTCACCAATCACGCCTGGAACTTCGACGGCGACCGGGTGTTCGGCTCCTTCGGCCTCATCCTGTCCGCGCAGCTCCGGAGCTTCTGGAACGTCGAGTTGCGCGGCGACTACGCGCCGCCGACCGACGACGATCGCCTGACCCGAGGTGGACCGGTGGCGCGTCAGCCCACCTCGAGCGACGTGCGGCTCACGCTCGAGTCCGACACCCGGAAGACCACCCGCCTGAGCCTGGATGTGACGCAGTCATGGACCGCGGCCCACGAGCACCAGACCGAGGCCGAGCTGACGGTGGGCGTGCGCCCCTTGGCCGCGCTTCACGTGAGCGTGGGGCCGGCGCTCACCCGCAACCATACGCTCTCGCAGTACGTCACGACCGTCACGGACCCCGCCGCGGCCGCCACCTTCGGCGCCCGGTACGTGTTCGCGACGCTCGACCAGACGGAAGTCTCGATGGTGACACGGCTGGACTGGACCTTCGCGCCCACGCTCAGTCTGCAGCTCTTCCTGCAGCCGCTCATCTCCGCGGGAGACTATGGCGAGCTCAAGGAGCTCGCCGCGCCACGAACCTACGATTTCACCGTATACGGCCGAGACCGCGGCACGGCCACCCCCACCGCCTCGGGCACGCAGATCGACCCGGGCGGGGGAGGCGCGCCGTTCACGGTGCCGGAGCAGAACTTCACCATCCGCTCGCTCCGGGCCAACGCGGTGCTGCGCTGGGAGTGGCGCCCCGGCTCCACCCTGTTCCTCGTGTGGCAGCAGAACCGGGACGATGATGCCTCATTCGGCAACCTCCGGCTCGGCCGGGACGTCGACGCCCTCTTCACCGGTGGCGAGTCGCGCAACGTGCTCGCGGTGAAGGCGAGCTACTGGCTCGACTGGTAACGGCTCACTGCCGGCAGGACGTCTTGGCGTGCGCCCTGGCTGTCGTCGACATGGCGGCCATGGCGCTCTTGATGTCCGTGCGTCCGTAATAGCCCGAGTCGTACGTCCAGTTGAAGAACCCGCAGCCGTAGCTCTGGCCCAGGAGCGCCGACCCGTAGCTTCGGATCTCGCTCGCGCTCATGGCATAGTCGCCCCGGGTACGGCCGGCGATCCGGCTCGAGCCGTCGCCGCCGTCGAGGACGTTCAGCCCCACCACGATGCCCAGTCCCTTGCGCTTCGCCGCCGCCACCTCGGCCGCGATCCACGCGCCCGCGTCGCCTTTGCCGCTCGCGTACTGCGCCCAGCCAGCGTCGACGTAGGTATAGGTGGTCGAGAACCCCGCGAGCCAGCTCGGCGCTACCCGCACCATCGTGGTCATGCCGGGCCAGAGCTGCTTGCTGTATTTCGCCATCGCCTCGAGCGTCGACGGCGGGATGATCTTCCCTCCCCACCTCGACGCGCGGTGGGGCTCGTCGATGAGGTAGTGACCCAGGATCGTTCCGTCGTCGATGTACGGGCCCAGGTTGACGTTCCGGTAGCGGGCCACCAGCGCCTCCCACTTGGAGAGGCTGAAGGTGCCATCGGGATTCTTGACGTAGTCGTCCCGGCCTTTGCACAGCTTGATTACGACTCGTCCGCCCCGGGCTCGGGCACCCGACAGGTACGACAGGATGTTGCTCGGATCCAGCGGTCCGCCCTGCATCCAGCCGGTGTGGACGCTGTTCAGGGCTGAATTCGGCAGGTTCATCGAGCCGAACACGAGACCGGGAAGCGGCGACCGGTTATCGAGGACGGCGAGACTGGCCGCTCCCGGGTCACCCGGCTCCGCGGGCGTGGACGCGGGCGTGGACGCGGGCGTGGACTCGGGAGTGGACGTGGGCGTGGGGCCGACCCGGTCGTCGGCACACCCGGCGAGCGTGGCGAGCAGGAGGCCGGCGGCAAGAGCTCTGACGGTCATACGCGAAGCGTCCCCTCTGGTGAGGAGTGTGGGGGAAAAGGATTGTCGGTGCTGGATTGTCCGCGGCGGTGATGCCCCACGGTCGCGATGGAATGGACAGCCGGGCGGCGCCATCTCGTTGTCACGTGCTCGCGGAAGGCAATATCCCGTCCGGGCGCGCGATCTGTCAACCGCCGGAGGGCCGGCGCCCCCTACGTCCGCGGCTCCCCGGTCAGCCGCCCCAGACGGGCCCGGGCGTCCTGCACCGCCGGCTGCAGGCGCGCGTCGCACTGCTTCCAGAGCCGCGTGAAGCGGGCGTAGCTGTCGATCGCCTTCTGCCGCTCGCCCATCCGCTCGTAAATGTCGCCGAGCCGCAGCGCCACCTGGGCGCGGAAAGCCATGTTGTCCGGGGTGCCGTCGAAGCCGTTCTCCAGCCAGCGCACCGCCTCGGCGTCGTCCCCGAGCGCCATGAGCGCTTCTCCGCGGAGAAAGCGGGCGTAGTCCTCACCGAATGGGCTGGCCCCGCTCAGGTCGAGCGGCACCGCGCCCCGCACCGCGTCCAGCGCGCCCACCGCTTCCGCGGGGCGATGCGCCGCGAGCGCCACGTCGGCCCGTACCGCGGCCGCGAGCGCGCGCACCACCGGCAGGTTGTCGGCCGCCACCTGGCCGGCCTCGAGCTGCGCGGCCGATCGCAGGGCGGCGTCCGGCTGGCCCAGCCGGGAGTCGAGCAGGCCAAGGGTATAAATGCGCACCTGCGGCAGCAGCTCCGAGCGGGGAGTACTGGCCGCCGTGGTCGGCAGGTCCGTACCCGCCGCGACCACGTCCGCCCGGATCGCCATGAGCTCGGCACGAGGCAGTGCCAGGAACGGCAGAGCGGCCGCGAGACCCCGGGCGAGCCGGGGCCATGGATCGGGCGAGGTCCGCTCCGCCGCCACCATCGCGCTGTCCGCAGCGGTCCAGCGTCCCTGAGCGATGAGATTCAGCGCCAGCAGCATGTTGGCTCTGCCGGGCCGCTCGGGCCGTGCCGCCGCCGCCCGCGCGAACTGCTCCGCCGCGTCCGGGCGGTCGAGCCAATCGCCCACCTGCCACGCTGCGTTCGCCGCCTCCCCGACGCTCACCGATCCACGCGCCTCCGCCACCAGGCGGGCGGTCATCGCGCTGTCGCCGCGGGCCGCGGCGAACATGGCGCTGTCGGCGTAGTCCTTCCCCACGCGCACGACCAGCGACTCGGCCCTCGGGATATCGTCCTCGCGCACGGCGAGGTGCATCATGGGTCATATGGGGCAGAGGAACTCCGGATCCAGCTTGACGATCCCGTCGAACACCGGCTGCGACTCGGCGATCGGCCGGCCGCGGAGCGGGTTGTACACGTAGAGCAGCGTGGCGAGCTGCCACTGGGCCTCGAGATCGTCCGGGTAGTCCTGGAGGACGCCGCGGTAGCCGCGCTCCGCCTCATCCGGCTTCCCGGCGGCGAGCGCGGCGAAGGAGCCGAGCAGCCGCTGGTCCCGCGCGCTCAGCCGGCTGCCGAGGCGGACGGCGCGCGCGGTATTGGGACGGATCAGCGCCTCGCGGCTCGACCAGGCGGCCGCCACCGCGAGCCGGTAGTAGGCGAGCGCGAACGTGCTGTCGAGCTGCACCGCGCTCTGGAAGCCGGCGAGCGCCGTGTCGAACGCTCCGCGCCTGAGGCTCCCCTCGGCGTCCAGATAGGCCTTGAGTGCCGGCAGCGACTGGGTCGTGACCGCGGCTGTCTGGAGCAGCCGCGAGCCGGGCCCGCGACGCCGGGCCACCATGAGGTCGCCGGCGAGGCGGTCTACCAACTCGAAGAGCTGGGTGGTGTCGCCGCTCACGCTGGCCTGGGACAGCAGCGCCGGCTGCGCCGGGCCGCCGTCGTAGAGACTGGCATCGAGCCGCACCTGGTTCCCGATCGCGTTCACGCTGCCGAGCACGTAGAGCCCGGCACCGACCCGGCGCGCCAACCGGCGCCCTTCCTCGACATCCGCCACCCCGCCGCCCTCGGCGTGGGCCGCGGCCAGGACCGTTGCGCCGTTCACGCTCCGGAGGTCGCCGGCGCCGTCGAGGTTCCGGCTCAGGAGATCCACCAGCCCCTGGGCCAGGAAGTCGAGACTCTTCCCGCCGTGCACCGCGAATGGGAGCACCGCGAGGTGGTTGGCGGCGGCCGGTGCCGGCGGCGCCGAGCGGAGCCGCCACCAGCCGAACAGCGCCGCCACGGCCACGGCGGCACCCGCGAGGACGACGGTCACCCGCTTCCGGCGCCCCGGTTTCGCCTGCACGGCCGCGGCCGGCGTCACCGCCGCCGTCGCCCCGCTGGTGACGGACACCGCCTGCTCCAGCGCCTGGGCGAACTCCGCCGCCGTGGCGTACCGATCGGCGGGGACCACCGCCAGGGATTTCCGCACCGCGAGGTCGACCGCCTCCGGTATCGCGGGCCGCCCGCTCCGCATGCTCGGCACCGGCTCCGAGAGCCGCTTCATCAGCATCGCCTGGACGGTGGGGCCGCTGTAGGGCGGCTCGCCCGCCAGCATCTCGTAGAGCACGGCGCCGAGACTGTAGATGTCCGAACGCGCGTCGAGCGTGGGATCGCCGGTGGCCTGCTCGGGACTCATATAGGCCGGGGTGCCGACGCTCATGCCGGTCTGGGTGAGGCCATCCTCGGCCGCGCCGAGGGCCCGCGCGATCCCGAAGTCCGCCACGAGCGTATTCCCGTCGCGCGTGAGCAGGAGATTTTCCGGCTTGATATCCCGGTGCACCACGCCGTGCTCATGGGCGTACTGCAGCGCCTGGGCGGCCTCCCGGGTTACCCGGAGCGCGTCGGCCAGCGGCAACTGCCGCTCGCGGCGGAGGCGCTCGCGGAGGCTCTCGCCCTCGACAAACGGCATGGTGAACCAGAGATGTCCGCTCGTCTCGCCGGAGTCGTGTACCGTGAGGATGTGCGGGTGCTGCAGCCGCGCCGCCAGCCTGATCTCGCGCTGAAACCGTTCCGGGCCGAGCGTTTGGGCCAGGTCGGGGTGCAGGATCTTGAACGCGACGGGGCGATCGTGCTTCAGGTCGGTGGCCAGAAACACGGTGGCCATCCCGCCGCGCCCGAGCTCCCGCGCAAGAGCATAGTGGCCCGCCAGGCCGGCTTCGAGCTGGGCACGCAAATCGGGCACGATGGGTCTTGGGTGTGGGGATCCGTGGACTGCCACTATAGGATAGTGCTGCCCGATGCAGTGGGGTAGCGGGTGTGCGCCGGGTCACCGCACCGAGGACGAGGGGAGAAGTAGGTAGCAGCCATGACCGAGTCCCCGCTGCGCCCGCGAACCAGCGCCCGCGACCTGCTCATCACCACCGGCACCGTCGTCGCGGCCCTCGCGCTCGCGCGCGCGGCGGCGCGGAAGCGCCGGCGGATCGATCTGCGCGGCAAGGTGGCGGTGGTCACCGGCGGCTCCCGCGGACTCGGTCTCGTGCTCGCGCGGGAGCTCGTGCGCGAAGGCGCCCGGGTAGCCATCTGCGCGCGGGACGAGGCCGAGCTCGATCGGGCGCGGACTCAGCTCGAGCGCTCCGGCGCCACCATCCTCACGGCTGCCTGCGACGTGACCTCCCGCGATCAGGTGGACGCCATGCTCGCCCGGGTGCGCGAGCGGCTCGGCCCGGTGGACATCCTCATCAACAACGCCGGCATCATCCAGGTCGGACCCATGGACGAGATGACGGCGGAGGACTACGAGAACGCCCTCCGGGTCCACTTCTGGGGCCCGCTGTTCACCACGCTCGGCGTGCTGCCCGAGATGCGGCGGCGGCGAGCCGGGCGGATCGTCAACATCGCGTCGATCGGTGGGAAGATCAGCATCCCGCACCTGCTGCCCTACAGCGCCAGCAAGTTCGCGCTGGTCGGCTTCTCGGAGGGACTCCGCGGCTCGCTGGCCGGGGACGGGATCTACGTGACCACCGTGTGCCCCGGGCTCATGCGAACCGGCAGCCCGCGAAATGCCTGGTTCAAGGGACGGCACCGCGAAGAGTTCGCCTGGTTCAGCATCGGCGACGCGCTGCCGGTCGTGAGCATGGCCGCCACGCGCGCCGCCCGGCGCATTCTCGACGCCTGCCGCGATGGAGACGCCGAGCTCACCATGCCGTTCTCGGCCTTCCTGGCCATCAAACTCAACGGACTCTTTCCCGGCATCGGTGCCGACGTTGTGAGCCTGGCCGAGCGGCTGCTGCCGGGGCCCGGCGGCATCGGCTGCGACATGCGCCTCGGCTCGGAAAGCGAGTCGGGCTGGTCGCCTTCGGTGCTGACGAAGCTGGGGGATGAGGCGGCGGCGAGGAACAACGAGCTCGTGCGCACACCGATGGATTGAGGCTTACGCGGAATCGATAGCGCTTAACCGCTGGTGCCGGTGATCGGCTCAGCCGGGGACGGTGCGCGGGACCGGATGGGCGGGTAGTCCTGAGCGGGCGCCGGTCGACGCTCGTGGCGGAGCGCCCGGCGCCCGCTGCCGGCACGAGGTCTCCGGGTGCGCCTGCGCCGCCGCCGCCAGGTCCCGCAACGCCGCCGAGACGTCAGGGCGATTGATGACGTCGGGCCGACTGTCCCAGGAAATGAACGCGCAGGCCGACGGCACGCCGAGGAGCGCGTGGCCGTACTCCAGGATCTCCTTTCCCGTCATGCTCCACTCCTTGGGCTTCCCGTAGCCGCTGGACCCGTCGCCCCCCTTGGAAATGTTGAGCCCCACGATGAGCCCGAGTCCTTCTTCCCGCGCCGCGCCCGCCTCGGTGGAGACGTACTCGGTGACCGTGCCCTTCCTGGCCGTATACTGTGCCCAGCCCGCATCGAGGTACCGCCACGGGTAGCTCCGGAGCGTGCTCGGCGCCGAGCCGACCACGGTGGGCAGCGCCGGGAAGAGCGCCTTCGAGTACTGCGCCATCCTGTCGAGCGTGGCCACCGGCACCTCCTGGCCCCCCCACCGTTTCGACACGAACGGCTCGTCCATGATCATGGAGGCGAAGAGGGTGCCATCGGCGGCGTAGGCGTTGAGCCTGCCCGCGATGGGGGCGAAGCGGTCGAGCCTGGCCTTCCACGCGTCGAAGTCGAAGTGCCCCTGGCTGTCGGTGAAGTTCCTGCCGCCGCCCGAGAAGTTGACCACGATGCGGGCGCCGCGGGCCTTGGCGGCCGCCAGATCCTGGAGAATGGTTTGAGGCCGGCCCTGCTGCATGGCGGAGGTGTACGGGTCCACCAGCTTGCTCCCGTTCATGCCGAAGAGCCCGAAGGGAATCCCGCTGCCGGCGCTGCCGGCGGCTGCCAGGGAAAGGCTGGAGAGCAGAATTACTGGTAAACGCGTCATGCGAAGCTTGCCGAGAAAGGGACCGGCAGGGATGGCAAGAACTGCACCCCACTCCTTGAAGCTTCGGACGGGGCACCTCCCCCGGTCAAGCCGCCAATTCGTCCCGAGGGCGCGCCAGATTGTCCACCGCCCGCCGCCGGCGGCTCAGCGCCCCGCGAGCTGCACCGGAGCCACCGAGTCGGTTGCCGCCAGCGGCACGACGTTGGCGCCCGCCAGGATTTCGTGGCGAACGCGGCTCGCGCGCGCGAGCACGCGGCCCGGGTAGCGCCGGCAGTCGGGCGTGTTGGTGCCCCGGACGCAGCCGTTGTAGCGCAGCAGTGCCGCGGCCGAGGTGCTGGTGGCGCGGAGGTTCCGGGCCAGGATGAGTGTCCCGTGGCAGATGTTGCTGTCCACGTCTACCAGATCGTCGGAGTTGCAGAGCCGCGCCCCGGCGTGGAACGGCATGACCTGCATCAGTCCCTGCGCTCCGACCGAGCTTTCGGCTTCGGGCCGGAGCGTCGTGTTTTCCGTCAACAGGACGGCGGTGATGAGCGAGGGCGGGACCTGCTGGCGGCGCGACTCGCGCAGCACCGCCCGGCTGATTCGCCGCACGAGGAGCCGGTCGTCGCTGTACCGGCCGAGATAGATCTCGAGCGGCCGGCGCACGGCGGCCGCCGGCAGCGCCGTCTCCGCGCGCAGACTGTCCAGCAGCGTCGGTGCGCGGACGGGCGCGACCGGCGTGCTGACCGAATCCGCGGCCACACTCTCCGCGGCCGCGCTCGCTCCAGACCCACTGGACTGGAGAAGCAGCACGAGCAGGCCCAGCACCATGAACTCGCCGAGCTTCGCAGTACGGCTTCCGGTCGCGCTGCGCATGATTCCTCCCGTCGCGTGAGGTGCAGGAGCCGGTGGCGACAGAAATGGCACTGGAGCCTGGGCCGCCGGCGCTCAGCCTCCGAGAGGCAGGTCCCGGGCTAGGAGGAGAACAGGGCGGAAGGCGTTGGGGTGCGAGGGGATATGACCACCCGAGCCGGGAGAAGTTCCTTGCACTCGCTGTAGCGGTGCCACACCAGCCGGGCCGACGGCGCAATCTGGAACCTGTTATATGCGCGGGACCGCGCCGTCCGCGGCCAGGAGCCACCCGCGATCGCGCCACACCGGCGCGAGCACCACGAGCATCAGCCCCGCGACCACGCCGAATGCCCCGGCGTAGCCTGCGCGCACGGCCAGCACGCCGAATCCCGCCGCGCCCAGTCCCATGCCTGCGTCGTACGCCAGGTTCCATACCGCGCTCACCATGTCGTACCCCGAGGCGGAGACGCGATCGAACATGAGCGTGAGGCTGGCGTTCTGGGCCACACCGAAGCCGAGTCCGAGGAGGACGGCGCCGGCGACCACGGCGACCGGAGTCGGCGTGAAGGCGAGTGCGAACATACCCAGCGCGGCCGCCACGACCCCGCCTACGAGCAGGCCGGCCTGGCCTTGCCTGGCACCGTAGCGGCCGACCCACCAGCGGGCGAGCGTGGTGGCCACGGTGTTGGCGAAGAGCGCCGCCGCCGCGAGCCGGCCCGATGCCCGGGTCGCGAGCGGCAGGAACGTGACCACGATCCCGGTCCCCACCGCGGTCAGCAGGAACACCATGGCTGGCCGAAGCTGCGCCCGGCTCCGGAGGCCCGCCAGCACGCCGACCGGCTCGCCCGTTCCGGCGATGCGGCCGGGCAGCGCGGGCATCACGGCCAGACAGACCAGGGCGGCCACGGCGCCCGCGACGAACACCGGTGCGAAGCCCACCTGCTCCACCAGCCACACGCCGAGCGGGAGCGCAAGCACCGCCGGCACCCCTACCACGACTCCGAGCAGGCCAAGCCCTTCGCTCCGCCGCTCGGCCGGCACGAGGGTGGCCACGAGCGAGCTGCCGGCGACGACCGTGATGGCCAGGCCGACGCCGCGGACCAGCGAGACCGCCAGGATCGCGGCCAGACTGGAGAACCCGATCAGCGCCAGCGCCGGCGCACCCAGCAGCAGAAGGCCGGCGGCGAGCACGAGCCGGTAGCCGAACCGCGCCAGCAGGGCCGGCGTCGCGAGCTCGGCGGCCACGGTGGCCAGCATCAGCGCGCCGGTGGTGAGCCCCGCGCCGACGTGGCCCGCGCCGGCCGCCGTGGCGTAGAGCGGCACGACCGAGAGCAGCAGGTAGAAGCTGGTCATCGAGCCGAAGGCGGAGAGGAAGTACAGCGCCAGGGCTCGGCTCACGAGCGGAGCTGCGCGGCTCACACCGGCCGCTGGATGTGCGCGTGCACGAAGCTCACCGACATGGACCCGTCACCCACCGCTGCCGCTACCCGCTTCACCGAGCCGCTCCGCACGTCGCCGGCCGCGAACACGCCGGGCAGGCTGGTCTCGAGCAGGAACGGTGTCCGGCCCGCGAGCCGCCACCCCTCGGTGGCTCGCGCATCCGGCGGGAGCGCGGGGCCGGTGAGCACGTAGCCCTTGCGGTCGAGCGCCACGCAGCCGCGGAGCCAGTCGGTGTTGGGGTCGGCGCCGATGAAGAGGAAGAGCGAGCTGGTCGCGAAGGTCAGTTCCTCTCCCGCGCCCGTGCGGGCGCGCACCTGGCGCAGGCGCTCGTCGCCCTCGAGGCCGGTGACCACGGTGCCCAGGTGCACGTCCACGTTCTCCGTCCCCTGGATCCGGTCCACCAGGTAGCGCGACATCGCGGCGCCGAGCTCTCCGCCGCGCACCAGCAGGTGCACCCGGCGGGAGCCGCGCGCGAGGGAGACGACCGCCTGGCCGGCCGAGTTGCCGCCGCCCACCACGACGACGTCCTCGCCGCGGCAGAGCCGCGCCTCCATCTCGGTGGCGGCGTAGTAGATGCCCGCGCCCTCGAAATCGGCGAAGCCGGGCACGTCGAGCTTCCGGTACTCGACGCCGCTGGCCACCAGCACGCAGCGGGTGCGGACGCGAGTGCCGTCGCCCAGGGTGGCGACCCGGTCGCCGCCATCGAGCCCCAGCGAGCGCACGACGCAGGGTACGGTCACGTTCGCGCCGAACCGCTGGGCCTGCAGCAGCGCGTTCCGGGTCAGCTCCGCGCCGGAGATTCCGGCCGGAAAGCCGAGATAGTTCTCGATTCGCGAGCTGGTACCGGCCTGGCCGCCGGCGGCGAGTGCGTCCGTGGTGAGCACGTCGAGCCCTTCGGACGCGGCGTAGACGGAGGCCGCGAGCCCGGCCGGGCCGGCGCCCACCACCACCAGGTCGTACACCCGGTCCTCTTCCACGGCGGAGGTCAGGCCGGCGCAGCTCGCGAACTCCTCGAGCGAGGGATTCTTTCTGAGCGTCCCGGAGCGCGAGATCACGACCGGCGTGTCCGCGGGCGAGAAATTGAACTGGCGCAGCAGCGCGTCGGCCCGCTCATCGGCATCGAGGTCGATCCAGGTGAACGGGACCATGTTCCGGGTGGCGAAGTCGCGGAGGCGATGGGCGGCGGGGGAAAAGCGCGAGCCGACGATCTTGACGCCGGTGTACCCGGAGCTCACCAGCAGATCGCGCCGGATGAGGAACGCCTTGATGATGGTCTCGCCCAGCTCGGGCAGCTCGTCCACCGCCCGGCGCAGCTCGGCAGCATCCAGCTCGACCAGCCGGCCGTCCTCCACCACCCGGGCGGTGACCAGCGTCGCCCGGCTGCCCATCGTGTTGACCTCGCCGGTGAACTGGCCGGGGCCGATGGCGGCGACGATGCGGGGCGTGTCACCCGAGGCATCCTCGATCTCGAGCCGGCCCTCGAGCACGACGTAGAAGCGGACGTCGGTGCTGCCGGCCCGGTAGAGGACCTCGCCGGCGCGGACGGCGCGCGGTTGCCCCCGGGCGGTGAGGGCCGCGAGGTCGCGCGGGCCGAGTGTGGGAAAGGCGATATCGACGTCGGTGGGCATGGCTCGTCGTCTCCGTACGTGGCGGGCTCGCGTGTGCGGCCGGTGGTCTGCGGGCATCCGGAGGCGGAACCCGCGAACCCGGCATCAACGGCGGCCGGCCTCCGGGATCACTGGAAACACCCCCGGAGTCAGGCGCCCACCGCCCCGGCAACGCCGAGCTGGCGCATGAGCACCGGCAGCTCCATGTAGACCCGGCCGCGCGTGATCTTGCCGCCCTCGAGATCGTACACCACGCAGAACGGCACCCGAACGCGGCGGCCGGTGGCCGGGATCCCGGCGAACTCGCCAATGTGCTTCCCGACGAACTCCGCCTCCAGGACCGCCTGGCTGTCGACGCAGATCCGGCTCTTGATCTCCGCTTTCGCGTCGAACGCCTGGCGGTACATATAGTCCAGCATCCGGCGGACTGCGTCGGGGCCCCGGTGCTCGTCGCCGGTCGCCATGTGGGTGAAGACCACGTCCTCGGACATCATCCCGACGTCATGGTGGTCGGACTCCCAATAGCGGGACATGGCCGCGCGGGTGCGATCGAGAGACACGGATTCCTCCCGGGGTTGAGGTGCGGTGCTCGCGGCGGAGCGTCCGGCGCGCTCGCGCCGAACCGATACTATGACCCGCGTGGGCGGGCCGGGCAAGGCCGTGCGAGGCTGCCGAGGATAGATTGTGCCTGCCATGCCAGTCGCCACCGCCCCGGACTACGATCGCAGCATCGTCGAGGGACCGCTCGCCCGGGCGGTCTGGCGGCTGGCGTGGCCTACCATGCTGGTGAACATCTTCGGCGGCCTGCAGAGCCTGGTGGACCAGGTCCTGGTGGGGCACATCGTCGGCTTCACCGGCAACGCCGCCATCGGGGTCTCGAACCAGATCTTCATCGCCGTCGTCATCTTCGTCTCCTCGCTGTTCACGGGGATGAGCGTCCTGGTCTCGCGCTTCGCGGGCGCGGGTGACCGGGACAAGGTGGATCGCACCGTCTACCAGGCGTTCATCACCGCCGTCGGGCTCGCGGTGCTGGTGCTGGCGCCGGCCGGCTATTTCCTGGCGCCGGCGCTGCTCGACTTCGTCAACGCCGCGCCCGCCGTGCAGGCGGAAGCGCTTCCATTCCTGCGCATCATGTTCCTGACCAGCACGGGCATGCTGATCTTCTTCATGCTGGGTGGCGCGCTCCGCTCGGCCGGCGACGCGCGCACCCCGATGGTGCTGGGCGTCGTCCTGACGGTGCTCAATATCGCCTGCAACGTGGTGCTCATCCGGGGCCTGGGCCCGATCCCGGCGTTCCGTACCGCCGGCGCCGCCATGGGCACGGCCATCGCCTCGGGTCTCGTCGCGCTCTACTCGCTCGTGCGGCTCTGGCGCGGCGGCTGGGTGGTGCGGTTTCCCCGCGGGCACGGCTACGGCCCCGACTGGGGAATCATCCGGGAGCTGTTCCGGTTCGGCCTCCCCGCGGGGATCCAGGGCATCGCGATGAACGTCGGTGGAGTGTTCATGCTCGCGTTCATCGGCTCGCTGGCCCGGAGCGCCGCCGCGCAGGCGGCGTTCGCGGTGTCGTACAACCAGCTCTTCTCGTTCGTTACCTGGACCAGCATCGGCCTCATGGGCGCCGCGGCGGCGGTAGCCGGCCAGAATCTGGGCGCGGGCCGGCCCGACCGGACCGCGCGCGCGGTTCACATCGCCGCGCGGATCGGCGTAACCGGCGCCGCCGGCGTGGGGCTCGCGTTCTTCCTCATCCCGCGGCAGCTCCTCGCGGTCTTCGGGATGCAGGAGCCGGCCGTGGTGGACATCGGCACCGGACTGCTCCGGATCCTGAGCGTCTCCGGGCTCTTCATCTCCGCCGCGCTGACCTACACCGGCGGCCTGCAGGGCACCGGCGACACGAAGAGCCCGCTCTACATCTCGATCGTGTCCCAGGTCATCCTGCCGCTCGGCATCTGCTACGTGATCCAGCAGACCGGGAGGCTGCAGCCGATGCACATCTGGCTCGCCATCCTGGCGGGGCACGCGACCCGGTTCGGCCTCAGCTACTTCCGGTTCGCGCAGGGGAAGTGGCGGGGCATCGCGGTGGACATCAGGCCGGCAGCGGCGGCAGGAGCATCGTGAGCGCGGTGGCCGGGCCGCGATCGATCCATCGCTCGCTCCTTCCGATCGCATTCGTCATGCTCCTCTCGGCCGCCCCCGCTCCCGCGCGCGCGCCCGGCAGCGCGATCGCCCGCTGGTGGGACCTGGGCCACCGGGTCGTCGCCCGGCTGGCCGAAACGCGGCTGACGCCGCACACGCGCGAGGCCGTCCGCGACATCCTGGGCGGCCAGAGCCTGGCCGACGCGTCGGTCTGGGCCGACAACATCCGCCAGTACCGGCACGACGCCGACCGGTTGCACTACGTCAACATTCCACTGGCCGACACGGTCTACGATCCCGCGCGGGACTGCCCGCACGGCCAGTGCATCGTCGCCGCCATCGAGCACGACCGGCGGGTGCTGGCCGACGCCGGGGCATCACCGGAGGAGCGGGCGGAGGCGCTCCGGTTCCTGATCCACTTCATGGGCGACCTGCACCAGCCGCTCCACGTCGCCGATGACGGCGACCGCGGCGGCAACTCGAGGGCCGTGATCTTCCTGGGGCACCCGACCGACCTGCACAAGGTGTGGGATGGCGAGCTCATCGATTCGTCGGGACTCAGCCAGGCGGACTACGCCGCGTACCTCCGGCAGCGGATGCAGTCGCTCGACCTGAAGGCGCTCGAGCGCGGCACCGTCGTGGACTGGGCGATGGAAGGCCATCGGATCGCGGCGGAGCACGCGTATCGCCTGCCGGCGGACGGGCGCATCGGCCGCGACTACCTCGAGGCCAACCGGCCGATCGTCGACCACGCTCTCATCGCCGGGGGAGTCCGGCTCGCGAAGGTGCTCAATGACGCCCTTGCGGGCTACCGGCCCTCCGGCGACGCTGCCGCGCCGTCCACCCCGGGCGTGTACAGCGACCGGGAGGCCGCCGCGCACCTTGGCGAGACGGCCACCGTGGTCGGCACGGTGGCGGCGGTCTTCCGCTCGAAGAAGGGCACCGTCTACCTCAACCTCGGCGCCGACTATCCACACCAGACGTTCACCGCGGTGGCGCTCGCGCCGGCGGGGGCATGGACGTCAGGGCTGGACTCGCTCGTGGGGCGGCGGGTGGGCGTGCACGGGACGATCGTCAGTTACAGGGGGCGGGTGGAAATCGTCTTGCGAAGTCGTGAGCAGCTCGTGCAGGCGCCACCGGCCGCGAAGCCGGCTCCGTAATGCGGAGCTATGTTGCCTCCACATCATGTCCGCGCCTGAATCCTCACCCGAATTCGCGCCCCGACGGTGGACCGCCCCGGTATACCGCCTGGGCGAGGAGCCCGGGGGACTCATCGACCTCCTCACGAAGATCAGCGGGATCCCGGATTTCGGGGCCGCCTGGACCGAGCGGGTGGCGCACGCATTCGGCGGTCGCAAGGTCATGCGGCCCTACTTCGCCCCCGGCGCCTGCCCCGCCTGCCGCCGTGCCTGCGCCACCAGACTGTCGGCGCGCTGGTTCGCCTCGCGGACGATGTCCGCGGCCTTGCTGTCGGCCTGCTTCCGAAGCTGGTCGGCGGCGGGCGCGGCGGCAGCCTTGAGTAGCGGATTGGTCGCCTTGGCGGTCAGCGCGTCCGCCTGCTGGTAGCCCTCTCCCTTCACCTTCTCGGACAGCGTCTGGGCTTCCTGGCGGATGGCCGCGGCCTTCTGCTCCGCCTGGGCCACGAGCCGTGCCGCCGCGGTGTCCACCTTCTGCGTGACCGCCTGCTTCACCGCCTGCTCCGCGCCCTTGGCCACCGACGACGTGAGGGTGCCCACGTCGGCCTTGACGCTGGGATTGGTCACCGTGCCGCCGAGCTGGATAGCCAGCGGAATCCGGGGCGCGGCGCTCAGGTCCACGCCCGCCTGGCCCGCCTTGGAGACGAGGCCGGCGATCGCCTGGTTGGCCTCGCCGCCCAGCATCGAGCGGGGCACCTCCAGGCCCAGGGTGTACTGCAGGGACTGATCGAATCCGTTGGAGCCGGACACTGTCATCGTCGTCCCGCCAAGCTTGACGTCGAACGGCTGGACGAAGAGGCGCCCGTCACGGATCTGGAACGCCGCGCGGAGAGCATCCAGCGCCGGATTGTCCAGGAACCGGAGCTTGGTCACGTCCACGACCTTCTCCAGCGCGGGGAAATCCTTGAGCACCACCTCGGAGGTCTGCAGCGAGCCCTTCCCGCTCAGCGCCGGGAACAGCGGCATCATGTTCTTCCCCAGCGCGCCGTTCAGGTGCAGGTCGGTGGAGAACTTCCCGACCGCGTACTTGGCGACCGGCGCCAGCGCCTGCACCGTGGTGAACGCCTGGAACGCCGACGGGATGTCCAGCTTCGTCAGCTTGAGGCCGACGTCGAACGCCGGCCTGGACGGCGTGGTCGTCTCGTAGAAGCCGGTCACCCCGATCTCGCCGCCGAGCGTGTTCATCCGGAAGTCTTCCAGCGTGACGCGCTGATCCTTGACCCGGAGCCGGCCGCGCGCGTTGCTCATCTTGAGCTTGTCGTACGTCAGCTCCGCCACCGTGGCGTTCAGGCCGAAATCGATCTTCGGCGGGACCGGGATGATCTGCAGGTCGCCCTCGCCGGACCGCCATTCGTCCAGGTTGAACCGGTTGCTCGTCACGGTCGCGGTCCCGCGCAGCGTATCGCCCCGCATGACGAAGGCGAGCAGATTCTCGAGACTGCCCGACGCACTGAGGTCGCTGCTGCCGATCGTCCCGTTGAACGACCGCAGCTCCGCGCGCTCGGGGGCCAGCCGGAGCGAGGCCTGCCGGATCGCGAGCGGCTTGGGCAGCGCCTCGCCCTTCACGGTGAGGTTGCCGACGTCCACCGAGCCGCTGGCCGCGACCTTGTCGTACTGCTTCTTGTCGATGAACGACATCCGGGTGCGCACCAGCGCGTCGGCGGCGACGGTGCCGGCGAGCTGGTCGATGCCTTCGAGCTTCAGGGTGCGGCCCACGTCGGCGAGGTCGACCTTGCCCTTGACGCGGAGGTCGAGGTCGGGGTCCGACACCGGCGTCCGCAGCACCATCCTCGCATCGACCGGGTTGCGCCCGACCAGCAGGTGGAAGCGGTCGAGCTTCACCAGCGTGCTGTCGGCGCTGCCGCCGGGGTTGGTGAGCGACAGGTCCATCGCGATGTCCCGCGCCGGAAGCGGGAGATCGGGATACTGGAACGCGGCGTTGTTCACCTTGGCGTTGAGCGCGAAGGACGGAAAGGCGCTGTCGCCGTACTCGCCTTTGACCTGGCCGTTCACCGCGAACGTGCCCGCCGTCTTCACCTTCTCGAAGTCATGGGCGTAGACCGCCGGCACCAGCGAGAGGATGCTCCGGAAGTTCGTGCTGGGCGCGGTGAACGCCAGGTCGAGGCCGAGGTTCGTGCCGGCGGTGCGCGCCGAACCGGAAACGCCCAGCCGGAGATCGTTGAGCCGGAGCTCCGTGTCCTTCAGGCTGTAGGATTTTTTCGCCAGGTCGGCCTGAACATCGGCGGTAAGGCCGAGCGCCACCCGGTTGAGGTAGGGGATCCCGGCAAAGGTGACGCTCACCGTGTCCGCGTCGGCTTTCGTCCTGATGCCCACGAGATCCCGGCTGAAGTCGCCGGAGAGCGACTGATCGTACCCGCTGAGCCACGCCTTGAGCTTCGCCTTGCGATTGTCGAATGCGACGGCGCCGTTGCTGATCTCGAACCGCCTGAGGCTGATCGCCATGGGCTTCGAGGCGGCCTCGTGCGCCGAGGCCGGCGTCTTCTTCGTGATATCCCAGTTGGCCGTGCCGTCCTCCAGCGCGATCAGCGAGAGCCGGGGCTGCTCCAGCTCGACGGCCCGCACGACGATGGGCCGCCCGGCGGTGAGGTTGCCGAGCACGCTCGCCAGGTCCAGCACCACCCGGAGATGGCGGACCGCGGCGAGGGTGTCGCCCTGGAACCGGCCCACGCCGGCGGCGGTGAGGTCGTCGAGCGTGAGGGTGAGATTGGGAAAGTCGCGGAAGAAGGTGAGGCCGACGTCGCGCCAGTCCACCCGGGCGTCGAGGTTGCGGTTGGCCTCCAGCTTGGCGCGCTGCGCGATCCGGTCGCGGAACAGCAGCGGGAGGACCAGCAGCAGCGCGAGCAGCAGCAGGATGACCGCCCCGACGGCGGCCAGGATGCGGGTGGGTCGTTTCATGTGCCTATCGCCTCGGGCGAGCGGTTGACGTCTGCAGATGAGGTGAAAGGTAGTCTGGCGGGATTTGATTCAGGGGCAGGAGGATGAGGAGCAGCGGAGGACGGCGAGCGGGGAGGAGAGCCAGGCCCAGCTCACTGTCACAGCCGAGCCGACTCTCCCGCTGGCGAAAGACTTATTTCCTCCCCGGTGTCACCGTCAGGTGGTACGTGATGTCCTGACTGAGCCCGCAGCCCGACGTCGCCTGCCAGCGGATCGTGTGCTCGCCCGGCGGCAGTGGCGTGAGGAACAGGTAGTAGCCCGCATCCACGCTGGGCGACAAGGTGAATCCCTCGGGAGCGCCGAAGAGATTGTCCTCCTCCAGCACGACCTCGAACACGACGGACTTCTCGAAGTAGCGCCCGGGATCCCGCACCGAGACGCCGTCGATCTCCACCAGCGAGAACATGGCCTCCTCGGCGCACGCAACCTGCGCCCGGACGAACTCCTCCGTGCGCGTGTCCGGCGGGTCGTTCGGAAACGCGAAGTAGGCGTTGTTGATGAGCGGCAGCAGGAGCGCCCGGCCGGTGGGGATGGTGCACTCCCGGGTCACGGACTCGCCGGTGAACGCGCCGGCCAGGAACCAGACGTGATCCGATTGGTTCTCGGCGCAGTGCTCCCCCGTACGGTCGAGTACCGGGTTGCTGCTCACCGGGGTCGTCAGGACCCACTGCCACCACGCCGCGGCCCACTCGCTGTAGGATCTTCCGTGGGGCCGGGACTGCGGCGGCGCGATCCCGCCCACGCTCCCGCGCAACGCGGAGGGACTCGAGCTCACGTCGGGCGCTAGGGGTCCGGGCTGGTCGGTGGAGCAGGCGGCAAGGAGCAGGACGGCCGAGGCGAGCGGGACTCCCCTGATTCGACGTTTCATGAGTGCACCCTCCGCTTTTCTCCAGATGGAATGGCTATTCCTGCTTCCGGATGACGAAATGGGCGTGAATCGTCCAGCCGTTTCCCTCCTGGTCCCTCATGGTGATCGTGTACTTGTAGTTCCCCGCTGGTCCCACTCCCTCCGGGCCGAAGATCGCCGCTTCACCGATGAAGAACGGGAAGTGGCTGTGGCCCTCGACCTCGAACGATGGGGTCAGGCTCGGATCGTCCAGCGCCGGCACGTCGAAGTTCGCCAGCGCCTTATCGAACGCGCGATTGTTGCGCGTGCTCACACCGGTGATGGTGATCGGGAAGAGCGTGTTCGGGATGATCGGTCCCGACGCGAAGTCCGGGGAGGAGCCTGTCGTGCCGGGCTCGGGCACCGTCATCCAGACGAGATAGATCCCGTTACCCCCGGAAAACTGCGACGCGTCGTACACACGGCCCTCCTCGAAGCCGAGCGCCGCGACTCCCTGGGCGAACTCGGTGTCATAGGGCGGCGCGTGCGGGGCGCCCGGGCCAATGAAGAGCTGCGGGTGTAACTGATGGTTCGGCGGGGGGAGGAGCGCGATCGCCGTAGCGGAGAACTCCTCGAAGCCGCTTTCCGGCGTCCCGATCGGTGCCGCGAACAGGTGGAAATCGACCGGGCGCCATATCGGATCGCCGATGCGCTCGAGGCGCACGACCGAGTGCTGGGAGGGGCTCGCCAGACCCGTTGCCGTCTCGGGCCCGAGCGGCGGTGACGCGTCTTCCTGACAGGCGACGGCCAGCAGCGGCAGGCCGAGCGCGGCGATCCATCGACGGGGCGCGGACATTGTTTCTCCTCCTTCTTCCGCTTCGTGCGCCTGCGCGGTATTCAGGACATTTGAAGTCACCAGTCGTCTAGTACGTAAGCGTTCCGTCCAGGGTGAACGCTCCCGTGGCCGCACCCGTGATCAGATTGGTTCGCGCCGAACCCACCAGTCGCGCCGTGCCGTCGGCGGCGACGAAGCGGCCGGTCCCGGGCGAGAAATCTTCGGTGCCCTGGAAGGTCACCGTCGCATCGGTCGGGTCGACGAAGCTGAGCGTTGCGAGGCCGGTGAAAGCCGAGCTCAGTTGATCTCCATTCGCCGCCACGAACACTCCGCTGCTGCTCAGGGCGCCGGTGGCCACGTTGACGGTCTGGATCACGACGGCGTGCGTGAGCCCGAGATGTGAGACTCGGCACGTGTATTCGATCCGCTTCACTTCGATCGGAGGCGGGACGAGCCTGGTTACGACAGTCGTGCAGCGACCCGACAGGGGTCGGGTGTGGCGCGAGGCCCCGCCACTGGCGAGCGAAGGCCCGGCGCTGCGATCGGCGCCCTCGACCGGCGTGGAGCCGGTGGGTTGATCAACCGCGGAGCAGGCGTAGAGCGCGAGGGCCGCGAAGCTCGAGTTCAGGAGTTTGGCCAGTGTACCGACGACTTTCATGCTAGGCTCCGGGAGAGATCTGCGCGTATCCTTGCCGGCTGCAATCCCGAGTCGTTGCCAGGGCTAGTGCGCTGAGCGCCACGAACGCCGATGGGTAGTTTGTGCCTATACTCGCGTGGATTTTCCGGGTGATCATTCGAGGACCTCACTTGACGGAAAGTGAGCCTGAGTCGCGACCATTGCCGAGTGAGCAGGCGAGCGGCACGCCGCACAGAGTTATTGCGGGTCGCAACCGCGGGCACTACTTTGGGCAACGTACTCGCGCCCTGTTCCCCAGCCGTGATCTGACCGTGATTTAGGCCGCATGCTTACCGGCGGCGCCGCCTCCGTGCCAAGTCCCCCGTCTGTCGAGCTCCGGCTGCTTGGCGGGCCTTCGGTGTGGACTCCCGGCGGCGCTGAAGCAGCCGGCGTGCTCGCCCAGCCCAAGCGCCTCGCCCTCCTCGCCTACCTCGCCGCCGCTTCGCCGTACGGATTCCACCGACGCGACACCCTCGTCGCCCTCTTCTGGCCCGAAGCCGATCAGGGGCACGCCCGCACCGCGCTGCGGAAGGCCATCCACTTCCTCCGCCACGAGCTCGGCCCGGCCTCGGTGCTGAGCCGCGGGGACGAGGAGGTCGGCTTGGCCGGCGCAGCGGTGTGGTGCGACGTGCGTGAATTCGACCGCGCGTTGGCCGACGGCCGCCCCGCCGAGGGACTCGCGCTCTACCGGGGTGATTTGCTGCCCGGGCTGTTCATCGCCGACGCGTCCGAGTTCGAGCGCTGGCTGGGGGACGAGCGCGCGCGGCTCCGCACCCATGCGGTCGAGGCGGCGTGGACGCTCGCCGGGCGGCTCGAGCGGGATGGCGATGTGGACGGCGCGGCGCGCTGGGCCCGATGGGCATGCGTGCAGGCCGCGGACGACGAGTGCGCGGCGCGCCGCCTGATCGCGCTCCTCGGCCGGATGGGGGATCGGGCAGGGGCCGTGCGTGCCTACGAGGAGTTCGCGACCCGGCTCGAACGCGAGTACGCGGTGGCGCCCTCGGCTGAAACGGAGCAGCTCCTGAAGGCCGTCCGCGAGGATGATGCAGCGAGACCATCGCCGCCCGCGCCCACCACTCACGCCAGGAGCGGCATCGAGGCGCTGCGCCTGTCGGCCGAGCGGCGATCCCGACAGTACGTGGCCGTGTTTCCCTTCACGGTGCATGGCGACGGGAGCGCGGCGTATCTCCACGAGGGCCTGGTGGATCTGCTCAGCACCAATCTCGATCATGCGGGAGCGCTTCACAGCATCGATCCGCACGCGCTGCTGAGCCTGGTGGCGCGCGAGGGAGTGGGGCGGCTCGACCCGACCCGCGCCGGCGAGCTGGCCGAGCGCCTCGGCGCCCGGCTGTATGTGCTGGGCAGCGTGATGGGAGTGGCCGGCCGGCTGCGGATCGACGCCGCGTTGCACAACCTGAGCTCGGGCACCGCCTCCGCTCGGTATGTCTCGGTCGCGGGCCAGGCGGACCGGTTGTTCGGGATCGTGGACGACCTGACCGCGAAGCTCCTGGCGGAGCTGCACCCGGGGCACGGCGCCCGGCTCGCCCGCACGGCAGCCGCCACGACAGCCTCACTCCCCGCTCTCAAGGCCTATCTCGCGGGAGAGCAGGCGCTCCGCGCCGCCCGTCATGTAGAGGCGGTCGAAGCGTTCCAGCAAGCCGTCGCTGAGGACCCCGAATTCGCGTTGGCCTGGTACCGCCTGGCCTTCTTCCTGTCCTGGCCGGCCCTCCCCCAGCCGAGCCTGTCTCCCGAAATAGCCGAGCGGGCCCTCCGGTATAAGGAGCGGCTCCCCGGGCGCGAGCGGCTGCTGCTGGAGGCGCTCACCGCATCGCTGCGAGGTGCCGCGAACGACGCGGAGCGCCGCTACCAGGAGCTCCTGGCCATTCACCCCGAAGACGTGGAAGCGTGGATCGGCCTCGGCCAGACGCTGATGTTTCACAATCAGCACCGGGGTCGGCTCCTCACCGAATCGCGGGGTGCCTTCGAGCGGGGGCTCGCCCTCGACCCTGACAACTCAACCGCGACGCTGTTCCTGTGTTATGTCGCCCACCTGGAAGGGAACTTCGACGAGGGCGACCGCCTGCTCGCAAGAACTCCGCAGCACTCGGACTTCGTCCATCCCCGGATCGTACAGGCATTCAGGGACGGCGACCCCGCCGCCGAAGAACACGCCATTGACTTCTTGCGCACCGCTCCCGACGTCGCGGTGTACGAAGCGGCACGCTTCATCGCGACCCTGACCTTCGACTTCGACGGTGCCAAGCGAGTCATCGAGCTCCTCGCGGACCCGGCTCGTCCCTCGGAGGTGCGAGGGTTTTGTGACATCATCAGCGGATTCCTCG
The DNA here is from genome assembly GCA_036262935.1 of Gemmatimonadales bacterium. Classification (GTDB taxonomy): domain Bacteria; phylum Gemmatimonadota; class Gemmatimonadetes; order Gemmatimonadales; family GWC2-71-9; genus CAVVWJ01. The sequence continues at coordinate 5,744 of DATAHW010000023.1, read as the reverse complement.
ATCTGGCGGCCGGCCGATGGGCGGCCGCCCGGCGACACCTGATCCGGGGCGCACAGTTGCAGCCGGCCGCCGCGCTCGAATACGGAGGGCTGTTCGCCACCTTGTCATTCCTTCCGGTGGAGCGGGCCGAGCTGGAGGAATCGCGCGACACACTCGCGGCCTGGGATGCAGCGTCCGTTTCGCGGGCCACGCATCCCTACCCCGGCTTCGACATTCACCACGGTGCGCACCCGGTGCTCCGGCTATACCTGCTCGGCGCCCTCAGTGCGCGGCTGGGTGATGCCGTGGCCCTCGGTTACGCGGCGGAACTCGACCGGCTCGAGGGCAGCGGCGACGCCGAGGCGCTGGCGCGAGATCTGGCGCACGGCGTCAGGGCACAGCACGCCTTCTGGCAGGGGGAGCCTCTCGCCGCCTTCGCCGCGCTCGAGCTGCTTCGGCTGGAGCCTCGGCAGATCCTGGTGGTGCTGCAGTCCCCGTTCTACACCGAGACGGCGGAGCGCTGGCTTCGGGCCGAGCTCCTCCACGGCCTTGGGCGGGAGCAGGAGGCTATGCGCTGGTACCGGTCGCTGGTCCAATCGTCCCTCTATGAGCTGATCTATCTCGCCCCCTCCCACCTCCGCCGCGGGGAGATCTGTGAACGTGTCGGCAAGAGCGACGAGGCGACGCGGCACTATCGGCGCGTACTCGAGCTGTGGAGGGAATGCGATCCCGGGCTCCGGCCGGTGCTGGCGCAGGCGACGGCGGGGCTGGAACGGCTGGGAGGAGCCGGTCGCCCGAGGACGACGGCCGACCAGGTGCGGACGGGGTGATGCGCAGGCCGCGAGCGCGCTGGCTTCGGCCGCGGCGGACCGGTGCCGCTCCGGTTCGCTACGCGCAGTCTTGCAACGGCCCCCGTTCTGCCGTCGCACATCAGCGCCGGAACGGGAACGGGCGGTCCCGATGCTCCCGGTCGGCCCTGCCCGCGGTGCGAGCGCGCCAGCGTTCGAGCCGCGGTCTCAGCCAGCCGCCGAATCGGCCGGCGGTCCACCAGCACACCGGCAGGAGCACCACCTGGAGGACCATCAACAGATCGTCCCCCATTCCGATCGTGGTCACGGTCGGCGACATGGGCGAGCCCTTTCGATGGACGTGCCGTCCCAGTCGCGCATGGATCCGGCCCGAATGGGGGCCGGCCGGCGGGGCCACCGTGCGCATCCCGGGAGGGATGCAGGGCTACGGTCTGGCGTGCGGGTCGCGGAGCCGGGACTCTCGCCGCACTCTGCATGCTGGCCGCCGGGACGGGAGCGGCCGGGTGGAACGCAAAGCGGCCCACGATGTGGAGTCGCGGGCCGCTTGCCGCGACTTAGACGGTGAGTGCCGGACGAATCCGGTGCGCGGCCCGTCAAGTCGAGGAAATCACCGCGCATTCTCAGAGTAGCGATTTCGCCCGACGGCTGCAAGGGCCGGCGGGCACCGCTCATCGCTTACCGCTCAGCGAAACCGCGCCGCCTCGAACTCCTTCGTCAGGCTGTGGCGCGCGCTCCGCGGCAGGGACAGCGCCGCGGCGAACGTGAGCCCGCTCGCCAGCGCCACGTAGACCGCGGGGGACATGGCCGAATGGGTGCGGGCCACGAGCCACGCCGCCACCATGGGCGTGGTGCCGCCCAGCACGGCGATCGAGAGGTTGTAGGCGATGGAGAGCACGCTGCACCGCACCCGCCACGGCGCGAGCTCCGCCATGGTGACCGGGAGGATCCCGAGGATGGCGCCGATGAGCAGCGCGAGCACGCCCTGGCCGAGCAGGATGCTCGGCACGTCTCCCCGGGCCATGAGCGCCATGCAGGGATAGGCGAGGAGCGTGAGGGCGCCCGCGGAGAGCGCGAGCACCGGGCGCCGGCCGACGCGGTCGCTGGCCCAGCCGGCCGCGGGGACCGCCACGAGGGTGAGTCCCAGCGCGGCGGTGTTGAGCCCGAGCGCGGTGCCGGCGGCCACGCCCGCGATCTGCTCCAGCCAGGTGGTGGCGTACACGAAGACGGCATAGAAGCCGACGCCGCCGCCGGCGGCCAGGCCGACCAGGTGGAGCATGGTCCGCCAGTGGGCCCGGAACGCTTCGCGGAGCGGTGACTTGGCCACCGGCTGGTGGGGCACCCGCTCGAGATAGTGCCGCCGGATGGCGAGCCCGCCGAGCCCCACGGCAAGGCCCGCCAGGAACGGGATGCGCCAGCCCCAGGCCGACACGGCCGCGGGCGACATCGCCGCATTGACCATCGCGCCCGCCGCCGAGCCGAGGAGGATCCCGGCCGACGCGCCGATCGGTCCCCAGCTTCCCATGAGTCCCCGCCGACCGGGCGGGGCCCCCTCGACCAGGAAGACGGCGGAGGCCATGTACTCGCCGCCGACCGCCAGCCCCTGCAGCAGACGACACACCAGCAACAGGACCGGCGCCGCCAGGCCGATGCTCGCCGCACCCGGCAGCAGGCCGATGAAGAACGACGGGAACGCCATGGCGAGCACCGACCAGATCAGTGCCTGCTTCCGGCCGTAGCGGTCGCCGACCCAGCCGAACAGGGCACCGCCCACCGGCCGCATGAGGAACCCCGCGGCGAAGGTGCCGAACGCCGCCAGGAGCGATGCGGTGGGGTCGTCGGCGGGAAAGAAGTGGGCGCCGATCTGGCGAGCGAAGAAGCCGAACAGGGCGAAGTCGTACCACTCGAGCATGTTGCCCACAACGCCCGCGATCACCCCGCGCCGGACGGCGTGCGGCGTCCGGAACTCCTGGGTGATGACCCCGGGCGGCGTGAGCGGGAGGGTCGCGGCCATGTCTCCTTGGCGTGCGTGGGCGGCCAGAGATTATCGGGGCGGGCATGGCGCGCGTCAAGCGGAGCCGTCCTGAGGGCCCCGGTATCGGCCTTTGCCGCGGGATTGCGAGAGCAGCCCGATCACGCTGCAGTAGCGGGAAACATCATCCCGAGGAAGCACACCGTGTGCCTCCTCGGGATGATGTTTCCAGCACCAGCCTCACGGCCGGAAGCGTCGGCTAGCGCTCGTACGCCCCCGCGTCCGGGGAGGCGTCGCGCGTCTTGCCGGTGTAGTCGGTGCTCACCGCCCACCTGGGATCGCCCAGGCCGACGGCGGGGCTGCCCGCCTGGAGCTGCAGGTTGGCGTACTTCGCCATGAACATGGGGTCGAGCGTGACGTTCCGGACCACGGTGTTGACGGTGCCGCTCCAGAGCTCGATCCCGCTCTGACTCGCGGTCGGGCTCCAGACCACGTTGTTGGCAACCGTGTTTCCGTTGGTCCCGGACTTGACCCGGATCTGCTTGTACTTGTACGTCAGCCCGTTGTTCGCGATCACGTTGTTGGCGACCACGTTTCCGGTCCCGCCGTTCGTTGCCATAAGGATGCCGGTCGAGCCGTTCCCCACGATCGTGTTGTGCACCACGCTGACATTCTCGATCCGGTTCGTCGAGGTGTTGTCATGGAGCGAGATGCCCCGGCCCACGCTCCCGGTGATCAGGTTGTCCGCGATCAGGCTGGGACAGAGCTGCCGGCGGAAGTAGATCCCGTGGTCGATCTCGCCGCTCGTCCCGCCGTTGTCGTGGATGTAGTTGTCGGTAATGCTCAACCGGCAGGTCTGCTCGGCGGACACACCGTAGTGCCAGTCGGAGAACCGCACCTCGTTGCCGGTGAACTGCACGTCGGATCCGCCGGCGAGATAGACGTTCCCGTCTCCACCGTTCGGCCCCTCGAAGATGAGGCCGGTCATGACGACCCACGACCCGGTGTTCTTGAACCGCCCGCCGCGAAGGACCGCCTGCGTGCCGGGGAGCGCGCAGACCGTGATCGGAGCTGCGGAGGTCCCGCTCTTCGTCAGGTCCGACTTGCCAAGATAGGTCCCGGCCGCGAGGCGGATCTGGTCGCCCGCCCGGGCATTGGACAGCGCGGCAGAGAGTTGCGATTTGGTGCTTACCGCGACCAGCCGGGTATAGCCGCCGTCGGGGCAGCCGCGCTGCGCGCTGCCTGAAGGCGGCAGCGGCGTCGTATCGGACGGCGGCGGCGGTGGCGGGGGCGGGGGCGGCGGCGGTGTCGTGTCGCTGGGTGTCTGGGGCGTGCTGGTGACCACGATCCACGCCGTATCCCGTGCAGTCCCGCCGTACTGCGACAGGATCACCTTGCCGGTCCCGAGCGCCTTGGTGACAAGCGTGTCGGTGCACGGGCTGGGACACATCGCCTGCTGGAACGCGAAGGCGCTCGTGCTGCTGCTGATCCAGAACTTGAGCGTCGCGCCGAAAACTTCCTCGCCGCTCGCATCCCAGGCGCGGCCGACCATGACGCCCTTCGCGCCGACCGGGCCGACCTGGAGCGTGTCGGTCGGCGTCAGGGCCACGCGGGCGACAGGGACGACGGCAAAGCTCGGTGTGCCGGACGTGGACGACTCGGTCACGTCCGCCGGATTACAGCCCAGGGTGAGTACGAGTCCGCCGGCGAGTACGGCGCCGGCAAGCCGGGTGTGGCTGGTGCGCATGTGTGCTCTTCCCCCGTCGCAACGCAACGGATCGGATGGGTGGTGGAGCTCGCGCTACCGGAGAGGCCAACGTGCGGCACGGCCGCGACGAGGGTCCGTCGGGATAGCGGAGACGCCAGTGGGGGTGGGCCCGAGGCCCTATGCCCTATGTACGGGGATGGAGTTGCGCTGGCAGTGAAGAAGGGGGGTAGCCAGGACGCGATGGAATGGTTGCCCTTGATGGCGACCATCTCGTTGGCCAATGCTCGCGCCAGCAGCAAAGGTCGACAGGCGTACCTTCCCGGTCAAGGGGCTGGAACGGCATCACCTGACGCGCGCCCTGGCGAGCTCGACGAGGCGGCAGTCACCGAGACCGGGCGAGCCGGGCCTCCAGGCTGTCGCGCAGACCCGACGCGGCCACGGTCTGCCGATTCGCGGCACCGAATCCGTTCGTCAACGCCGTCGCCGCGCGCCGCGCCGCGCCGAGGGCAGCAGTCGAGTCTCCTCCGGCCGCCGCGGCCCGCGCCCGGACCAGCTCGGCCCGTCCGACGTGCGCGCTCCGGACCAGGGCGAGCGAATCCAGCCCCGCCGCGTCGATGACCACGCGGGCAAGGGAGTCGGCCGCGTGGAAGTCGCCATCGTGCAGGCGCCATTCCGCGGCCGTGAGCAGGGCGTAGACGAGATAGGGCGCGGGCTTCCCCGCGGCGGACTCCGCGGCGAGCGCGCTGTCGAGCAGCACCCGCGCGCCGGCCGGATCGCCCTCCGCCCGCCGCAGGCAGGCGCGCAGCCACGCCTGGGTGACTCGCCGGGTGGGGGTATCCCGCGCGAGCGACGCGGCAGCTTTCCGAGCCTCCGCCAGCTTGCCCTGTTCCAGCAACAGTTGCATCCGTGCGGGTGGCAGCCATCCCGCGGTGACCAGCCGTGACGTCTCGCTGGTGTCCCGGGCGGCGGCGACCAGCCACAGCGCGGCCGAGTCGATGTCGCCCATCCGCAGCTTGTTCAGGCCATAGATGGTGGCGATCCGGCCGTCGGCCGCGCCCTTGCCGTAGGTCGCGTCCAGGCCGCGGAGGTACGCGCCGGCAATGGAGTCGAGAGCGCGGAACTCCCCCAGCTCGGCCATGGCCGACGCGAGGAACGACAGCACCGGGCGATAGAGATCGGTATCCGTGTAGCCCGACGAGTCCAATTGCACCAGGATGGCTTGCTGCACCCGCGTGGCCTCCCTGGTGCGACCGGCCGCCCGGAGCGCGCCGGCCAGATC
>DATAHW010000022.1:0-11022 GCA_036262935.1 Gemmatimonadales bacterium | reverse complement strand
CACCGCCGCGCTCGGCGGCGTGGGCGCGTCGGCGCCGATCATCGAGCTGCACGAGCGTCCGGGCGCGCGCCCCGTGCCGCGCCGAGGGCGGCTCGGGCTGTACCATTTCGCGATCCTGCTGCCGGAGCGAGCCGCGCTCGGGCGATTCCTCCGCCATCTCGGCGAGATGGGCGAGCGCGCCGGAATGTCCGATCACCTCGTGAGCGAAGCCATCTACCTGAGCGACCCTGACGGCCTCGGCATCGAGGTGTACGCCGACCGGCCGCGCGATAGCTGGCGCCGTGCGGGACGACAGCTCGCCATGGCCACCGATCCGCTGGACGTCGAGAATCTCCTCCGGGCGGCCGGCAGCGAGCCGTGGTCGGGGATGCCGGCGGGGACCGTGCTCGGCCACGTGCATCTCTACGTGGACGACCTCGACCGGGCGGCGGCGTTCTACCACGCCGGGCTCGGGCTCGACAAGACGGTCTGGAGCTATCCCGGCGCGCTGTTCATGTCCGCCGGCGGCTACCATCACCATCTCGGCACCAATACTTGGGCAGCGGGCGCCGACCCGGCCGGCGCGGAGGACGCGCGGCTGCTCGAGTGGGAGCTCGTGGTCCCGGGCGCGGGGGACGCGGCGAGCGCCGTCGCGAGCCTTGCCGCGGCGGGCGCCGAGGTGGAGACGAGCGGATCCGGCGGCGTCGCGCGCGATCCCTGGGGGACGGCCGTCCGGATCCGCGCCGCGGACGAGCGCGCGGCGTGATGCACCCAATAATGCACCACCGGGGGGCCTGAACGAGTAGAAACGCTGGTGCGATGCACAGGTGACACCAAAATCGTGCAGATTATGCACGAATCCTGGTACACAGTCTTGCGCTCGGGATTCCCGGCCGCTACACTGCGGGGTGCGCGGCCATCCCGGCCCGCCGCCACCCTCAGCTCCGGGAACCGACAGGTGATCCACCTCGCCCCGCTCCTGGCTCTCCAGAGTCCCGCGCCGGCCGTCGTGCCGGCAGACACCGCCTGGATGCTCGTGGCCACGGCCATGGTGCTCCTCATGACCCCTGCGCTCGCCTTCTTCTACGGCGGGCTGGTGCGCTCCAAGAACTCGCTCAACACGATGATGATGAGCTTCGCCGCCCTCGGGGCGGTCGGCGTCGCCTGGGCGCTGCTGGGCTACAGCCTGGCGTTCGCGGAGGGCAACGGCTGGATCGGCAGCGGGGCTCACGCGCTGCTCGCGGGCGTGGGGACGGAGGCCAGGGGGACGATTCCCCACGTGCTCTTCATGGCGTACCAGGGGACGTTCGCCATCATCACGGCGGCGCTCATCTCCGGCGCGGTGGTCGAGCGGATGCGGTTCGGACCGTACCTCGCGTTCATCGTGCTCTGGAGCCTGCTGGTGTACGCCCCGGTGGCCCACTGGGTCTGGGGCGGTGGGTGGCTCATGAGCCGAGGCGTGCTCGATTTCGCGGGCGGCACGGTCGTGCACATCAACGCCGGCGTCTCCGCCCTCGTCGCCGCGCTGGTCCTCGGCGTGCGGAAGGACTACGGGCGGCAGGCCATTCTGCCGCACAACGTCCCCTTCGTGCTGCTCGGTGCGGGGCTGCTCTGGTTCGGCTGGTTCGGCTTCAACGGCGGCAGCGCGCTCGGCGCCAACGAGCTCGCCGCGCTCGCCTTCACCAACACCTTCCTCGCGCCGATGGCCACCCTGGTCGTGTGGGTGCTGCTCGACTACTTCCGAAGCGGCCACGCGACGGCGGTGGGCGGCGCCACGGCCATCGTCATCGGCCTGGTGGCCGTCACCCCAGCGGCCGGCTACATCAGCCCGATGAGCGCGCTCGTGCTCGGCGCCGTCGCCGCGCTGCCGAGCTATTTCGCCATCGTCGCGCGCTCGCGCACGCGGCTGGACGATTCGCTGGACGTGTTCGCCGGCCACGGCATCGGCGGCATCACGGGCGCGCTGCTCACGGGCGTCTTCGCCTCGAAGGCGTGGAACCCCGCCGGCTCCGACGGTCTGCTGACCGGTAACGCGGGCCAGTTGGCCACGCAGGCGCTCGGGGTGGCGAGCTCGATCGTCTATTCGGCCGTCGCCACGTACGCCATTCTCGAGCTGCTCTCGCTGGTCACTGCGCTCCGCACCGCGCCCCGCGCGGAGGGCCTGGGGCTGGACGTCACCCAGCACGGCGAAGAGGCGTATACCAGCGGCGAGGGCTCGATCCTCGTCATTCCCGACGCGGCGCCGGTGGGATCACCGGCTCCCGCGCTCACTCCCCAGGTCGCGCGCTGACGCCGGAGGACCGCCGCCATGAAGCTGATCGTCGCCATCATCCGGCCCGACCGGCTCAACGAGGTGCTCGAGGCGCTCTACCGCGCCGAAGTCACGGGCCTTACGGTCTCACGCGTGCTGGGACACGGCGGCGAGACCGACCGGGTCGAGACCTACCGGGGCACCACGGTCAAGATGGAGCTTCAGGAAAAGGTGCGGCTCGAGATCGGCGTCTCCGAATCGTTCGTGGAGATCACCGTGCAGGCCATCCTCGCCCGCGCGCGCACCGGTGAGGTGGGGGACGGCAAGGTGTTCGTGCTCGACGTGGACCAGGTCTACCGGATCCGCACCGGCGAGCGCGACGAGCAGGCGGTGACACCGGCGGGCGGGCGGGCGGGCGGTCGGACGGGCGGGCGGACGGTCAGGCGGTCGGGAGGGCGGGGTAGCACGGAGCTGTCATCCCGATTGAAGCGAGGGATCTTGCCGGGCCGAGTCCGAGCCCCGGGCTAGTAGGTCCCTCGCTGCGCTCGGGATGACAGTTCGTTGCTGCGCCGACGCCCGCCTGCCCGCCTGCCCGCCTGACCGCCCGCCCGCCTGACCGCCCGCCCGCCCCGCCCGCCCGTGCTATACTCCGGCAACGCCCTCCGGAGCCCCCTATGCCGATGCAGTACGAGCACGAGTTCATCGCATCGGGCGCCGTGCCGCGCGCCCGGCTCCCGCTGCTGCAGCACCTCGTCACCACCTATGCGTCCGAGACCAACAAGACCGCCTCGCTCTGGAGCGAGCTGACGGACGCGCAGCTCGACTTCCGGCCGCATTCGCGGAGCAGCGCGGTGCGGCAGATCCTGGTGCATCAGATCCTCTCCGAGCGCCGCTTCTTCGCCGAATTCATCGGGCTGTCGGAGCCGCCCGTCGACAGCCTGCTGCCGCGCGGGGACGCCCCGGGGGCCGGGGCCTACATCGAGCGTCTCGTGGCGCTCGCCGTCCCGAGGCTCGCGCCGCTGGCCGCGGGGGACGAGGCGTACTGGCTCGCCGAGGTGCCGTTCTTCGACGTGCGCCGGCAGCGGATCTGGGTCTTCTGGCGCCGGGTCCTCCACACCGCGCACCATCGTGCCCAGGTGGGCGTCGCGCTCCGGCTGCTGGAGGACCGGGTGCCGCCGACCTACGGGCCGACGGCGGATGTGAGCTGGGCGGGCGCCGACCCGACGACGACTCTGGACGCGGCGCGCCGGCAGGGGACATAATGGGGGCGGCAACGGGCATCCCTTCCACGGTTTCACGAGAGGTTCGACATGGCTGACAAGCAGGAGGGCGAACTCAAGCCGGTGACGCCGGCCCGGGTCGCGGAGGAGCTGCGGCGGCTCAGCTCCCAGCGCGCGAGCGGCGACCTCGAGCCGGACGAGTACGAGCATCGCTTCGCCCGCATGGTGAGCGAGCTGCGCGACCGGCGCATCGACGGCTCGCGCCAGGAGATTCTCGCGACGCTCAGCCCGCTGCTCAAGGACGGCGTGGTGACGGCGGAGGACTGGCGCCGGCTCACGAGGCAGCTCGGACTGGCCTGATGCTCACCCCGCTCGACATGTCCGTGCCGGCCGCGGACGGGCTGGTGCTCAAGGGGACGCTGACCTACCCCGCGGGCCGGCCGGGCGAGGCGTTCCCGCTGGTGGTGCTGGCGCACCAGTATCCCTCGACGCGCGAAAGCTACGGGCCGCTGGTCCGCGAGCTGCTTGCCGCCGGCATCGCCACGCTGGCATTCGACGAGCGCGGCCACGGCGCGTCCATTGTGGGCGCGGCCGGGCCGTTGGTCGTGGACACGCCCGAGGGGCTGTCCCCGGAGGCCTTCGGAAAGGCCTTCGGCTCCAGCGCGGCCAGGGTGGGTTTCGCGCGGATCGAGAACGACGTGCTGCGGGTCGTGAGCTGGGGAGCGTTCCAGAATTTCATCGACGCGTCGCGGCTGGCCCTGGTGGGCGCCAGCGTCGGCGGCAGCGGGGTCCTGCTGGCCGCGCCGGGCATACCGGGTCTCCGGGCGGTCGCCACGCTTGGCGCGGCGGGCGCCCCCGCGTTCGGTGACGACGGCCCCGCGCGCGTGCGGCAGGCGGTCGAGCGGATCACGGCGCCGGTCTACCTCGCGTCCTCGGCGGACGACCCGTTCGAGGGCGGTGCCAACGTGCGGCGCTGGAGCGAGGGGCTCCCGCGTGTCACCACGCGGCTCGTGCCCGGTGCAGCCCACGCCATGGCCATCTACTTCGACGTGCGGGACGAGCTGCTCGACTTCCTGAGAAGGTCGCTGAGCGTGGCGTGAGACATCGACCGCTCGGCCCCGGCGCTCCGGCGGTCCCCCTCGTGGGCTACGGCGGGATGCATCTTTCCATCCAAGGCCGGCCGCCAGAGGCCGTCGGCGTCCGGGTCGTTCAGGCGGCGCTGGACGCCGGCGTCAGGCTCATCGACACCGCGGACGTCTACTGTCTGGACCAGGACGACATCGGCCACAACGAGCGCCTCATCGCCAGGGCGCTGGCAGGCTGGAGCGGCGACCGGGATGCCGTCCTCGTCGCGACCAAAGGCGGCATGGTGCGGCCGGAGGGCCGTTGGGAGCGCGACGGCAGCCCGGAGCAGCTTCGCGCGGCCTGCCACCGCTCGCTCCGATCGCTCGGCGTCGAGCGCATCGACCTCTATCAATTGCATGCGCCGGATCCCCGGGTGCCGTTCGCCGAGAGCGTGGGGGCGCTCGGGGCCCTGCGCGACGAGGGAAAGGTGCGATGGATCGGCCTCTCCAACGTGAGCGTGGCCCAGCTCCGCGAGGCGCGGGACATCGCGCCGATCACCGCGGTGCAGAACCGGCTGAATCCGTTCTTCCGTGAGTCGCTGGTGGACGGCATGGTCGCGTACTGCGGCGAGCAGGGAATCGGCTTCCTGGCCTACAGCCCCACCGGCGGCGGTCGGCTCAACCGGAAGCTTCCCGAGCATCCGGTGGTGTCAGCCGTCGCCGCCCGGGTGGGCGCCTCGGCCCACGCGGTGGTGCTCGCCTGGGTGCTGTCGCGCGGGCCGGCGGTGATCGTCATCCCGAGCGCCCGGTCCGTGGAGCACGCGCTCGATGCCTCGAGTGCGGGTGACCTGGTTCTCGCACCGGACGACCTGGCGGCCATCGAGGCCGCGGAGTTTTCCCGGGCCTGACGATCGCTACTGCCAGCGCACCAGGCTCGCCCCGATCGTGAGTCCCGCCCCCACCGCCACGAACACCACCAGGTCTCCGCGCTCGATCCTCCCCGCGAGCAGGGCGTCCTCGAGGGCGAGCGGCAGCGTCGCCGCGGTAGTGTTGCCGTAGCGGGCGATGACCGACGCCATCCGCTCCTTCGGCACTCCCAGCCGCTCGGCCGTCGCGTCGAGGATCCGCTGGTTGGCCTGGTGCGGGATCACCATGGCGATGTCCGTGGGCGCGAGCCGCTGGCGCTGGAGGAGGGTGGTGATGCTCTCCGCCATCTGGGACACGGCGAACTTGAATACCGTCTTCCCGTTCTGCCGCAGGTAGTGCTCGCGGGCGGCTACCGTCTCGTGGCTCGCCGGACGGAGACACCCGCCGGCCGGCATGAGCAGGTCGTCACGCCCGCTCCCGTCCACCCGGTGATAGAAGTCGAGCAGGCCGTAGCCCGGCTCGGCCGGCTCGAGGAGCACGGCGCCCGCGCCGTCGCCGAAGAGCACGGCGGTGGTGCGGTCGAGCGGATCGATGATCGCGCTCATCAGGTCCGACCCGGTGAGAATCACGCGGCGGTGCGTGCCCGACGCCACGAGCTGCGCCGCGGTGGTCAGACCGTAGAGGAAGCCGGAGCACGCGGCCGACAGGTCGAAGCCCCAGGTGTTCCGGAGGCCGACCTGGTCCTGCACCAGGCAGGCGGTGGCGGGGAACAGCATGTCGGGCGTCACGGTGGCCACGATGAGCGCGTCCACGTCGTCCGGGCCGAGACCGCGCGCCGCCATGAGCCGCCGGACGGCCTCGGCCGCCATCGTGGACGTGGTCTCGCCGGGCGCGGCGATCCGCCGCTCGCGGATCCCGGTGCGGCTCACGATCCACTCGTCCGACGTGTCCAGCCGGTCGGCGAACTCGGCGTTCGTCACCCGCCGCTCGGGCACATACGTGGCGACGCCGGTGATGGCGGCGCGCGGCGGGATGGACCCGGCAGGGGTGGGCATGCACGAATCTCACCGCGACCCTGAACCCGGCGCAAGAACGGGGGGCGCGCCGCGTTATATTCCCGCCCATGCCTCCCGTCACGCGCCGGCGCACCGTGACCGCCGTCATCGGCGGCGTTCCCGTGGGCTCGAGCCACCCGATCGTCGTTCAGTCGATGACCAATACCGACACCGCGGACGTCGATGCCACGGTGCGGCAGGTGGCGGCGCTCGCGCGCGCCGGGAGCGAGCTGGTCCGCGTGACGGTCAACAACGACGCGGCGGCGGCGGCGGTGCCCGGCATCGTCGAGGAGCTGGACCGGATCGGGGTGGCCGTCCCCGTGATCGGCGATTTTCACTACAACGGTCACCTGCTCCTGGCCCGCCATCCCGCCTGCGCGCGGGCGCTCGCCAAGTACCGGATCAATCCGGGCAACGTCGGCGGCAAGCGCCACGACGAGAATTTCCGCGCCATCATCGAGATCGCGCTCGCCCATGACAAGCCGGTCCGCATCGGCGTCAACTGGGGCTCGCTCGACCAGAGCCTGCTCACCGAGATGATGGACGCCAACGCGCACGCGGCCGCTCCGCTCGAAGCACGTGACGTCACCATGCGCGCGATGGTCGAGAGCGCGCTCCGGAGCGCCGCGCTGGCCGAGTCGGTCGGCATGCCGCACGACCGGATCGTGCTGAGCGCCAAGGTCTCGGGGGTGCAGGACCTGGTGGACGTCTACCGGATGCTCGCCGCCCGCGGCGACTACCCCCTGCACCTCGGTCTCACCGAGGCGGGACTCGGCGCCAAGGGCATCATCGCCAGCACCGCCGGGCTCAGCATCCTGCTCCAGGAGGGGATCGGCGACACCATCCGCGTCTCCCTCACGCCCGCGCCCGGCGGCGATCGCACCGAGGAGGTGCAGGTGGCGCAGCAGGTGCTCCAGTCGCTCGGTCTCCGGAGCTTCGCCCCGCAGGTGACGAGCTGCCCCGGCTGCGGGCGGACCACGAGCACGTTCTTCCAGGAGATGGCCCAGCAGATCCAGGACTACCTCCGCGAGCAGATGCCGATCTGGCGCCAGGAGCGGCCGGGCGTCGAGGAGATGAAGGTGGCGGTGATGGGCTGCGTGGTGAACGGGCCCGGCGAATCCAGGCACGCCAATATCGGGATCTCGCTCCCGGGCACGTTCGAGGAGCCCAAGGCGCCGGTCTTCGTGGACGGGCGGCTGGCCGTGACGCTCAAGGGCGACGGCATCGTCCCGGAGTTCCTGGCGATCCTCGACCGCTACGTCGCCTCCCGCTACGCGGCGGCTCCGTAGCGGCCGCGCTCCCGAGGGCGACGGGGAGCACGACGCGTTATACTCTACGGAGTGCCCGCGCTGCTGCTCGTCACCGGTCTGGACGCCACCCTCCGCGATGCGCCGCTGGTCGCCGTGCCGCTCCTGTTCGGCGCGGGGCTCGCGACCAGCCTGACACCCTGCATCTACCCGATGATCCCGATCACGGCCGGGATCCTCGGCGGGGCCGGGGCGGCGGGCCGCTCGCGCGGACGAACCGCGCTCATGACGTTCGCGTACGTGGCGGGGCTGGCGACGGTCTACTCGCTGCTCGGCCTCCTCGCGGGGCTCACGGGTACGCTGTTCGGCACGGTGAGCTCGAACCCCTGGGCCCTCTTCGTGATGGCCAACCTGCTGCTCCTGTTCGGCCTCGCGATGCTGGACGTGGTCCCCGTGGCCGCGCCGCGGCGGCTGGGCGACTGGGCGGCACGGATCGCCGGCGACTCGGTGGGGGCGGTGTTCGCGATGGGGGCGGTTTCGGGTCTGGTGGCGGCGCCCTGCGGCGCGCCCGCGTTCGCCGCCGTGCTCACGTTCGTGGCGGCCACGCGCAGCGCGGTGCTGGGGATGCTGTACCTGCTGGTCTTTTCCCTCGGGCTCACGGCGCTGCTCGTGGTCGTGGGCCTCTCGAGCGGGGCGCTGGCTTCGCTGCCGCGCGCCGGACGGTGGACGCAGTGGATCAAGCGCGCCGGCGGGGTCCTCATGATCGGAATGGCGGAGTACTACCTCGTGAAGATGGGTGGCGTGCTATGAGACGATGGTGGTGGGCGGCGGCGCTGGCGGTGTTGGCGTGCGCCGGAGCGGGCTCGGCGGCGGCGCAGGAGGCAGGCATCCCGGTGGGCAGCAAGGCGCCGGCGGTGGTGGTCGACGATGTAGACGGGAAGCCGGTAGATCTCGCCCAGTACATCGGGCACAAGCCCGTGCTGCTCGAGTTCTGGGCCACCTGGTGCGAGGTGTGCGAGGCGCTCATGCCGCGCGTCCGGGCCACACACGCGGCGTTCGGCGACCGGGTGGAGTTCTTCGGGGTCAACGTGGCGGTCAATCAGACCCCCGCGCGCGTGCGGCGCTGGATCGCGGAGAACCACCCGCCGTTCCGCACGCTGTACGACGCGAAGGGCACCAGCACCCGCGCCTACGCGGCGCCCGCCACATCGTACATCGTCATCGTCGATCGGGCAGGGAAGGTGGCCTACACCGGGACGGGCGCCGACCAGGATCTCGCGACCGCCCTCAAGGCCGTTACCGCCCAATGACCAACCCTTCGTGCAGGAAGGCTCCCGCCATGTCACGCCGTGCAATCGCATTCGCCGCCGTCGTCCTCTCTGTGCTGGCCGTTCCAGGGTTGTACGCCCAGGAATCCGCCAAGCCGGCCAAGGGGCCGCCCACCGCCGTGCTGGTCTCGGGCCCGCAGGTCGGCCGGACCGCGCCGGCGATCCGGCTGCCGTGGGCCAACAAGGACGGGGTCGGCCCCGCGGACCAGCCGTATGATCTCTCGCTGGACCGCGGCAAGACGGTGGTCGTTGCCTTCTTCCCGCGCGACTTCACCAGCGGGTGCACCGCCGAGATGCGCACCTTCGCCGAGCAGTACGACTCGCTGTTCGGCCCCGAGGTGGTGGTGGTCGGGATCAGCACCGACTCGCTCGCGACGCACACCCGGTTCGCGTCGAGTCTCGATCTGCCGTTCCGCCTGTTGAGCGACCCGCAGCAGGTCGTGGCAAGGCGCTATGGCAGCGGCGACCGGAGCGGCTACCTGCGGCGCACCGTCTACGTGGTAGGGCCCGACGGGAAGGTGCAGTACCGGAACCTCAAGTTCAACGCGCTGGACCCGAGCCACTACGCCGAGCTGGGCGCCGCCGTTCGCCAGTCGCGGGGAGGCTGAGCCGGCGCCATCACCCCCTTGCGGGAGCCGCCGATGCGTCCTCGTCTCATACTGGGCCTCATCGCGGTGGCCGCCTGGGCTACCGCGGCCGCTCCGCTCGCCGCTCAGGACGACGAGCGGGGCCGGGCGACCTGGCAGGTCGAAGGGCTGCGCCGGGGATTCTGCGTAGAACTGCTGCTCGACCCTTCGGCCGAAATACTGAAGTCCCTTCCTGCCGGCGCCCGCCCACTCCCCGCCAGCCGCGCGAGCGACCTCCATCCGTCGCTGCGCGGTGTCATCCATGGCCAGCCGGAGTACGCCGCCTGGAGCCCGTCCAGGCTCTGCCTCGAGGCGATCGACAGCCTGCGCACGCCCGAATCCTACCTTACGAACCGCAAGGGCCGGCATCCCGCGTTGTTTGCCATCTGGACCGTCTCCGCCACCGACTCCGCGGGAGCGGCCCGGGAGGTGGCACTCGGTCTCTTCGCCAGCAGCAGCCATATGATCCGCTCGGCACGACTGGCCGGCCAGGCTGCGGAGGAGGCGCGGCTCACAGTGGGCCTCGTGCCCGGCGAGGACGAGAGCGGCGCTCCCCGCACCGAGCGACGATTCCAGGTGAAGCTCGAAAAGACCACCATCACCTGGGACGGCCACCCGGCAGGGGATAGCACCGCCGTGCGGGCGCCCGTGGTGATGGCCTGGGTGGCGCCGGCGGCGCGGGGCGGCGTGGCCCTGGGCCAAATGTCGCTGGCCCCCGCGTTCTCGCGGGCCATGGCAGGATCCCTCACGATCGACGGGAAGAATGACTTCGCCAAGGCGTTGAAAGGCTCTCCCACGCGCTTCGTGGGACCGGAATACTTCGGCGGCACGGGCGTCATCACCTTCGGGCATTGAACTCGGCCCGGGCACCGGACCGCCCTGCGGTACGGAATCGCGCATGTCGAAGATGTTCATATCCGTCGAATCTGAATAAGTTCGCGCGGCATGGCGACACTGTCGCCTTCCTTGGAACTGAGCAAGGTCACATTATGTAAGCACATTCACTGGAATAGCTTCTAACATCCTGCTCAAGTTACGTATTACGTCCGGCTGAACCTCTTTCTCGCCGTTCCCGCGCAATTCAGATATTCACTTGGCTGGGTTATCAACATGTGGAAAGCGCCCTCGGGGGCCGGTCAGGGTAGCGTAAGGCCGCGTCCAGGCGTGACCTCCGGCCTGCTCCGAGCGCGCCGGATTCTTACCCTGGATCCGGCCGCCAGGGGCGACGCCGTGTGGTGGCGGGATGGCCGGATCGTCGCGGTCGGAGGTGCCGTCGAGCTCGCGCGGAGGGTGCCTGCTGGAACCCCGGTCTACGATCTCCCTGATGCGCTGGTGACCCCGGGTTTTGTGGATGGCCACACCCATTTTGCGCTGTGGGCGCTGAG
>DATAHW010000021.1:0-27498 GCA_036262935.1 Gemmatimonadales bacterium | reverse complement strand
CGACCCACGACTCATGACTTCTCACCCCACAGGTGCCGTCTTCCGCTCGCCGCCGGCCGGCGCCTGGGTGGCCGGCTTGGGCGCCAGATGCCCGCGGGCCAGCTCGCCCGGCCAACGCTTTTCGATCTCCATGAGCACCGGCGAGGCGATGTAGATGGACGAGAAGGTGCCGGTGAAGACGCCGAAGAACATGACCCACGCGAACGGCCGGATGACCTCGCCCCCGAAGAGGATGAGCGCGATGAGCGACGAGAGCGTTGTCCCGTGGGTGAGCACGCTCCGCGGCAGGGTCTCGTTGACCGAGCGGTTGAGGATCTGCGCGAAGCTCTCCTTCTTGTGCTTCCGCAGGTTCTCCCGCACGCGATCGAAGATGATGATCGTGTCGTTGAGCGAGTAGCCGACCATCGAGAGCACGGCCGCCACCACCGTCAGGCTCACCTCGAGCCGGAGCATCCCGATGAAGGCGATGGTGGCCACGATATCGTGGGCGGTGGCGATGACGGCGGCCAGGCCGAAGCGCCACTCGAAGCGGTAGGCGAGGTAGGCGAGCACCGCGAAGAATGAGAGAAAGATGGCCAGAAAGGCCTTGGTCCGGAGCTCGCCACCCACCTTGGGGCCCACCGCCTCGGTCCGGAGGATGGTGAAGTTCCCGGCGCCGAGCTCGGCGGTGAGGGCCTCCTGCACCGCATCGGCCGTGGCCTGGGTGTCGTTGGCGTCAGTCCCCGCCTTGGCCACCCGGGCGCGCACGACGAACTCGTTCGGCGCCCCGAAGCCCTGGATCTCGGCCCCGTGCAGCCCGTGCCGGTCGAGCCCCGCGCGGAGCGCCGCCACGTCGGCCGGGGCCTTGCTCTGCACCTGCACCAGCGTCCCGCCGGTGAACTCGATGCTGTAGTTGAGTCCGTGGACCACCAGCCAGATCAGGCCCGGGATGATGAAGAGGGCGGTGATGGCGTAGGCCCACCGGCGGACCGAGATGAAGTCGTACTGGGCGTTCGCGAAGAGTCTCAGCATGTCAGATACTCAGCGTGGACATGGCCGGCCGGCGCTGCAGCCAGATCATGAAGAAGGTGCGAGTGACGAAGATCGCCGTGACCATGGAGGCGATAATGCCCATGATCAGCGTGACCGCGAACCCCTTGACCGGCCCGGTGCCGAACTGGAAGAGGAACAACGCCGTCAGCACGGTACTGACGTTCGAGTCGACGATGGCGTTCATGGCGTGCTTGAACCCCTCGTCCACCGCGAGCCGCACGGTCTTGCCGTGGACGAGCTCTTCGCGGATCCGCTCGAAGATCAGCACGTTGGCGTCCACCGCGATGCCGACCGAGAGCACGATGCCGGCCAGTCCGGGCAGCGTGAGGGTCGCGTTGATCATGGACAGGCCGCCCAGGGTGAAGAGCAGGTAGAGCGCCAGGGCCGCCACCGCGAGCGCGCCGCTCATCCGGTAATAGACCAGCATGATCAGCACCACCATGGCGGTGCCCACGATGCCGGCCGTGATCCCATCCCGGATCGAGTCGCTCCCGAGACTGGCGCCCACCTGCCGCTCCTCGACGATCTTGAGCGGGATCGGGAGCGCGCCGGCCTTGAGCGTGAGCGCCAGGTCCTGGGCCTCCTGCAGGCTCTTGTTGCCGAGCGTGATCTGGCCGTTCCGCCCGATCCGGCTCTGGATCACGGGCGGCCGCCCCTGCACCCGGCCGTCGAGCAGGATGGCCATGAAGTCGCCGACGTGGCGGCCGGTCTCTTCACCGAACTTGCGCCCGCCGGCGCGATCGAGCTGGAAGGTGACGATCGATCCGTTGGTGAGCGGGTCGAGCTGCGCGTTGGCGTCCTCGAGATTGCTGCCGGTCACGATCGGCCGGTCGTCCAGGACATAGAGATAGCGGTACGATTGCACGCCGATACTGGTCGGTGCCGCGGCCCAGCGAAGGACGAGGCCGCGGGGAAGCTGGCGGGCTACCTGCGGGATGTTGAGCAGGCTGTCCACCCGCGGGAACGCGGTCTCGGGCACCGCATATTCGCCTGGAATGCCGCCACCTTCGGCGCTGCCGGCCGCCTGGATCAGGCCGGAGAGCACGCCACCCGGCACGGGGGTCGTATCGGCGGCGGCACTGTCGGCGGCGGGCTGGGCGGATTTGCCGGCGGCCGCGGCACCCGCCTTGGGCGCGCCGGGCTTGGCCGCGCTGGGCTTGGCCGCGCTGGGCTTGGCGGAATCGCCGCCAAGGAGCTGCTCGACGGCTGACGGCTTCCCGTTGCCCGCCCCGGTATCGCCCTTCACGCCAAGGCCACGGAGCGTGCGGTCCATGGCGGGCAGCGCCTTCTCGAGCGCGCCGGTCTTGTCGGTGATGCGGAACTCGAGGAACGCGCTCCGCTGCACGATCGCCTTGGCCCGCGCGGGATCGGTGATGCCGGCGAGCTCGACCACGATCCGGTTATCTCCCGCCTTCTGGACCACCGGCTCCTCGACGCCGAACTCGTCGATGCGCTTCCGCAGGACGGTGAGCGCCAGGTCGAGGTCCTTCTTGGGATCGGCGGACACCTGCTTCGACTGGTCGAGCTCGAGCGCGAGGTGCATCCCGCCCTGCAGATCGAGTCCCCGCTTGAGCGGCACGCGGGTTACGGTGTCGTCGTGCATGATCCCGTCGGCGCCGCGCACGCGGAGGGTGACGGTTCGGGGAAACAGGAAGTAAATCGAGCCGCCGATCAGCAGCGCGATCACGAGCAGGCGGTTGCGAATGGAGGAAGCCATCGTCAGGTCACGGTCTCAGGCATGAGGTCCCCGGCTGGACGCCGGACCGGACGCGGCGAGCACCTCGCGCGCCCGGGTACGATCACGATCCAACTGCTGCCGCAACGCCTCCGCCGAGGCGAAGCGGGTCACGTCGCGCAGGCGCTCCACCCACTCGATCCGCACCCATTCGCCGTACAGATCGCCCTCGAAGTCGAACAGGTGGGCCTCGAGCAGCCGCCGTCCGTCCTGGAACGTCGGCCGGGGACCCTGGTTCATCATCCCCTCCGCGCGTCCGCCGCGCCATTCGACCCGCACGGCATAGACGCCGTCGGGCGGGAGCAGCTTCTGCGGCGGCACGTTGGCGAGGTTGATCGTCGGCACGCCCAGTTGGCGTCCGCGCCGCTCGCCCGTTCCCACCCGGCCGCTCACCTGATACGGCCGCCCCAGCATGCGGGCGGCGGTGGCCAGGTCGCCACCGGCAATGGCGCGGCGAATCCGCGAGCTGGAGACGTGCTGCTCGCCCACATCCACGGCGGTGACCACGTCCACCGCGAAGCCGTCTTCGGCGCCGAGACGCCGGAGGGTGTCGACGTCGCCGCTCCGCCCGCGGCCGAAGCCGTGATCGTGCCCGATCACCAGCTCTCGCATGGCGCAGCGCTCGAGCAGCACGCCCCGCACGAACTCCTCGGGCGTGAGCGAGGCGAGCTGCCGGTCGAACCGCAGGAACAGCACGTAGTCGAGCGGGAGCTGCGCCAAGATCTCCCGCCGCTCGGCCGCCGTCGTGAGCAGCGGGGGCGCGGCCTGCGGATTGACCACCTCGAGCGGATGGGGCTCGAAGGTGACCAGGACGCTCGCCCGGCCCGCCGCCTCCGCCCGCCGCGCGATCTCGCGGACCACGGCTTCGTGGCCCCGGTGCACTCCGTCGAACGAGCCTACGGTAACGGTGCTCCCGCGGGGGAGCGGCGGAAGACGCCCGCTCACGGGGTCCCCAGCACCACGGAGGGGCGGAGCCACCCGTCGTCCGCCCGTGCCACGGCCACGAGCCGGCCCGCGTGGAGCAGCGCGACGTCCCCGCTGGCCCCCGGCTCGACCGGCAGCGCGCGGCCGTGGCTCACCGCCAGCCGGCCCGGCTCGTCGAGCTCGCGCGTGGGGAGGTGACCGAGCGCCGCTCCCGGCGGCCGGAGGGCGGACGCGTCCACCCGCTCGAGCGGGACCGCGTCCTCGATCCGGAGCGCGCCCACGGCCTCCCGCCGGAGCGCCGTCAGGTGCGCGCCGACGCCCAGCCGCGCGCCGAGGTCACGGACGAGCGCCCGGACGTAAGTCCCCGCACTCACGGTGACGCGGAAGGCCAGCTCGGGCGGCGCATAGCTGACGAGCTCGATCCGGTGGACCGTGACGGGCGTCGCGGGCAACTCCGCCGCGATGCCCCGGCGCGCCAGCCGGTAGCTGCGCTCGCCATCCACGTGCCGGGCCGAGTAGCGGGGCGGCCGCTGCTGCTGCTCGCCCTGGAGCGCGGCCAGCGCCGCCACCACCCGGTCTTCGGCGATTCCCGCGACGTCCACCGGCGGCCCCAGCGGCGTCCCGGTGCGATCGTCGGTGTCGGTCGCGAGGCCCAGCCGCGCGGTGCCCAGGTAGGTCTTGGGCTGCGCCTCGACGAACCGCGCGAGCCGGGTGGCCCGCCCCACCAGCACGACCAGCAGTCCGGTGGCGAACGGATCGAGCGTGCCGGTGTGGCCCACGGCCCGGGTTCCCAGCGCGCGCCGGACCCGCTGCACCACGTCGTGCGACGTGGGCCCGGCCGGCTTGTCGACGAGCACGGCCCCGATCAGTCGTGCTCCTCGCGCCGGATCTCGCCGAGCAGCTCGTTGATCCGCGCGGCGTGCTCGAGTCCCTTGTCGAGCTCGAAGTGCAGCTCCGGCACGATGCGGGTGGTGAGCGCCCGGGCGGCACGCGAGCGGAGGAACCCGGCGGCGCTCTGCAGGCCTTCGAGCGCACGGCTCTTCTCGGCATCGTCGCCGCGCACGCTGACCATGATACGCGCATGCGACAGGTCGGGCGTGACCAGGACGCCGGTGACGGTCACGAAGCCGACGCGCGGGTCCCGGACCTCGCGCGCCAGTCCGTCGGTGATCACCTGCCGCAGTGTCTCCGCCACCTGCTCGGGCCGCCGCGAGGATGACTTCATCGCCATACCGTCAACGTATCCACGATCCGCACGCCGTCCGTCTCCTCCACGACCCGATCGGCGGCCCGGAGCGTCTCCTCGACCGGCGGGCGGGCGGAGCCGACCACCGCGCAGGCGATCTCCGCCCGCTGCCAGAGGTCCTGGTGTCCCGTCTCCGCCACCGAGACGTTGAATCGGTGCCGGAGCGCGGCCGAGAGAGGCTTGAGCGTCCCGCGCTTTTCCTTCAACGAATGGCACCCCGGGAGATGGAGCTCCCACACCTGGATCCCGACGATCACCCCACCGCGCCGCCGGCCGCCGGCTGGAGGGTCCGCTTGACCTCCTCCATGCGGAACGACTCGATCCGGTCGCCGACCTTCATGTCATTGAAGTTCTCGATGCCGATGCCGCACTCGAGTCCCTCGCGCACCTCGCGGACGTCGTCCTTGAAGCGCTTGAGGCTGGAAAGCGCACCGGCATACACCACCACCCCGTCGCGCATGACGCGCGCCTTGGCGGTGCGCTGAATGGTGCCGCTCCGCACCATGCAGCCGGCGATCGTGCCCACCTTGCTGACCTTGAAGAGCTGCAGCACCTCGGCCTCGCCGAGCACCGTCTCGCGCTCTTCCGGCTTGAGGAGCCCCTCGAGGGCGTTCCGCACGTCCTCGACCGCCTCGTAGATGATGCGGTAGGTGCGCACGTCCACCTGTTCCCGCTCGGCCGCGGCGCGGGCGTTGGAGTCGGGCCGGACGTGGAAGCCGAGCACGATGGCGCCGGAGGCCTTGGCGAGGAGCACGTCGCTCTCGGTGATGGCGCCGACGCCGCGGTGCACCACGTCCACCCGGACCTCGCCGGTACCGAGCTGGGCCAGGGCATCGGCCAGCGCCTCGGCCGGCCCGCCCTGGTCGGCCTTGATGATGATGCGGAGGGTCGAGACCTCGCCCTCCTTGAGTGCCCGGCTGAAATCCTCGAGGCTGGTGCCCTTCTGGCTGCGCCGGTTCTGCGCCTCGCGTTCGAGCCGCTGCCGCTTCTGGGCGATCTCGCGCGCCTCGTTCGCGTCGGTGACGACCGCGAAGGTATCGCCCGCGGCCGGCACGCCCTCGAAACCGAGGATCTGCACCGGAATCGACGGGCCGGCTTCCTTGACCGTCTTGCCACGCTCGTCATAGAGCGCGCGCACGCGGCCGGAGAACTTGCCACAGATGAAGTTGTCGCCGCCGTGCAGGGTGCCCCGCTGCACCAGTACCGTGGCGAGCGGCCCCTTCCCGGGATCGAGGGTGGCCTCGAGCACGGCGCCGTGGCCCTTCCCTTCCGGGTTGGCCTTGAGATCCAGGATCTCGGCCTGGAGCAGGATCTGATCGAGCAGGCCCTCGATCCCGATGCCCTTCTTGGCCGAGATCTCGGCCGAGAGCACGTTGCCGCCGAACTCCTCGAGCACGACGTTGTGCTGGAGCAGGTCCTGCTTGACCTTGGGCACGTTGGCCGACGGGAGGTCGATCTTGTTGATGGCCACGATGAGCGGCACGCCGGCGTTCCGGGCGTGGCTGATGGCCTCGACCGTCTGCGGCATGACCTGGTCGTCGGCCGCGACGACCAGGACGACGATGTCGGTGACCTGGGCGCCGCGGGCGCGCATGGCGGTGAATGCCTGGTGGCCCGGGGTGTCGAGGAACGTGATGGCGCGGCCGTTGGGCAACGTGACGAGATACGCGCCGATGTGCTGGGTGATGCCGCCGGCTTCGCCGGCCACCACGTTGGCCTTCCGCACGTAATCGAGCAGCGAGGTCTTGCCGTGGTCGACGTGGCCCATGATCGTGACCACCGGCGGCCGGCTCACCTGCAGCTCGGGCGCCTCCTCGCCGGCATCGACTTCCATTTCGGCCGCGTACTCGTCCTCGCGCACCGCTTCGAAGCCGAACGCGGAGGCGATGAGCTCGATCTGGTCGAAGTCGAGCCGCTGGTTCACGGTGACCATCAGGCCCAGCTCCTTGAACGCAAACTGGACGATCTGGGTGGCCGGCACCTTCATGGCGCCGGCGAGCTCGGATACCGAGACGAACTCGTTGACCCGAATGCGCGTCTTCTCCCGCTCGCGCTCCTCGGCCAGGCGGCCGGCCTGCACGTCGCGGTAGGACGGCTCGTCGGAGCGGCGGACGCCCTTCCGCCCCGCGGGGCCCTTCATGCCCTGGAGGGTGCGGAGGATGTTCGCCTGCACCGCGTCCTGATCGACCGAGGTGCGCTTCCCCTTCTTGCCCTTCTTCCGGCCTCCGCCCTTCTCGGCGTCGGGCCCGAACTGCCGTGGCGCGGGCGCGCCGCGATCGGGTGCCGCGCCCGGACGCGAGGGCGCGGACGGCGCGCTGCTGCTGAAGACGGGCTTGGGACCGCGCGCGGCCGCCGCGGGCGGGCGCTGGATGCGCGGCGGGATGAAGGGCGCCTTGGCCGACCCGCCGCCGACGGTGCCGGCGGTGCTGTGGGTGCCGAGGCGCGGCGGCGGCGGCTCCGCGGGCGTCGCGGGCGGCTCGCCGGCGGGTGCCGCGGGCTCGGCCTCCGGCTCGGCGGGCGCGGGCGGGAGGTCGCGGAACAGCGCGCGCGCGCGCTCTTCCAGGCTCTGGGCCGGGGCCGTGTCCTCGGGCTCGGCGACCATGGGCCGCTCGAGCTCGAGCGCGGCGAGCTCGGCCGCCTTCTCGGCCTGCACCTGGGCCTCCACCTGAGCGACTTCGGCGGCGGTGCGCCGGCGCTTGGTGGGCTTGGCTTCGACCGGGGCCGGGGCGGGCTCCGCCTTCACCGCCTTGCGGCGACCCTTCTTGGCCGTGGGCGATTCGGCGCTCTTCCGCTTGTCCCGCTCCCAGCGGACGCGGACGGCCGAAACCTGATCGTTCTCCAGCGCGGACATGTGACTGCGCACGAAGATGTTCATGTCCTTGAGCATGCTCAGGAGCTGCTCGGGCGCGACGCCGAACTCCGCCGCCAGGTCGTGCACTCTCGTCTTGACCACTCAATCCTCCGTCAGGAGCGTACGGGCGCCAACGGCACCATGCCATCGGCCAGCGCGCGGTCGCGTACGCCTACCGCCATCACGGGCGGTCGTCCCAATTGCGCGCCGATCGCGACGGCGCGCGGGCCCGGGATGATCGGCACGCCCTTGGCCGATGCCAGCCGGACCACCTTGTCCACGGCGCGCGGGCTGGCGTCCTCCGCCACCACCACGCACCAGCACTTCCCTGCCTGCAGCTCCTTCCGGACGGCGTCCACGCCGACGACGACGCGGCGGCCCCGGTAGCCCAGTCCGAGGAGCCCGAGGAGGCCGCTATTTCTCGACGGCATCCTCGTCGGTCAGCTCCGCCAGGAAGGCGAGCAACTGCTCCTCCGTCTCCGGCGTGATCCCCGGGATCTTGGCGATGTCCTCGCGCTCGAAATCGAGGATATCGTTGAGCATCCGGTGGCCCGCGCCCTCCAGAATGGCGCTGAGCTCGGGGGAGAGCCCCTTGATCTCGCTGAGCGGAATCTGGGCGACGGTCTCCTCCTCGGGCGGGAGCGGGGCGAACAGCGGACCCTCGCCGCCGCGCTCCAGCCACTCGCGACTGGAGTAGAGATCGATCTTCCAGCCGGTGAGCTCGGAGGCGAGCCGCAC
This sequence comes from Gemmatimonadales bacterium, assembly GCA_036262935.1. Classification (GTDB taxonomy): domain Bacteria; phylum Gemmatimonadota; class Gemmatimonadetes; order Gemmatimonadales; family GWC2-71-9; genus CAVVWJ01. The sequence goes on along the minus strand of DATAHW010000021.1, from coordinate 18,972 downwards.
GTTCTGCCCGTTCCGGCCGATGGCGAGCGAGAGCTGGTCCTCGTCCACCACGGCCTGGATGGTCTTGGCCTCGGGATCGCTGAACACCTTGGCCACCCGGGCCGGGGCGAGCGCCAGCCGGGCGAACCGCTCCGGATCGGGGGACCAGGGCACGATGTCGATGCGCTCACCGCCGAGCTCGTTCACGACGGCCTGCACCCGCGAGCCCTTAAGGCCCACGCAGGCGCCCACCGGATCGATGGCATCGTCGCGGGAGATGACGGCCACCTTGGTCCGGCTGCCCACTTCGCGCGCGATGGCGCGGATCTCGACGATCTGCTGCTGGATCTCGGGCACCTCGAGCTTGAACAGCGCCTTGACGAACAGCGGGTCGCCGCGGGACAGGATGAGCCGCGGCCCCTTGGGGGTTTCCTCCAGCCGCTTCAGCACCGCGCGGATGGTGTCGCCCTGATGAAAGTGCTCGCGGTGGTTCTGCTCGCGGTAGGGGATGATCGCCTCCGCCTCGCGGAACTTGTTCAGCATGATGACCAGCTTGCCGCGCTCGATCTGCTGAACCTCGCCGGAGAGGAGCTCGCCCACCTTGGAGGCGAACTCCTCGCGAATCCGCATCCGCTCGCCCTCACGGACGCGCTGGATGATGCGCTGCTTGGCGGCCTGCACGGCGAGGCGGCCGAACTCGACGAAGGGCACTTCCTCCTCGAGCATGTCGCCGAGCTGGAAGTCCGGATCCTCGAACCGCGCCTCCTCGAGCGGGATCTGCCAGCTCGGGTCCTCGACCGTCTCCACCACCTGGCGGAGGCGCACCACCTTGATGGTGCCCTGCAGCTCGTCCACGCTCAGCTCGAACTTGACGTTCGGCCCGAACTTCCGGACCAGCGCCGCCTGAATGCCGTCCCGCAGCAGATCCAGCAGATCGGAGCGCTCCAACTGCTTCGCGGTGGTCAGCTCGCGGAACGCGGCCAACATTTCGGTCGATCCTGCCATGCGTGTCACTCCTGTTGAGCGGGTCCTTCCCACACCAGCGTCGCCTCGCGGACATCGGCGAGCGGCACGGTAACATCCGCGCCGTCCTGGCCCCGCACGGTCACGTGCTCGTCGTCGGGGACCGCGACGATCTCCACCTGGCGGCGCCCGCCGAGCGCGTCGGACCGGACCCGGGCGCGGCGGCCGACAAAGCGGCGCCAGTGCTCCGGCCAGCGGAGCGGCCGCTCGATCCCGGGTGAGGAGACCTCCAGCACATACCGCGGCCCGACCATCGCCCTGGATTCCAGAAAGTGCTCGAGAGACCGGCTGATGGCCGCACAGTCGCCGGCCGTGACTCCCTGGCCGGGCCGGCTGTCCGGGCGGTCCACCCGCACCTGCAGAATGGGGCGCTCCAGCGTTCCGACGCGGCGCAGATCGGCGAGCTCGAATCCGAGGCCGGCGAGATGGTCGCGAATCGGTGCGATGAGCGCGTCGGCAGACATCGGCATTGCAGGAAAAAAAATGTGGGGGAACTCCCCCACATCGACAGTACACCCCCAACAGGCGCCCCCGGGACAGCACCGAAATATTATCCCCACGGGCTGGCGGAGTCAATCGGGCCGAGGCATCCCGACATAGGCCACCATCCGTCCGTCCGTCCCGCCGGATGCCCGGTGACTATAAAAGGAAGGGCGGTCATGCGCGCTGCACCAGCCGGAGACGGTGACCGCCCCGACTCCAAGGGCCCCGGCTCGCGCGGCGAGGTGCGCGCGCAGATCCAGGTGCCAGGGGCCGGGCCCGTCGGATGGCAGCCCGCAGCCGTCCAGGACCTCGGCGCCGACTTCGTAGCAGCCCCCGCAGATGCCAACCCCGCAGTGCAGCAACACGTCGCCGGCGGCAGCGCCGGTGACGGTGAGCAACTGCTCCAGGCCGATATCCAGGATCCCGCCGGCGGTGCCGCGCCAGCCGGCGTGCAGCAGGGCGACCCCGCGACCGGGAACGACCAGGTAGACCGGGATGCAGTCGGCCACGGTGACGCTCAGCAGCACGCCGGGGCTGGTGGTGACCCATCCGTCCACACCCTCGTGCTGGATCCAGCCGTGCCCTGGTCCGGCGGTCGCCACCACGGTGCCGTGCACCTGGTTGCCCAGGACGACGGCGTCGAAGCCGGGGATGGCGTGACGGAAGTCGCGCCAGCGGCTCATCACCTCGCCGACGGGGGCCGCGCTCCCGAGGCCGAGATCGAACCCGCGGCCCGAGCCGCCGCCCCGGCCGGTGATGCCGGCGGTGACGCCGTAGAGGGCGTGCCAGTCGGGGAGCGTGAACAGCGGGAGCGGGCCGGCCGCGGGGAGCTCGTGGAGAGTCGTGGCGGGCGGCACTCAGTCATCCGCCCGCTCGATATCGGCGCCCAGCGCCCGGAGCCGCTCGTCGATCCGCTCGTAGCCGCGCTCGATCTGGCCCACGTTGTGGATGATGCTCGAGCCTTCGGCGGCGAGCGCCGCCAGCAGCATCGCCATGCCCGCCCGGATGTCGGGCGACTCGACGGTGCCGCCCTTGAGCGGCGAGGGGCCCGAGATCACCGCACGATGCGGGTCGCAGAGCACGATGCGCGCGCCCATGCCGATGAGCTTGTCCACGAAGAAGAGGCGCGATTCGAACATCTTCTCGAACACCAGGAGCATGCCCGAGCACTGCGTGGCGGTGACGATGGTGGTGGACATGACATCGGCGGGGAACGCGGGCCAGGGCCCGTCTTCCAGCTTGGGCACGTGGCCGCCCAGATCGGGGCGAATCCGCCGCTCCTGTCCCGCGTCCACGGTGAGCCGCTGGCCGTCGATCCGCGGCCGGATACCCAGCCGCTCGAAGCCCAGGAGCGTGCTCCGCAGGTCCTCCGGGCGCACGGGCTCGATGGTGATCTCGCCGTTGGTGACGGCGGCCAGACCGATGAAGCTCCCGATCTCGATGTGATCCGGGCCGATGGCGTAGGCCGTGCCGGTGAGAGGCCGGCCGCCCTCGATGACGTAGACGTTCGACCCGATGCCGTCGATCTGCGCGCCCATCGCCACCAGCGCGCGGGCCAGGTCCTGTACGTGCGGTTCGCAGGCCGCGTTCCGCAGCACGGTGCGTCCCCGGGCCGCGACCGCCGCCATCAGCGCGTTCTCGGTGCCGGTGACGCTCGGCTCATCCAGAAAAATATCGGCCCCATGCAGGCCCCGTTTGGCCTCGAGCTCGTAGCGATCGCCCACGGTGACGGAGGCGCCGAGCTGCTCGAGCGCGAGGAAATGGGTGTCGACCCGGCGCCGTCCGATGACGTCGCCGCCGGGGGGGGGCAGGGTGACGAGGCCGAACCGGGCGAGCAGCGGCCCGGCGAGGAGGATGGAGGCGCGGATGCGGGTGCACAGCTTCGGATCGAGCGCCTTGGGGCGCACCGGGCGTGCATCGACGCGGACCAGATTGGGTCCGGTCCACTCGACCGCGGCGCCGAGGTCGGCCAGCAGGGCCAGCATGGTCTCGACATCCCGGATGCGGGGGATGTTGTCGAGCTCCATCGGGCCGTCGGCGAGCAGGGTGGCGGCGAGAATCGGCAGCGCGGCGTTCTTGTTGCCCGCCGGCCGGATCGAACCACGCAGCGGACGCTGTCCGCGGACCAGATATCGTGGAGGCATGCGCAAAGCTGCCGGTGTCGGGGAAGCGCGTCAAGCGGATCGAGGGGGTTGCGATGCACGTGGGACCGCGTTGTTTTACCCTTCGTACTCGCCGCTGCACGTCAGGGCCGCCGGCACGCCGGGCCTTTTCGGGGAGGTCACCGTGGGATCGCACACACTCGCACTGCTGCAGGTCGTCGCCGAGGCCGGCTGGGTCGGCCCGACGATCGCCATTTCGGTGGCGGTCATCGCGCTCTCGATCCTGGCGGCCGCCATCGCCGTGGCCATCGCCGCGCTCCGCCTCTCATCGCAGGCCCGGAAGATCAGCGGGCTGGTCGACGGACTGCAGGACGACGCCGCGCAGGCGCTCAAGGCGGTACGCCGCCTGACGGAACAAGGGCAGGATCTGATGGTGCTGGTGCGGCACGAAGCCGGGGCATTTGCCCAGACCAGCCGGCGGGTCCGGCGCAAGCTGGTACGGGGGGTGGACCGGGTGGAGCACAAGCTGGAGGACCTGGAGACACTGTACGACGTGGTCCACGGCGAAGTGGAGGATACCGCGCTCGACGTGGCGGCCACGCTCCGCTCCGTGCGGCGGGGGAACGGGATGCTTGGCCGTGTGCGGCGCGTCCTGGCGGCCGGGCGCGCATGACGGCCGGACGCCTCGCGCTCGCCTTTGCGGGCGTGGGGCTGGTGCTGCTGGCCCTGCCCTCCGCCGCGCACGCATGGACGCCCGGCACGCACATCTATCTCGGCGAGTCCGTGCTCTCGAGCCTGCCGCAGCTCCCCGCGACCGTAGCCGATCTGCTGCGGGCGTATCCGTTCGACTACCTCTACGGGAACATCGCGGCCGACTCGTCCATCGCGAAGCACTACGCGCCGCTCGGCCGTCACTGCCACTACTGGCACGTGGGCCAGGAGATCCACGACCTGGCCGGCTCGGACGCGCTCCGGGCCTTCGGACTGGGATATCTCAGCCACCTCGCGGCCGACACCGTGGCGCACAACTACTTCGTCCCGCGCCAGCTCATGATCACGAGCAGCACGGCGGCAGTGGGCCACTCGTACTGGGAGACGCGGGTCGAGACCCACCTGGGCGACGCGTACGCGCGCTCGGCCCGCGACGTGATCCTGCTCAACCACACCGATGCCGACGCGCACCTCGACCGGATCATCTCGCCGACGATCTTCAGCGTGCGCACGAACCGGCGCCTGTTTCGGGGGATGGTGCGGCTCACCGAGAGCCCGAGCTGGCAGCGGGCCACCCAGGTGGCCCGGGAATACAGCCGGTGGCCGCTCACCGACGCCGATGTCGAACGGCACCTGGGCCTGTCGTTCGACTACATGATGGCCTTCCTGGCGAGCACCGCCTCCCCCGCTCTGCAGCTCGATCCGTCCGGCGAGCGGCCGCTCAAGACCGCGAAGGAGCTGCGCCGGCGGGTGCTGCGCGACGTGGGCCGCCGCAACACGTCCCGGCTCGAGGGCGCGGCCGAGGAGCACTTCGGACTGCCCGACCGGCCGCTCGACTTCTGGAGCCGCATCACGCAGCGGCTCCCCTGGGGCGCGCCGGAGCGCGCGGCGCCCTCGCCGCAGGCGCTCGTGAGCAACGACCGCTGAACGCCCACGCCGTGGTGCGCCGACTCGGACTGCGGCCTCATTCCGAGCGCGGGTTCTACGGCGGGACGTTGGGCGACCGGGCAGGAACTCGGGTTCTTCACCTCGGCCCGGATGCCGAGCCGGCCGCGTCCACTGCGTAGCGCCGCCGCAGACGCTCAACGAACACCCGTTCCCCGGTGTCGGGCAGGATCTCCAGCTCCACGCGCAGCAGCCGCTCGTGGACGGCGGCGCGCCGGAGCGCCTCGGCACAATCCCCCGCCGCCACGAGTGCCCGCATCAGTCCCAGAGCGATGCGTGAGCTGAGCGGATCGAGCTCGATCAGGCGAGACCACCATTCAACCGCTCCGCCCCAGTCGCCAGCGCCTTCCGCCTCGGCCACGAGCGCCTCCAGGGCTCCTTGATAGCGGTGCGCCAGCCTGTCCCGCTCGCACTCCGTCCAGCGCTCGAACTCGGCCAGCCCCGACACGTAGAACCCGTCCAGAAACGGTCCGCGGTAGGCATCGACCGCCTCTCGGTAGGCGCGGCGCGCGAGCGCCCGTTCGAACTCCCAACAATCGACAGCGAGCACCCCGGGATCGAGCCGGAGTGTCGAGGGCCCTGGAAGAAAGAGTTTGTGGCCGAGATCCCGGCGGATCGCGAACAGGGTCTGCCTCAGGCAGTTGTGCGAGTGTTTTCTGTCGCTTTCGGGCCAGAGAGAGGCCACTACCTTGTCACGGCTCACTCCGCAGGGCGCGAAGGTGGCGGCGAGGGCGAGAATTGCCAGCGGACGGTGACGGAGGGCGGCCCCGGCGAGCGGCCCGTGGCTGCTCTGCAAGGCGAGGGTACCCAGCATGGTCAGACGAAGCATACAGCATCGGCGATATAACGCCGCGATGTACAGCACGATAACAGGCGCATAACCCGGAGCGCATAGAATAGAGGCGTGTCCGCATCGGGGACAATAGGATGTTTGATCCTACCTGCGGCCACGCATCTCTCCCACTCCCGGCGAGCAGACAGGTTCGGAAAGCCGGGGGCCAGCCCACGGCCACCGGCTTGCCGAGAGGAAGCACCGCCGGCGCGACGATCGGCAAGCAACCCTCAACTCCCCTGAGGACACCGCAATGCGATCCACCCGCTTCATCCCCATCGCGGTGCTGGTACTCGCAGCCGCCTGCAGCGATACCAGCACGAGTCCGACCTCGGGCTCCAAGCCACTGCTCCTGACGAGTTTCACCAATACTACTGCGCCTACGGGAGCACATTACGCGCAAGGTTCTTCCGAGCCCGTGTGCACTATCAACGGACTTACCATCAGTTGCACCGCGACCCAGATCAACGGCGTCGGCCACACGAACGCGAACTTGGAACTGTCGGTGACGTATACGGCCACCGTCCGGTGCAGAAACAATGGCGGCAAGATCGTCGACGTGAAGACCCAGGTCGAGAATGCTGATGCGGCCGACCTCGCTCTGGCCCCGAAGAACGGGAATCTCCAGGTGCCCTCGATCGACATCAGTGCAGCGGAGGCGCCGACCGAGGCGGAGTTCCTTGCCGCCGCCACCTGCCCCAACCCGAACTGGGACAAGTTGCTGTTGGAAGGCACCCCCACGATCTCGAGCTTCTCGTACACTCTTACCTTCGTCGGCTTCACGGAGCCCGCTATTACGCTCCCGTGAGACCGCTGAGCCGCTGGACGGGACGGGCCGGAGCCCTTGAGGGTCCGGCCCGCCTTGCTTGGGCAATCGTGCTCGCTCTGGCGGGGCTAGCTTGAAGGAACCTACCGGAGCTTCTCCTGCAGCACCGGCTGCACCCCCTTGGGATCGGCCTTCCCCCTGCTCCGCTTCATCACCTGCCCGACGAAGAATCCCATCAACTTGGTCTCGCCTCCCCGGTAGCGCGCCACCTCGGCGGGGTGCTCCGAGAGGACGTCGTCCACCCAGCCGGCCAGCGCACCCTGATCGCTCACCTGCAGCAGGCCGAGCCGCTCGGCGGCGGCGCCGGGCGCCTCATCCGGGCGCCGGGCGAGCTCGGCGTAGACGCGCTTGGCGGCCTGGTGGCTCACCACGCCGTCCCGAACGAGCGTGACCAGCGCCGCCAGGCGCGACGCCTCCACCGGGAAGGCGCCGGTCTCGTTGTAGCTCGTCATCACGTCGCCCATGACCCAGTTGGCCGCGGCCTTGGGCTCGACGCCGGCCGCGACCACCGACTCGTAGTACTCGGCCAGAGCAACCTCGCTGGCGAGCACCCGGGCGTCGTAGGCCGGAAGGCCGAAGGCCAACTCGAAGCGGGCGCGGCGCGCGTCCGGCAGCTCGGGGAGCGCCAGGCGCTGGTCGGCGACCCACTCCGGCGCCAGGACCAGGGGCGGCAGGTCCGGATCGGGGAAGTATCGGTAGTCATGGCTCTCCTCCTTGGACCGGAGCGGGCGAACCTCACCGCTGCCGGCATTGAAAAGGAGGGTGACCTGAGCCACCCGTTCGCCCCGCTCCACCAGACCGATCTGGCGCTCGCGCTCGGCTTCGAGAGCGCGCTCGACATTGGCGAACGAGTTGAGGTTCTTCACCTCCGCCTTGGTCCCGAGCCCGGGTGCGCCGGGCCGCCGGATCGAGATGTTGGCGTCTACCCTGAGGCTCCCCTGCTCCATGCTGCAGTCGCTCACGCCCGCGTACACCAGGATCTGGCGCAGGGTGACCAGGTACGCGCGCGCGTCGGCCGGCGTGCGCATGTCCGGCTCGCTCACGATCTCGGCGAGCGGCGTTCCGGCGCGGTTCAGGTCCACGGCCGTCTTCCCGGGGAACCGGTCGTGGATCAGCTTGCCGGCGTCCTCCTCCAGATGCAGCCGGGTGACACCGACCTCCAGCCGGCCGCGCTCGGGCGACTCGAACGCCACGCGTCCACCGGTGGCGAGCGGCCGGTCGAATTGCGAGATCTGATATCCCTTGGGGAGATCGGGATAGAAGTAATTCTTCCGGGCAAACACGCTCACCGGGTGCACCGTGCAGCCGAGCGCGAGAGCCGCGCGGGTGCCGAGCCGGACGGCCTCGGCGTTGGGCACGGGGAGCGCGCCCGGAAGGCCCAGGCAGGTGGGGCACACGTTCGTGTTGGGCGGGTCGCCGAAGGTGGTGCGACAGGCGCAGAACATCTTGGTCCGCGTGCTGAGCTGGACGTGGACCTCGAGCCCGATCACGGTCTCCCATGCCATCAGCGCACCTCCGCGTCGGGCGCGATGATCCCTTCGAGCGTCATCGCCGCGGCGAGCAGCCGCTCGTCGGCGAAGAACGGCGCGATGAGCTGGGCCCCGACCGGCAGCCCTTCGCTCCGGCCGGCCGGGAGGCTCAAGGCGGGCAGTCCGGCCAGGCTGATGGCGCACACGAACACATCCGCCAGATACATGGAGACGGGGTCCGCGGTCTTTTCTCCCGCGCGGAACGCGGGCGTCGGCGTGGTGGGGGTCAGCAGGAGGTCGAAGCCGCCCTCGAACACGCGCCGGAAGTCGTCGGCGATGAGCGCACGCACCCGCTGGGCCTTCCGGTAATAGGCGTCGTAGTAGCCGGCGCTCAGAACGTACGTCCCCACCAGAATGCGGCGCTGCACCTCGGGTCCGAAGCCCTGGCCACGGGTGGCCTGGTAGAGCGCGCGGATGTCGCCGCCGGGCCCGATGTGACGCGGTCCGTAGCGGACGCCGTCGTAGCGCGCGAGGTTGGCTGCGGCTTCGGCGGGCGCGACGATGTAATAGGTCGGGACGGCGTAGGCCGAATGGGGGAGCGAGACCTCGACCAGTTCGGCGCCGAGCTCCCGGAGCGCCGCGCTGGTCCGCTCCATCGCCGCGGCGACGCCGGGGTCGAGATCGGCCGGGAAGTACTCGCGTGGCAGACCCACCCGGAGGCCGCGGAGATCGGCCAGCGGCCCGGGCACTCCCATCGGTGGTTGATCGAGCGTAGTGCTGTCGAGCGGATCGTGGCCGCTCATCGCGCTCAGGACGCCGGCGGCGTCGGCCACGGTGCGGCCGAAGGCCGAGATGCAGTCGAGCGAGGAGCCGAAGGCCGCCAGCCCATAGCGGCTCACCCGTCCGTAGCTCGGCTTCACGCCTACCACGCCGCAGAAGCTCGCCGGCTGCCGCACGGACCCGCCGGTCTCCGAGCCGAGCGCCGCGGGCACGACCCCGGCCGCGACCAGCGCCGCCGAGCCGCCGGAGGAGCCGCCGGGTACGCGGCTCGGATCCAGCGGATGCCGTACCCGGCCGAACGCCGAGTGCTCCGTGGACGACCCCATCGCGAACTCGTCCATGTTGGCCTTGGCGGCCACGAGCGCGCCGGCGGCGCGGAGCCGGCGGATGGCGGTCGCGTCGTAGGGCGAGACGTACCCCTCCAGGATGCGCGACGCGCAGGTCGTCGGCATGTCGGTGGTGACGATGTTGTCCTTGACCGCGATCGCCACACCGGCGAGCGGGCCGGGCGCGGGCATCGCGTCCACCCGGGCGGCCTCAGCGTCGAGCTGTGCCTGAGACCAATGGAGCGTTGCGTTCAGTCCGGCCGCATCGGCCGCGGCCAGGCGCTCGCCGGTGGCCCGGGCCAGGGCGGCGGTGCTCACGGTTCCTCCATGGCTCCGTGCCGCGGCACGAGAAAGAAGCCGTCGGCGAACTCGGGGGCGAACGCCGCCGGCGGCCGGGCCAGCGGGACCGGGCCGGGCACATCCTCGCGGAGAGCCACTTCGCGGGGGCCGGGAAGGAACAGGTCCGTGGCCCCATCGACTGGGACCTGGTCCAGCCGGGCCACGTAGTCCACGATGCCATTCAGCTGTGCGACGAGGCGGTCGAGGTCGGCCTCGTCGACCGCGAGCTCCGCCAGCCGGGCCACGTGGAGGACCTCGTCCCGGCCGATGCTCATGCGCTCTCCCATTCCCGCTCGAGTCCCGCGTACGCCACGAGCAGTTGCTTGACGCCCACCTCCACGTCGTCGAAGGCCACCGACACCTTGAGGTCGCGTCCCGTGCCGGTCAGCCCCTGGATGGTCCCGCCGCCGAACCGTCGGTGGCGGACGCGCTCGCCCTTGACGTAGCGCGGAGCATCCTGGGAGAGCTCTTCGGTCGGGCGGTCGGGCGGCCGGGCAGTCAGGGATGCCTCCGAGCGCCTGACTGCATGACCGCCTGCCCGCCCGCCCGACCATCCCGGCGCCCACAGCGCGGTCGTCCGCCGCTCGTCCAGGATGGCGGGGGGGAGCGCGCGGAGGAATCGGGACGGGATCCCCGGGCGGAGCTCGCCCCCGCGGCGCCGGGCCCGGGCCCAGGTGAGATAGAGCTTGTCCTTGGCGCGGGTGAGGCCGACGTAGCAGAGCCGGCGCTCCTCCTCGAGACCGTCGGGTTGCTCCTCCGCGCGGGCGAGCGGGAACAGGCCATTCTCGAGTCCCGTCAGCACCACCACCGGCCACTCGAGCCCCTTGGCGGTGTGCAGGGTCATGAGGGTGACGCCGTCCTCGCGTCCGACTACGGTGTCGCCCGACGAGAGCAACGCGGCCTCCGCGAGGAAGCGCTCGAGCGGCGTTCCCTCCGACTCGTCCACCACCACCTCGGACCAGTTCGCGGCACTGGCCAGCAGTTCGCGGACGTTCTCCCACCGGTCGGCGCCCTCGGGGCCTTCGGCATGCAGCAGCGCCTCGTAGTCGATGGCGCGGATCAACTGTTCGAGCACGTCCGCCGTCGGCAGGTGCCGCGCGCGCTGGGCGAGTCCGTCGATGAGCGCCGCGAACGCGCGAAAGGCCTCGCGGACATTGGGCCGGAGCTCGGCGATGCCGTCGGATCCGCGCGCGGTATCGAGCAGCGGCTTGCTCCACTGCGCGGCCGTCCGGCCAAGCGTCGCGAGGCTGGTATCGCCGAGCCCCCGGCGCGGGACGGCGACCGCACGGAGAAACGCCTCGTCATCGGCGGGATTGGCGATGAGCCGCAGATAGGCCAGCAGGTCCTTTACCTCGCGGCGCTCGTAAAAACTGATCGCACCGATCAGGCGATAGGGGACGCCGGCCCGGCGGAAGCCTTCCTCGAGCGCCCGCGACTGGGCGTTGGTGCGATAGAGCACGGCCATCTCGGCGTAGCCCCAGTCACCGGCCGCGCTCCGGCGCTCCAGCTCGCGCACGACCCACTCCGCCTCGTCCCGCTCGTCGGCCGCGGCGACGAGCGTGACGGCCTCGCCTCCGCTCCGCCGGGTCGTCAGCGTCTTGCCGATGCGCCCGGTGTTCTCGGCGATGACGCCGTTGGCGGCGTCGAGCACCACCTGGGTGGAGCGATAGTTCTCCTCCAGCCGCACCAGCCGGGCGCCGGGGAAGTCCTTGAGGAAATCCTGCATGTTGCGCACGTCCGCGCCGCGCCAGCCGTAGATGGACTGATCGTCGTCGCCCACGGCACAGACGTTCCCGTGCGCGCCGAGCAGCCGGATCAGCTCGTACTGCGCCCGGTTGGTGTCCTGGAACTCGTCTACCAGGATGAAACTGAACCGCGCCTGATACGCGCGGAGCCGATCCGGGTGCTCGCGGAAGAGTGTGAGCGGATGCAGCAGCAGGTCGTCGAAATCCATCGCGTTCGCGGCCTTGAGCGCCGGGCCCATGGCGGCGTAGACGTCGGCCGCCACCTGGGCCAGCCGATCGAACTGCGACACGCCCAGGGCGAGCTCCGCCGGCGGGACCATCCGGTTCTTGGCACCGGAGATGAGCGACTGCACCGCGCGGGGAGGAAACAGCTTGGTCGAGTGGCCGCGCTGATCCATGAGCCGCTTGATCAGGCTCAGCCGGTCGTCTTCGTCGTAGATGGTGAACTGACGGCCGAAACCGAGCAGCTCGGCCTCGCGCCGGAGCAGCCGCGCCGAAAGGGAGTGGAAAGTGCCGATCCACAGCCCAGACGGATCGCGCTCGAGCAGCCGCCCGATGCGCTGCTTCATCTCGCCCGCGGCCTTGTTGGTGAAGGTCACGGCGAAGATCCGCTCGGGCGGCACGCCGTGCCGGTCGATGAGCGCGGCGATGCGCGTGGTGAGGACGCGCGTCTTCCCCGAGCCCGCGCCGGCGAGCACGAGCAGCGGCCCGTGGACGTGCTCCACGGCCTCGCGCTGCGCGGGGTTGAGGGCGTGCCCCAGGCTGGGGGCGGGCGTATCGATCACGCGGCTTCCGCCAGCGGCAGACGAATCACGAAAGAAGCTCCCTTTTCCGAGGGCTCGAGCATCAGGGTGCCGCGATGGGCGTCCTCCACCACGCGGCGGGCGAGCGCCAGGCCGATGCCCCAGCCGCCCGGCTTGGTGGTGATCCCTGGCTCGAACAGACTGCGACGGATCTCGCGGGGGACGCCGGGCCCGTCATCGATCACCCGGATTTCGCCCATCCCCTGCTCCGCGCCGACTCGCAGAATAATCGTCCCGGCGCGGCCCTGCAGGGCATCGATCGCATTCTTTACCAGCGCCTCGAGCGTCCACTCGAGCAGCACCGCGTCGCCCACGACCATCGGGCCCATGCCCGGCGCCTCGAGCCGGAGCTCGATCGGATTGGCCCGCCGGGGAAGCCGGTGCTCGAAGTAGCCGGCCACCCGGCCGCCCAGGGCGCCGAGTCCCACGGGCTCGCGCTTGGCCGGATTGCCGATCCGCTCGAACCGCTGGGCCACCCGGTCGAGCCGGTCGGCATCGGCCGCGAGGTGCTCGGCCAGTCCGGGCGGCGATCCCGGCCGCGAGCGGACGCGCTCGATCCAGCCCTGCAGGCTCATGAGCGGCGTCCCCATCTGATGGGCCGCCTCGCGCGCCATGGCGACCCAGAGCCGGTCGCGCTGCGCCGCCATGGCGCTCCGATAGGCGAAGATGGCGACGGCGACCATCACGGCGATCGTGAGGCCCTGCAGGATGGCGAGCGCCGTGAGGTTCCGCTGCGCCGGGAGGGGGCCGTAGTGCACCGTGCCGATCATCTCGTCTACGATGGGCGGGTTCCACCGGTCGAGGCGCGCGGCGTATTGCTTCACGCGCGGATCGTCGAGCGGCAGGGCGAACGGCAGGTTGGCCGCGGCGGTTACGCGGCCGCTCCGGTCGGTGACCACGAGCGGCAGCCCCAGCGCCCGCACCTGCGCGCCCAGGCGCAGGAGTGCCTCCGCTTCGGCGCCGGGACGCGGATCGTTCAAGCCGCCGAACACCCCGGAGTAGAGCCGGCTGGTGGCGGTCGCGTCGGCCTTGAAGTGGCGAAGCACCAGCAGCCCGGAGCCGAGGCTCAAACCGGCGAGCAGCCCCACCAGCACCACCGCCAGCGTCGGCGCGAAGCGCTGGAGCCGCTCCCTACGCACGCGGGGCCAGACGGTCCACGCCGAGGTAGGGGACCAGTGCGTCCGGCACCCGCACGGAGCCGTCGGCCGCCTGGTAGTTCTCCAAGAGGGCGATGATGGTGCGGGGGAACGCCACGCCCGAAGCGTTGAGCGTGTGAACGAATTCTGGCCTGGCCCCCGCCGCGGGCCGGTACCGGATGTTGGCGCGGCGGGCCTGAAAATCGGTGAAGTTGCTCGAGCTCGACGCCTCGAGCCAGCCGCCGATGCCGGCAGCCCACACCTCGAGGTCGTAGGTGCGCGCGCTGGCGAAGCCGAGATCGCCGGCGGCGAGCTCGAGCACGCGGTAGGGGAGTCCGAGCCGCCGCAGCACCGTCTCGGCGTGGCCGGTCATGCGCGTGTGCTCCGCCTCGGCGTCTTCCGGGCGGCTGAAGCGCACCAGCTCCACCTTGTCGAACTGGTGCACGCGGATGAGCCCCCGCGTGTCTTTGCCGTGCGCGCCTGCCTCGCGGCGGAAGCACGGCGTCCATGCGCAGTACCCGCGCGGCAGGTCGGCGGCGTCGAGAATCTCGTCGCGGTGAATATTGGTGAGCGGAACTTCCGCCGTGGGGATCAGGAAGAGATCGTCCGAAGGGACCGCGTAGAGGTCGTCCTCGAACTTGGGGAGCTGGCCGGTGCCCACGAGCGACGCGCGGTTGGCCAGGTACGGCGGCGCGATCTCCTCGTAGGCGTGCTCGCGGGTGTGCAGGTCGAGCATGAAGGCACTCAGGGCGCGCACCAGGCGCGCGCCCGGGCCGCGCAGGAGCGGAAACCCCGAACCGGCCAGCTTCGCGCCCGCGGGGAGGTCGAGGATGCCGAGCGCGGCGCCGAGCTCCCAGTGCGGGCGGGGCGCGAAGTCGAACGTCGGCGGCTCGCCGCAGGTGCGAACCACCCGGTTGGCGGCGGCGTCGCCCTCGGGTGTGTCCCGCGTCGGGAAGTTCGGCAGCGCCAGCACGAGCTCGTCGAGGCGGCCCTCAATCGCGCGCAGCTCGCCGTCGAGCAGCTTCACGTCCTCGCCCGACGTCCTCTGGCGCGCCATCAGCTCGTCGGCCGGCTCGCCGGCGCGCTTCCGCCGGGCGACCTCCTGGCTCGCCGCGTTGCGCTCGGCCTTGAGCGCCTCGACGCGCACGAGTCGCTCGCGCCGCTCGCGATCGAGCGCCAGGATGTCGTCCAGCAGCGGACCCACCGACGGGTCGCGACGCCGGAGCAGCGACGCGCGGCTCCCCTCCGGATCCTGGCGCAGGCGCTTGAGGTCGATCACGAGGACGCTACTTGTCCGGCAGGCCGGGATCGAGGTCCTTGAACCCGCAATTTCGATCGGCCAGCACCTGGAAGGTGACGGTGCTGTCCTGGAAGCTCAGGATCTGGAGCTTGCCGTAGAGCGGCACGCCCAGGCTGGTGCACACGACGCGGGAGCGCACGAGGTAGCGCTCGCCGAGCTCGATCGGCACGGCGGAATCGCTCACGTAGCCGTTGCTGGGTGCCCGGGTGAGCTCCTCGAAGCTCTCGTCGCGATGCTGCAGGCCCGGGTTGGCGCTGGTGGTGGAGATGCCCAGCGCGGCGCGCGGCACCAGTACCCGCTGGTAGGTATCGTCGGCGAGCTGCCGGATGTTGTAGGCGAACTCGAAGTCCACCGTCTGGTCGGTGCGGACCGCATTGAGATTGATGTTGTAGCCGCTCGGCGTCGAGATCGGGGTGCCCTCGAGCGCGCCGATGGTCACGGTATCGACGATATTGGTGACGGTCGCGTCGCCGAGGGCATTGGGGTCGCTGCACGCGGCGGCAAGCGCCAGCAGCGGGAGCGCGGACAGACGGCGGAGTGTCGACATGAAGCGGGAAGCTTAAGCCTCGCGCCGAGAGGGGTCAACTGCCGTTCATTTCTTGACTTCGATCAGGACGGACCCTACGTTGCGCTCGTCTTCCGCTGCCCCGGAGTCCTACCCCATGACCGAGCTGGAACAGGTGGTCCGCGGCCTCGCCGCCCGCGACGGCGTCGAGGCGGTGGTGCTGCTCAGCGCCGACGGCCTGCCGATCGATCACGCGGCACGCGGCACGTTCGACGCCGAGCCGGTCGCGGCACTCGCGGCCACACTGGCGCAGCATGCGCGGCGGCTGGGTCGGGACGCTGCCCGGGGCGAGCTGCTCACGGCCGTGCTCGATTTCGAGGGCGGGCTGCTGGTGCTGGCCCGGGCCGGTGCGGACGACTGGCTCGCCGTTTTCTCCCGGCCCGACGCCGACGTCGGCCCCCTGCTCTTCGATCTTCGCCAGCACCGGTCCACGCTGGCGTCGCTGCTCTGATGCGCTGGGCCGTGCTCCTGGCCGGGGGCTCGGGCACGCGGTTCTGGCCGCTCAGCACTCCCGAGACGCCCAAGCAGCTCCTTCCCCTCTCCGGCGCGGGCTCCACGGCGGAGGAATCCATCGAGCGGCTGGCGGGCCTGGTGCCGCGCGAGCGCGTGATTGTCGTCGCGGGGGCGTCGCTCGCCACCCGGCTCAGGAGCCTGCTCAACCTCCCCGCCGACAATTTCCTGATCGAGCCGCGACCGGCCTCGACCGGACCGGCGCTCATCTGGGCCACATGGGAAGCGCGCCGCCGGGACCCCGACGCCGAGGTGCTCTCGCTGCACGCCGACTGGGTGGTGGGCGACGCGGCCGCGTTCCGGCGCACAGCCGACCACGCCCTCGCGGCCGCGCGCACGCACGACCGGCTGGTCACGGTGGGCGTGGTGCCGTCGCGGCCGGAAACCGGCTACGGCTACATCGTCCCGGGCGCGCCGCTCGACGACGGGGTGCGCACGGTCGCCCGCTTCTCCGAAAAGCCCGACGCTGCCACCGCGCTCGACCTCATGGCGGCGGGCGCGCTCTGGAACAGCGGGCTCTTCGCCTGGACAGCCGAGCGGCTGCTGGCCGAGGCGTCGCGCCACACGCCCGAGGTGTCGGCCGCGCTGCCGGCGCTCGAGGCGGGCGACGTGGCCGGCTTCTTTCGCGGGGTCACCCCGATCTCGATCGACGTGGGCCTGCTGGAGCGGAGCGGCGCGGTCGCCGTCGTGAGCGGGGCCTTCGCCTGGGACGATGTGGGCACGTGGCAGGCGCTGGCGCGGGTGCGGCCCAAGGACCCGAACGGGAACGTCGTGGTCGGGCCGGCGGTGGTCCTGGACTCGCACGACTGCATCGTCTGGTCGGAGCGCGATCCCATCGTGGTGTCCGGGGTGCAGGACCTCGTGGTGGTGCAGGCCAACGGCCGCATTCTCATCATGCCGACCGAGCGCGCGGCCGCCATGAAGCAATTGCTCGACGCGCTGCCGCCCGCTGTCCGCGATATCGAGTGATGCCCGCGCTCTACCTGCTCGAGCCGGAGCGGCCAGGTGCGGCGTGGGCCCCGTTCGCCGGCGTCCGGCCGATCGCCGAGCTCCGCGCGGGCGCGTGGCGCATCCGCGAGCGGTGGGAGGCCGCGTGCGAGATGGAGGCGGCCGCCATCCTCGGCGCGCACGCGGACGGGTTTCACGAGGCCGACGAACCACCGGTGCGGCCGCCGGGGTCGGTGGAAGGGCCGGCCATCGTGGGCGCCTCCTGGTTTGCGCCCACCGGCGATCGCCTGGGCGTGAGCGACATCGCGCCTTCGCTTCGCCTCACGCACGCCGGCGTTACGGTCGGCTGGATGGTCGCGGCCGGCGAGCGATGGTCCGGCCCCCACGAGCGCGGCGAGGCGCGCGACATCGACGGGCTGCCGCTCCGCGGCAGCTTCGATCTGATCACAGCACTCGAGCGCTTCCTGGGCGAGGACTGCGCCGATTTCCGTTCCGCGCCCAGCACCGGCGTTCCCGAGGGCAGCCTCGTGCTGGGCGACCCCTCCGACGTGGTGGTGATGGGCGCGGCCGTCGAGCCGGGCGTGGTGTTCGACGTGCGGCAGGGCGTCGTGGTGCTCGAGCCGGGTGTCGAGGTGCGCCACGGGTCGCGACTCGAGGGGCCGGTCTACGTGGGCACGCGCACCAAGGTGCTCGGCGGCTTCCTCCGGGGGTCCGTGTTCGGTCCCGAGTGCCGGGTCCATGGCGAGGTCTCGGCGAGTGTCTTCCTGGGCTACGCGAACAAGAGCCACGACGGCTTCATCGGCCACAGCGTCGTGGGACACTGGGTCAACCTCGGCGCTCTCACGACGACATCCAACCTCAAGAACACCTACGGCCCCGTGCGCCTCGAGATCGACGGCCGGCGGATCGAGACCGGGCGGCAGAACCTCGGCACTCTCTTCGGCGACCATGCCAAGACCGCAATCGGGACGATGCTCGCCACCGGCACCGTGGTCTCGGCCGGCGCGCACCTGTTCGGGCCGGCGGCGCCGCCCCGCTACGTGCCGCCGTTCGCCTGGGGGAACGCCGGCGGGGAGCGGCTCACGCCCGACGGCTTTCTCCAGATCGCCGATCGGGTGATGAGCCGGCGCGGCGTCCCGCTCACCGCCGAGCGGCGCGCGTCGCTGGAGCGCACCTTTGCCCGGGGCATCGGGCGATGATGCGGCTCTATGTCCTGGGCTCGGGCTCGCGCGGCAACTGCTGCGCGGTCGAGGCGGACGGGATGGCGCTCCTGCTGGATGCCGGATTCAGCGCCCGCGAGATCGAGCGGCGGGCGGATGCGGCCGGACTCGAGCTCGCGCGGGTGGCGGGGATCGCGCTGACGCACGAGCACGGCGACCACGCCTGCGGGGCGCCGCGGCTGGCCCGGCGACTCGGCGTGCCGGTGCTGACGGGGATGGGGACGTGGGCACGGCTGGCCGGCGCGATGGGCGCGGCGGCGCACGTGCCGATCGGCCTCCGCGTCACCGTCGAGCTCGGGCCGTTCCGCGTGGAGGCGTGCCCGACCAGCCACGATGCCGCCGATCCGGTGGCCATTGTCATCCGCACCTCGGATGGGGCCGGCGTCGGGGTGGCATACGACCTCGGCCGGCCCACGGCCGCGGTGCGCTACCTGCTCCGCAACCTCACCGCGCTGGTGCTCGAGGCCAATCACGACGAAGTGCAGCTCCGGACCAGCGGCTACCCGCCGGTGGTTCAGCATCGCATCGCCGGCTCTGGCGGCCACCTGTCCAACCGCGCGGCCGCCGACCTCCTGGCGGAGCTGCACCACCCGGGGCTCGCGGTCGTGGTGCTGGCGCACCTGAGCCAGCGCTGCAATTCGGCGGACGACGCCCGCGCCACGGTCGCACCGGCACTCCGGCGCGCGGGCTTCGTGGGCACGCTCCACGTGGCGCGGCAGGACGTGCCCCTGCCGGTGATCGAGGTGGTGGGGGTGCGGGAGGGACAGCTCGGGTTGGCGTTGTAGGCGGGCAGGCGGGCAGGCGGGCGGCGGGCAGGCGGTCAGGAGAGGGTAGTCGAATAGGGGAGCGTTGTCATCCCGAGCGCAGCGAGGGATCTCGCCGGGCCGTATCCGAATACCGAGTGAGTAGATCCCTCGCTGCGCTCGGGAT
>DATAHW010000020.1:0-4747 GCA_036262935.1 Gemmatimonadales bacterium | reverse complement strand
CCGGGCCGAAGAGCTGGCGCAGGGCGTGGTCGCGGACGTGGGTGCGCTCGACGCCGAGGCCGCGCGCGCGAGCGACAACTGGCGGATGAGCCGGATGGCCGTGGTGGAGCGGAACATTCTCCGGCTCGGGATCCTCGAGCTCCGCCGCGGCGAGGTGCCGCCCAAGGTGGCCATCGACGAGGCGGTGCGGCTGGCCCACTGGTTCGGCGGCGCTCGCGCACCCGGCTTCATCAACGGCGTGCTCGACGGGATCGCGCACGCGCTCGGGCGCCTGTGAACGTGCTCGTGGTCAACTGGCAGGACCGCGACAACCCGCACGCGGGCGGGGCCGAGATCCATGTCTTCGAGATCTTCGGCCGCGTGGCGGCGCGGGGGCATCGCGTGCGGCTGGTCTGCTCGGGTTGGCCCGGCGCGCCGGCGCGCACCACCATCTCGGGCATCGAGGTCCAGCGCACCGGCGGCCGGCACAGTTTCGCGCTCCGGGGCCGCGGCGCGGTGCGCCAGGCCATCCGGGCGGAGCGCCCCGACATCGTGGTGGAGGACATCAACAAGCTGCCGCTCTTTCTCGCCGGGATGACCGATCTGCCGTTCTGCGCCGTGGTGCCGCACCTGTTCGGCGAGACCGCGTTCGAGGAGGCGCCGTGGCCCATGGCAGCCACGGTGTGGGCGGCCGAGCGCCCGCTCGCCCGGGCGTACCGGCGGGCCGACTTTCACGCCATCAGCGAGAGCACCCGGGACGATCTCGTAGCCCGCGGCGTCCCGCCCGAGCGGGTGCGCGTGATACATCCGGGGGTGGATGCGGCGGCCTTCACGCCCGCGCCTGACGGCCGCCGCACCGCCGCGCCCACCTTCCTGTACGTCGGGCGGCTGAAGCGTTATAAAGGAATAGGGCTCGCCATCCGGGCGCTGGCGCTGGCGCGTGCCCGCACGCCGGACCTGTCGCTCGATATCGCCGGCGGCGGCGACCACCGGGGCGAGCTCGAGCGGCTGACGCTCGAGCTGGGGCAGGGCAATGCCGTGCGCTTCCACGGCTTCGTGAGCGAGGCGCAGAAGCTCGAGCTGCTCCGCCGCGCGTGGGCCAACGTGTTCCCCTCGCCCAAGGAGGGCTGGGGCATCACGGTCGTCGAGGCGGCCGCCTGCGGGACTCCGTCCATCGCGTCCGACAGCCCGGGGCTGCGAGACTCGGTGCGCGACGGCGAGACCGGGTTCCTGGTCCCGCACGGCGACGTCGAAGCGCTCGCCCGGCGCATGCTCGAGCTGGCCGGCGCCCCGGCGCTGGTGGCAGCCCTGGGCGCCGGCGCCCGCCGCTTTGCCGAAGGCCTCACCTGGGAGCGCAGCGCCATCGAGACGGAACAGCATCTCCACGCCATCATCGCCGGCTCGGGCGGCGCCTGAGCCAGGAGGGATTGCCATGCAGACGACGATCACCGCCCGCCACTGCGAGATCTCCGACGAGCTGCGCGAGCGCGCCCGCAGCGTGGTCGAGCGCCTGGGTCTGCTCGCGCGCGGGCCGGTCGAAGCGGCGGTCGTGTTCGGCATCGACAGCGGCCAGCAGTTCGCGGAGCTCCGGCTGCACCTGGCCCGCGGCGAGTGGCTCGTGGCCCACGGCGAGGGGGACGACCATCGCACCGCGCTCGACCGCGCGGAGGAGAAGCTCCGCCGCCAGCTCGACAAGGGCTCGACCCGCCCCCGCCGCTCCCGCGACATCCAGCCGCTCGGCTGATGCTGCGCCTGCGCGAATTCGTCGCCCGACGCGGCGACCCGCTCCAGCTTGAGACGCTCACGGGCGATCTGGGGCTCGACCGCCAGATGCCCGGTGCGGAAGTCGCGAGCCCCGGCCTGGCGCTCGCCGGCTACACGGGACGGTTCGCGCCGGAGCGCATCCACGTCTTCGGCGAGACCGAGATCACCTATCTCAACTCGCTCGCGCCCGAGGACCGGCAGGCGTCGCTGGTCAAGTTCTTCGGGTTCGACCTCCCCTGCATCTTCGTCACCAAGGGCCAGGAGGTGCCGGCCGAGCTGCTCGAGCTGGCCCGGTCGCGGGGGGTGCCGGTGTTCCGCTCCCGGCTCAAGACGGCGGAGTTCTACCGGCGCATCAAGCCCATCCTGGAAGAAGCGTTCGCGCCGCGCACCACCCTGCACGGCTCGCTGGCCGACGTGTACGGCGTGGGCCTGCTGTTCGTGGGCCGCTCCGGCATCGGCAAGAGCGAGTGCGTGCTCGACCTGGTCGAGCGCGGCCACCGCCTGGTGGCGGACGACGTGGTCCAGGTCACCCGGCGCGGCAACGACGTGCTCATCGGCCGGGGGCACGAGCTGGCGGCGCACCACATGGAGATCCGCGGCATCGGGCTGATCGACATCCCGGCGCTCTTCGGCGTGCGCGCGGTGCGGCAGCAGAAGCGGATCGAAGTCGTGGTGCAGCTCGACGACTGGGAGACCGCGCGCGACAGCGACCGCACGGGGCTCGCGCGCGAGGAGACGCTGATCCTCGACGTCGCCGTGCCGCGCGTCGTGGTGCCGCTCAACCCGGGCAAGAATATCACGGTGATGTCCGAGGTCGTGGCGATGATGCACCTGCTGCGCTACTCGGGTGTGGACGTGGCCGCGGCGTTCAACGCCCGGCTCATCAAGCGCATGAAGGAACAACGCGGCGTGCGCGAGTACCTGCAGGAGGACTATGAGTGAGGGGTTGCGGGGCGTCGTCGTGTGTCACGGCCGGCTGGCCGATGCCCTGGTGGAAGCGGCCGAGCAGATCAGCGGGGTCGCCGGCGCGCTCACGGCCGTCTCCAATACCGGCTGCGACCGCGGCGCGCTCGAGGAGCGGGTCGCGGAGGCGGTGGGGGCGGGGCCCGCGGTCGTCTTCGTGGACCTCTCGAGCGGCTCGTGCCTGTTCGCCGTGCTCAAGCGGCTGCGCAGCGGCGGCATGGCCAAGGTGGTCACCGGCGTCAACCTGGCCATGCTGGTGGATTTCGTGTTCCACCGGACGCTCGCCCTCGACGAAGCGGCCGCGCGCGCGGCCATCGCCGGGGGCGCGGCGATCCGGGTCCCCTGATGCCGATCGCGCTCTCTCGCGTGGATGACCGGCTGGTGCATGGCCAGGTGGTGATCGGCTGGGGACGCTCCCTCGGCATCGCGCTCATTGTCCTGGTGGACGAGGGCGTCGCGGCGAGCGCCTGGGAGCAGGACCTCTACCGGATGGCGGTGCCGGCGGGCGTGGAGCTCCGCTTCGCCACGGTGGCGGAGGCGGCGGCGCGCCTGGACGAATGGCAGGCGAGCCCGGTCCGGACGATGCTGCTCACCGGCGACGTCGAAACCATGGTCGCGCTCCACCGGTCCGCTCCGGCGATCGTCCACAGGATCAACCTCGGCGGCATCCACCACCGGCCCGGCAGGCGGGAGCGGCTCCCCTACGTCTATCTCACCGACGACGAGCTGCACGCGCTCGAAGCGGTCCAGACGTCGGGCGCGCAGGTGACCGCGCAGGACCTGCCGACCACCGCGCCCGTGGCGCTCAAGGCCCTCGCGTGACGGCGATCGCGCCGGAGGCGGTGCTCCTCCTCGTCGTGTGGGGCACGCTGGTGGCGCTCGATCTGGTAAGCGTCCCCCAGGCGATGATCTCGCGCCCGCTGGTGGCCGGCACCGTGGCCGGCTGGCTCGCGGGCGACGTGGAGGCCGGACTCCGGGTCGGCGCGCTGCTCGAGCTGTTCGCACTGGACGTGCTGCCGATCGGCGCCGTCCGCTACCCCGACTTCGGCCCCGCGGCGGTGGCCGGCGCCGCGCTCGCGGCCGGCGCGCCGTGGGAGCTGGGACTGGGCCTGAGCGTGGGCCTGGCGCTGGTGCTCGCGGTGCTCGGCGGCTGGAGCCTCAAGCAGGTCCGGCGGCGGAACGCGCGGGCCATCCAGCGCCGGGCCGCGGCGCTCGCCGCCGGCGAGAGCGGCGCCATCCGCGTGCTGCAGTACGGCGGCATCGCGCGGGACGCAGCGCGCGGTGCGCTGCTGACCGGTTTCGGGCTCCTCCTCGCCTGGGCTCTCTCGCACGGCGTCCAGCTCGACCGCCGCACGGCGGTGGGGCTCACCCTGGTGGCCGTCGGCACCGCGCTCTCCGCTGCCGCGGCGGGCGCCGTCCGGAGCGCGGGCCGCGGCGCACGGCTGAGATGGCTCGCGGCGGGCGTGGCGGCCGGGACGCTGCTGGCGGTGCTCCGATGACCGGCGGCTGGCGCGCATTGCTCCGCCTCATGGCCGTGCAGGGGAGCTGGAACTACGAGCGCATGCTCGGGGTCGGGATGGTCTACGCCGCGGAGCCGCTGCTCGAGGACCTCAAGACGGTGGATCCGGTGCGGCACGGCGAGGCCGTCGTCCGCTCGGCGGAGTTCTTCAACTGCAACCCCAACCTCGCGGGCCTGGCGCTCGGCGCGACGGCGCGGGCGGAGTACGAGGCCGTGCCCGGCGCGCAGATCGCCCGGCTCCGGACGGCGCTCTGCAGCCCGCTCGGCGCCCTGGGCGACGAGCTCTTCTGGGCCGGGCTGGTGCCGGCGCTGGTGGGACTGGCGCTCGCGGCCGTGGTGCTCGGCGCCGGGTGGTGGGCCATCCTCGGGTTCCTCGTCACATACAACGTGGTCCGGCTGCTCACCGCGGTGTGGGCGCTCCGGACGGGGCTCGACGCGGGCATGCGGGTCGGCTCGGCCATCGGCACGAGCTGGGTGCCGGGCGCCGCGGCCCGCGTGGGCCCGGTGGCGGGCGCCGCGGTC